>NZ_JAOQKF010000009.1:69405-147213 GCF_025567565.1 Muriventricola aceti | reverse complement strand
CGGGGCATCAAGAAGTAATATCGCTGACTTTTAGGGCCGCCTCGGTCGTCACACGCGACGGCCGGGCGGCCCGCCCCTATATATAGCCTCTTTTGTGTCTCAATCATGCTTTTAGGATTTCAGCGGCCCCATTCCCATTAAGGACTTCGCTTGATTCTAAGTATGAGGGAAAGGCGCAAATTAGCAAGGAAGAAAAGACTATGCTCCCACCTGGGGAACAGACCTAAATCAGTCTCACTCCAGGGACCAAAGCGGTATGGACCGCGAAATTCCTCCATCATTCTCTTTCTGTGCTGCGGCAACATCCTGTTCACCGCTGGCATAGCCATGCCTCGTAGACGTTGTATATACAAAAGTGTAGTCCTTACTGTAAGAAAAACTACAAACAAAATTCAATCATGAGCTGTGCCGCAGGGGTCCCCCATTGTGGCACAGTTCTTTAATTTTTATAAAAACTGGTCAAAAGCTGGAGGTCGTGTAAGCCCCGTTTTATCTCTGGCTTTTCTGGATCTGGAGCAGGTAATAAGTAGAAAATTGAGTCGGGTATAAATTAAAACGCCCCACTTGGCAAAACATGGTTGCCCTGCAATTTTAATTTGCCAACCGGTAATTGACATGCGTTGAGACCCCCGCTACAATAGCAAAAGAACGAGAGGGAGGGATACTATATGACATCTGGTGAAAAAACCGTTTCACTGTTGAAATTACTTGGGCAGGCTCCCTATGTCCACAGTGTTACTGAACTGGGAGAAAAAATTGGATGCACAAAGAGCGGAACATGCAAACTATTAGCGGCCCTGGTAAAAAGCGGATTGGCTACCCAAACTGTAGATCGAAAATACACTCTGGGACCGGTGGTATATATTTTAGGAAAAACTTATGAGGATCACATCGGCTTATCCAAAATGGTTAAGCCGTATTTGGTGCGGCTACGTGATCTCACCGGGGAGAACGCCTCCTTCAGTATGTTGGTTGACGGAAAGGCCAACCTGGTCTACCGGGAGGAGAGTCTCCAGGCCGTCCGGGTGGCTGGCAGTGTGGGGCAAGAACGCCCCCTGTATGCCGGTGCCAACGGGAAGGTCTTGGGGGCCTTCCAGAGCGACGAGGTCATCCGTCGCCGCCTGATGGAGGAACCCATTACACCACTGACTGAGCGCACTATTATTTCGCCAGATGAGCTTTTGAAGGAGTACGCTAAAATTCGCGCACAGGGATATGCCATCAGCGATGGGGAATTGAGTATTGAGACCATCGGCATCAGCGCCCCCATTCGGGATGAGTCCGGGACCGTCTGGGCGGCTATCTCCATCGGCGCTCCCCGACTGCGGGTGGATCAGACCAAACTAGAACGGTACATCTTTTTAGTCAAGGAAATCGCAAAGGAGATGTCCAAGGATCTAAGCAGCGGCGCCATTGGAAATTCACTGTGACAACGCAGGAAACATCCCCGTACTCATTTTCCTATTAGGAAACAGTATCGGGGATTTTATTAAAAATTGTCCAATATAAATGTGGAATATTGATGAATTTTCTTTGATTTTCTTGTATATATTGAATATTTTTCTTTCTTATGATATCCTATATTCAGAAAATAAGTTTCTTATTTAGAAATATCATTAAGAAGGAGTATAGGTTATGGATATCACACAAGTGGAAAAGGCTAATGAAGAGGTTGCCGCCCTGCGCGCCCAGCGCGACAAGGATTACGCGGAGTACGAGGCGGCCGGACGAGTCTGGGGTCTGGTCCCCCGGGAGCGGATCACTCGGATCAAATTTCCTCGCGTCAGCAGGCAAATTATCGACGGTTACCTATCCATGGAGGACATGAGCACCACTGTCTCTGATGTACTGGACTCCTACGGGATCGACGGGGCCATCCCCACTTCTTATTTGAAGCCAGTGATTCCCGGCAGCAAAATCTGCGGTCCCGCGGTAACTATTCGGAACATTCCGGTCCGTAAGACACCCACCCAGGGCGCCCACGACCATGACTTCATCGCAATGTCTACCCGGGATATCTACTACCTAGGAGAGCCAGGCGACGTTTTGGTGTCCGACTTTGGCGGTAACCTGGATGTATCCAACATGGGCGGCCAGAGCTGCACCGTTGGCAAAAGCTGCGGCTTTGCCGGCAATATTGTCAACGGTTGCTGCCGGGATGTGTCCTCCATCCGAGAGATGGGTTACCCCGTATTCAGTTGCGGCACCACTCAGATCACCGGAAAGTTCCGCATGGAGTGCATCGAGATGAACGGTCCTGTCACTCTGTGCGGCAAACTGGTCATCCCCGGCGACCTAATGGTGGCGGACGACTCCGGTGTGTGCATCGTCCCTTATGAACTGGCAGAGCCTGTACTAGAGGAGTGCCTAAAGATCGCCGCCTCCGAGGAGCGGATGCGCCAACTGATCGTATCCAAGGCTCCTATTTCTGAATTGCGGCCTCTGTTCCGGGCACGGTATAAATAAGAGCCCATATTTCACTTTGCCGGAAACGGAAAGGAGTTTTTGATATGATAGATCCGAAAGTTGCCGCTGACTATGAAGAATATAAGGCGGCAGGACGTATCTGGGGCGTAATCGACAAGGAGAACATCAAGATGATCAAGTTCCCCCGAGTGCCAAAGGAGATTGTCGATGGCTTCAAGGCACTGGAGGACGACCTGACCGGAACTGTCAGCGACCTTCTGGACGCACTGGGTTACAACAAAGTGATCCCCGCTTCTGTACTGAAGCCCATCGAGCCGGGCCACTTGATTGTTGGCACTGCGGTGACCCTGCGTAGCATCCCCATCGAAAAGACCACTACTAAAGGCCTGATGGACCACGATTTCATCAAAATGGCCTCTCGAGAGGTTAATTATCTGGCAGAACCCGGCGATGTACTGGTGGGTGACGCCGGCGGTATGACGGATATGAGCAGCATGGGTGGTCAATCCTTTGTTTCCGCCAAGATTCGTGGACTGGAGGGTGTGGTCATCGATGGTGCGGTCCGAGATGTTGGCGAAATCCGCAAGTATCAGATGCCCACTTGGTGCCGAGGTGTCACCCCCAAGACAGGCAAGTGCCGTATTGAGGCCATTGAGATCAACGGCCCTGTGGTGCTTGCAGGTGTCCAGATCAATCCTGGCGATCTGATCATCGCTGACGACTCAGGGATCTGTGCCGTACCTCCTCAGCATGCAGCTTATATACTGAAAAAATGCCAAGAAATCCTGCCTGACGAGGAAGTCATGCGGGAACTCATTGAACGGGATGCCCCCATTGCAGAAATTAAAAAGCTCTTCCGCAAGCGCTACACCGACGACGCACCCAGCACCGAGAACACCTAAGTAGTCTTTAGGAGGAATTTGATATGAAAAAGCTTGTTTCTTCCGTTCTGTCTCTCGCCATGCTCCTCTCTCTCGCAGCTTGCTCCGGTGGCGATCACTCCAGCACCTCCGCCGGCGGAAGCACCAGTTCCAACACCGGATCCAGCGCAAACACTTCGGGTGACTCTAGTACAGCTCCACAAGTAGAATTCCCTGAAATCATTACGGTCACTGTCCCCTTCAATGCTGGCAGCAACACCGATATCCAGATGCGCTTTATCCAGCCCTACCTGGAGAAACACCTTGGCGCTACCTTGGTAGTCAACAACGCCGGCGGCGCCTCCGGCGTCATCGGCACCACCGCTTTTGTCTCTCAGGCGGCGGACGGTAGCAACATCCTGTTCAGCCTCCCTACCCCTACTGTCTACCGCCCCGCTAGCGGCGAAACCACCTACACGGTGGACGACTTGATCCCTGTCTCCCGGATCACCGCAGATCCCTTCTATCTGGCAGTTTCCGGAGAGAACGACAAATTCCCTGATGCCCAGTCCGTCCTCACATATATCCAGGAGAACCCCGGCCAGTTCACCTACGCCAATGCCGGTAACGGCGGTATCGCCCATGTGGCCTTTGCTTCTTTCCTGTCAGGCGAGGGGCTGGACGCCCTCAGCGTCCCCTTCACCGGCGGTACCTCCGACTGCTACACGGCGGTGATGGGTGGTCATGTGATGTCTTATGCAGTAAGTGAGTCCGAGCTGACCGGCCGCTCTGACATCCGGCCGGTGATCAATCTGGGCTCCAAGTCCAGCACCCCAGGCTTCGAGGACGTACCCACCCTAGGAGAGCTGGGCTATGAGGGCTATGAGACCAACGCCTTTGCCGGCTTCTACTACATGAAAGGCGTGGATCAGACCTATGTAGATGCCTTTGACGCAGCAGTCAAGGCCACCCTTGAGGACGAGGAATTCCAAGCTGCGGCAGCGGAGTCCAACTTTATGCACAGATATGCTGACCATGAGGAGTTCTCCCAGCAGGTACACAATGCTGCAGAGCTGGCAGTTCCTGTCCTGGAGTCCCTCCAGTAAGCTCTCACGATGCTGGACCGGCCGCGTCCTGTCTGGGGAAGCGGTCCGGTCCAGCTTCATTTTAGACATTCGAGGTGAAACCTTTGAATAAACGAAATTGTATCACCGGAATCTTGGTGCTGGCATTTTTCATTTTATTTTATGTTTACAGTCTTCAGCTCCAGCCCGCAGCGGCCCTTTGGCCCAAGTTTATCTGTGTGACCGGCATGGCTTTGTCTGCCGCTAACATCGTGATTTCCGGTGTGAAGTGGCAAAAAGAGCGGGACCAGGCGACGGTATTTCCTCTAAATTCAGGGCAAATCAAGCGCGGCATCATCCTCGCATTTATCGCCGCGCTCTGGATCTTTGCGATCCCACGGGTTGGCTTTTTGAGCTCTTCCATGTTATTTACTGGAATTACTATTTTAATCTTTGAGCCGGTCAAAGATAAAAAGCATATCGTCCGGGATATCATAGCGACTATCTTTTTCTCTGTTTTCCTGTTCGCCATGTTCTCTCTTCTGGGCATCCGATTCCCCAGAGGGATCCTGATCTGAAGGAGGCGCCCATGACCGAAATTTTAGGCTATATTGCCACCGCATTTTCTCCAGGTAATCTGATTTTTGCCCTTGTCGGCACGATTTTGGGAATCATCGTGGGGGCTCTGCCCGGCTTCACTCCTACTATGGGCATCGCAGTGCTTATCCCGGTAACCTACACCATCGACTCCACTACCGCTCTGGTATTTTTAGGGGCCATCTATTGTGGTTCCATGTTCGGAGGCTCCATCTCCGCCATTTTGATCAATACCCCTGGTACCAGTGCCGCGGCTGCCACCGCCATGGACGGTTATGCCATGACTTTGAAGGGGAAGTCTCACGAAGCTCTGGTGGAGTCCGCAATATCCTCTTTCTGGGGCGGTATCCTCAGTGTTGTAGCCCTGCTGTTTTTAGCTCCCCCGCTGGCTCGTTTCGCCTTCCAATTCGGCCCCCAAGAGAGGTTCATGATGGCTCTCTTTGGTCTGACCATCATAGCCTCTTTGACTGCCAAAAGCGTACTCAAGGGCTTGATGATGGGTTGTGTTGGTCTGGTTTTGGCCTGTATAGGCATCGACCCTGTCCAGGGCAGCATTCGTTTTACCTTTGGCAGCACTTTTTTCATGGGTGGCATTCAAATGATCCCGGTGGTCATCGGCCTGTTCAGTATGTCCCAGGTGTTCACTTCTTTGAAAGATCCTCTTGAGGTGGCAAGCAAGGACTCTCTGGTGCAGTACAAGAGCAGTAAATTGAAACTAAAAGATATTTTCAAATACCCCAAAATCTACTGGTGGTCTTCTGTTATTGGTCTGATTGTGGGTATTATTCCCGGCACCGGGGGGGATGTGGCTTCCTATGTAGCCCACAACACTGGTCATATGTTTACGAAGGACCCGGATTATGGCAACGGTTCCCGGGAGGGTGTCGCTTGGTGTGAGGCGGCCAACAATGCGGTCACAGGCGGCACTCTGATCCCTACTCTGACTCTAGGTGTCCCTGGCAACGCCACCACAGCAGTGCTACTGTCCGCCCTTACCATCCAGGGCTTAACTCCTGGCTACGGCCTGTTCACCACAGAAAAAGAAATCACCTACCCCTTTATTTGCGCTCTATTTATTGCAAATGTAATGATGGCGGCTATCGGCATCTGGGGCGCTAAATACTTTGCCCGGGTTACTCTAGCCCCCAAAAATATTTTAAACGCCTGCGTGCTGTTCCTTAGCGTTATCGGAACCTATGCTATCCGGGGCAGCGTGGCGGACATTCTGCTCATGCTGGTGTTCGGCGTGATCGGCTATCTCTTGAAGCTATATAAATACAATGTGGTCCCCATTGTACTCGGCTTGATTTTGGGCCCCATCGCTGAAGCCGGTCTATCCCAGGCACTACTTTTAAACAACAATTCCATCTCTGCCGTATTTACCTCTATGGTAACCAGACCAATTTGTATCGTGCTGTTTCTGTGTATGGTAATCTCAGTCAGCTATCCTTATATCTCTCAATACCGCGCCAAGAAAAAGAGCCAGACATCGTAAGTTTTCTTCAAAGCCCATCTCAAACAGGGGAATGCGTCTGATCAAGGGAGGCATTCCCCTGTTTTTTCTATTGGACCGCTGACCCCTACTGTAACTTAGAAGCGGTCATTTGAAAGTTTCAGCGGTCCTATTGTGCAGCATATTCCCCACCAAGTTTACCTCCGACACCGAAACCCATGCAACTACCAAAGCGCAGTACAGGCGGCAGAGATTATGGAGCACATCCTCTCCGGTAGTCTATAGCCCTCTCTTCCCCGGAAAAATTTTCGTACGGCTCAGGAAATTAGTCAGACTAACGCCTCAACAAAATCATCAAGCTAGAAAAGTAATAAAAAGCAGAGAAGCCCCGTTGGAATCAGCTTATTCCAGCGGAGTTTCGGTTGCGGGAGGAGGGACTTGAATCTCCGACCTCCGGGTTATGAATTGCGGTTCGGATATGATTTCTGCTCTGTCGGGGGCTTTTGTACCCTTTCTGCAAGGAGCTTGTGTGCTGTCTGTCTCTGTTTGCTCCATTGGTTCCGTTCTGTCTGACCCTCGTGTATCACAGTTTGGGGCAGGCTAAAACGACCTCATTAAAACCGTGTACCGGCCAGGACTGAAGCCCCCGATCATGGTCGAATAACCTCCTCAACAAACACTTCTATGTGGGAGTCTTTGTAGGCTAGGAGGCATTGAATCTTTTGCATATCGAGTAAAAGAGCTCATACTACAACTGTTCCTCTACACTTGGCAAAACAAAAAACAGAAAAATATGATACGTTCCTGTTGTCTATTCTGAGTCTTTCAAGGGAATCAGGGACTTCTTATGGCACTGTTTTAGGATTTGGATAAAGGAACCAAAAATTTTGCACTAAAGCTGAAGGCGAGATGCAAAATTTTCACCCGTTCAGGATAATCCATAGATTGGTAAAAACTGCGGGCCTAGTTTTTTTGCTGAGTAAGGTGACCGAGCGGCACCTTTGATCCGTATTTTCCGGAATGGACCATATGTCTCTATTAGCGAGAAAGTTGCTGACCTGAAGTAGATGGACATCGCTTTGAAACAGGGCGGATTAGCCGATTCACGCTTGATTCTCATACAGGTAAAGTCGAGGTAAAAACCATAAAACAAAAAAGTAAGTAGCAGCAATTTAACCTATCCGGTTGACAGAGGCGAGGAGAATTGGTACACTTTAAACGATTTATCTAATAAAGGTGGTACACCGTGAAAGAAGATTTGGATAAGCGGGATGACATGAGCTATCTGCAGACAGCAGGCCGTGCATTGTCTATCTTAAAAATGTTTCGGCAAGAGAATACCCTGTCTCTTCCTGCTATTGCCAGCGGGCTGGGCGTGGGGAAGACCATTGCATACCGGTTGGTACATACCTTAATGACAGAAGGCTTTTTGGTGCAGGACCCTCTTACTAAGCAGTATTCTTTAGGAGAACAGGTACTTCTGCTTGGTTTCTGTGCAGTGCAGAGGCAGGATGTAAAACGGATTGCCCATGACTTTCTCTGGAATTTTCATGAGCGCACAAAAATCAGCACCTATCTCACCATTCCCTGTGGAAACCAGAGCCTATGTGTGGATCGGGTGGTCTCCGACAGTACCGGGCGTCTGAGCACCGTGTTTGTAGGCGGAGTATATCCACTGTTCTGCGGGGCTACCAACCGGGTACTGCTGGCTTTTGCCTCCCCCCAGTTTCAAAGCGGATATCTGCGCAGCCTGGAACTGCCAGAGGAGGAAATGGCTCAGTTGGCCGAAGATCTGAAGCAAGCGCAAGCCCGCGGCTATGACTTTACCCATAACAGACTTACAGAGGGACTCTTTGCCGTTGGTTTTCCCATCTATAATTCCTCCAATCAGTTGGTAGCTGGCCTGAGTGTGGGTGGAGTGGATGACCCAGCCCGGCCGGATGCAGTGGAGCAATTCGTTCAGCAAGGCCGCCAGCTCGCTGTGGAAATTAACAATCAAATGGGCTCCAATTATTACAGCAATTTGATCTATTGATGATTTTATACTGAAAGATTCAGGAAAATAGCGCAAAAACAAGCCAGGCGGGGAGAAAACAACCCCCGTCTGGCTTGTTACATTTTGACCAAAGCCAATTAAGCAAACAGAATGTTTCCTGTGTATTTTACCGGCTTCTATCTTGACAAACGCTAAGTGTAGTGCTACTATAATTACAATATTCCATAATAAGATTTTTTATTTCTATTATAGGAATATTTGCAAAAATCGGATGACTATCTTGAGAAAAAATATTCAGTTGAAAGAAGTGGGATCGTCGGGAAGATTCGGGACAATAAAAGGAGGGTAAGGACCATGAAGTACAAGGGAGCGGCAATCCAATTCGACTGTCGTTTCATGGAAAAAGAGAAAAACCTGTCTCAGCTGGCCGGTCTGATACGACAGGCAGCCGGTCAGGGGGCAAAGCTCATAGTTTTGCCCGAAATGTGCGCTACAGGCTATTACTTTGACAGCATGGATCAGGCATCGGAGATGGCGGAGTATGTGATCGGCGGGCGGACGGTAGGGTTACTGGAGGACTTAGCCCGGGAACTGGACTGTTATTTGGTAGCCGGGCTCCCTGAGTCGGAGGGGGATCGACTTTACAACACTGCCGTCCTCGTGGGGCCAAGAGGCCTAATTGGCCGTCACCGGAAAATGCACCATTACACTCCTGACAGCACCTGGGCCAAGACGGGAGATGAGCCGGTAGCTGTATTTGACACCCCCATTGGAGTCGTTGGCATACAGATCTGTATGGATCTAAGCTACCCAGAAGCCTCCAGGTTGAGCCGCCTAATGGGGGCGCAGATTTTATGTTCCCCTATGAATTGGAGTGAGGCATCTGTCCCTTCCAGTATCTGGATAACCCGTGCCAAGGAAAATGGGATGTATGTCATTGCAGCAAACCGACACGGAGAGGAAAAGGGATTTTCCTTCTGCGGTGGAAGCGGTATCATTGGCCCGGACGGCAGGGTACTAGCATGTCACCCCTACGGAAACGGTATTGCTTTGGCCGAGATTGACTTGGATACTCAGACGGATAGGAGTGAGATCCCTCCGCGCCGCCCGGAGCTCTACCGTGAATTGCAGCTGCAGCGCTATCCTTGGTTCCAGAGTCAGTATTATCAGATCTTTGCTCCGCATCCTCTGCTCCAAGGCAGCCTGTTTTCTGTAGCGGTATGCAGCATGGAACCGGAGTACCGGGAGGGACATCTGGCCAATATAAAGCAGGCCATCTGCCAGGCCGGAAAGCGAGGGAACCGCTTGTTGATACTGCCTGAGCTGGTACTAGGAGGCGTTCCCGAAAACCTGAAGCAGGCACAGCGTATCGCTATCCGGGCAGATGATCCAGTGTGGCCGGAACTGTCTGATTTGGCTGTAGAGAACCATGTCGATGTAATCTTGGGCTTTGTTCTGGAGGAGAACGGGAAGCTTTGGAATGCAGCGGAATGTCTGTGTGAGGATGGCTCCCGACACTGTTACCGTAAGAGTCACCTGACTCGCCGGGAGGCACAGTGGGCGGAAGCGGGGGACCAGGCCGGGCTGATTCTTGACCGCCCCTATGGCAGAATCGGCATACTGTTAGGGAGTGAAATTATGGTCATGGAGGTACCCCGGCTGCTGGCCAACAGCGGGTGTGACATTTTTGCTGTCCCGGCGGTTAAAAATCCAAACTGTCTCTCCGGCTGCCCGGAAGCCCAGCAGGCGAGAGAGAATTATCACCCTGCCAGAGTACGTGCCAACGAAAACAATACCTACACAGCCTTTGCCGTCCAAGAGGGAATAAGCGGCATATTTGGACCGGATATGTTTCTTGAGCCCAGAGATGAGGTACTACTCCGAGAGAAAGGCTTCAGGGAAATGAAACTGGATACACGTTTTATTTTGACGGATATACAGGGCCACCCGGCGGTAAACGTAGTCCGAGAAAAACCTATGCTAGGCACTAGACATACCATTTGGTATGACCGGCTGATAGAAAAAACGGATTGTGTGCTGTAACAAAGAAAGGAGATAGCTATGAGTGACAAGCAACATAATGTGAGCACTTCGGTAACCGAGGGTGGTGTGGAAGAACAGGACTATATCTATACTCCCGTTCCCAAAAATAAACGGTACGGCTGGATCAAGATGTTTTTTGTCTGGCTGTGCTGGAATGTGGTGGTGGGAGATCTGGCCACTGGTACAGCACTAGGCTCCAGCATGAACTTTCGGGATGCCCTCATTGCCTTGTCTATCGGCGATATTATCCTAGTGGTAGTCATGATTATGACTGTGTATATCGGGTCCAAAACCGGACTGGCGGCTATGTCCCTAATCCGATTTACTGTGGGCCGGGTAGGAACTTATATTTTCTCGGCGATTATCTGTTTTACTTCCGTGGGCTGGTTCGCCACGCAGTTAGGTTTCTTTGGGCAGATCTGGACCAAGTACATCCCCCTGAGTGTGCCGGTGTTGGCAGTACTGGGGGGAATCATGATGGCCTCCACCGCAATCAAAGGATTTAAAGGAATGGAGAAGTTGAGCACCTTTGCCGCCATCCCCCTGTTACTGTTCATTGTTCTGGCTCTGGTCAACTGTGTACGTCTCATCGGTGTTGATTCTCTGTTCTCCTATAGCCCTACCGGCAATCAAATCGGCGCTATGACCACCGGCGTGACTACGGTCATCGGCAGCTGGGCTGCTGGCATGGCCACCGTGCCCGACTGCGGCCGGTTTGCAAAGACCGATATTGTAAAAATTTCTATTGTATGGGTTAGCGGTCTGTTTTTCGGCCATTTCCTGTTGCCCATCGCCGGCATTGCCGCCGCCCTGCACTTGGAAACGTGGGACTTTGGCGTGGTGTCCGACTACATCGGCGTGCTAGCCACCGGTTCCGGGTTGATTGGTGCTGTACTCATTACCCTGGCAGCCTGGACCACCAATCAGCAGAATCTCTACTCCGCAGCCAATGCCGCCTGCAACATCATTGAAGTAAAGAAAAAGGCCCCCATTACTATTATTTTAGGCGTCATCGGAATTGCTTTGGGCTTCTGTGGTGTAGTGGACTACTTTGTGCCCTATATGACTTGGCTGGGTATCGTGATTCCTCCCATGGCCGCAGTCATGGTGGCTGACTATCTGGTGCTCCCCCTGTTTGGGATCAAGCACGACTATAACTACAACGATATCTCCTATGAAAAGCTCCCTCTTATCAAGTGGCCGTCAGTTCTGGCGTGGGGCTGCGGTGTAGTAGTGGCCATTTTCACCCCAGGTATCCAAGCCGTCAATGGCATGGTGGCTACCGTTGTCCTACACGTAGTATTCAATCTGGTGTCTAACAAAAAACATTGAGTGCAGGGAAATTGTGGAGCAGATAACAGAAAGGAAGAAAAATCATGGAACGCAATGGGATTAAGCTGACCGAGCAACATGTCCGTTGGGCAGCTCTGGGAGGAGCCATTCTGGGCGGCGGTGGAGGAGGATCGGCGGTAACCGGGGCGGAAACCGGCGAGTTGGCTGTGCGGTTTAGCCCCCTGGAGCTGACTCCGCTGGATCAAATCGATCCAGAAACTGTGATTGTCACGGCCTCCATGGTTGGGGCTCCTGCGGCCCAGGAAAAGTTTGTTTCTCCCGCAGATATGATGCGCTGTGTGGAGCTGTTTATCAAGAGCACAGGAATTCGGCCCGGTGGCATCATCACTAACGAAAATGGCGGTGGTTCTACGTTCAACGGTTGGCTGGAGGCATCCGTGCTGGGAATTCCCTTATTGGACGCCCCGTGCAACGGTCGTGCTCACCCTACAGGCGTGATGGGCAGCCTGAATCTTCACCGCGATCCTACCTACGTCACCACTATGACCTGTGTCGGTGGTCGGAAAGAATTGGGACGGTATGTGGAATGCACTGTGACTGGTTCCATCGACCACTGCTCCAAGCTGGTTCGAGCGGCTGCAGTGGAGGCTGGTGGCCTAGTAGCTGTAATCCGCAATCCAGTAAAAGCCTCTCTCCTGCAAAAAAATAGTGCTGTGGGCGGGCTGTCCCAGGCTATTGAGACGGGTCACCGCTATGCTAGGGGTCTGGAGCAGTCTGTACAGGCAGGCGTACAGGAGGTTTGTGAGTTTTTAGGCGGCGAGATCCTAGCTCATGGCCCGGTAGAAGAGTATCAGTTGCGCAGTGAAGGTGGCTTTGATGTGGGTGTTGTCAAGATTTGCGGATATGAGATGTCTTTCTGGAATGAGTACATGACGGTAGACGGGCCGGACGGACAGCGCCGTGGCACTTTCCCTGATTTGATCATGACCTTTGACAGCCAGACTGGCCGACCGACCCCAACCTCTGACCTGAGACTTGGCCAGGAGGTCTACCTAATCCATGTAGGGTATCAACATTTGAAACTGGCCGCCCCCATGTTTGACAAAGATCTGCTAGCCGGAGTGGAAAACATTATTCACCGCCCCATGGTGGAACACGTTCCTTTCTGACAAAAAAATTTGGGGGCAGGAAAAAAGCAATGCTGACCGACCCCCGCTGCCGGATCACTGGCGGCGGGGGTTTTATAGATCGAATAAATATGGGACGGAGGAAGACAAGATGATGAAAGTTGGCGCCATTACCATTGGACAGTCGCCCAGAGAGGACGTAATTCAAGACCTGCTTCCCCTGATGGATGATCGGGTGGAATTAATTCAGGCAGGAGCGTTGGATGGGCTCACCCGAGAGGATGTTCGTGCCTTTGCACCGGGGCAGGAGGATTATGTCCTGATTTCACAACTGCAGGATGGGAGCCCCGTAATGTTTGCCGAGCGGTATATCCTACCCAGGTTACAGCAGTGCATCGAACTCCTAGAGGAGCAGGGAGCGGAGCTGATACTGTTTTTGTGCACCGGGGATTTTCCTGACGTGTTTCACTCCAAAGTGCCTCTGATTTTCCCCTGTAAGGTACTCAACGGCCTTGTGCCGGCACTGGCTAGCCGTGGAAAGATTGCTGTTGTGGTTCCCACCCCCCAGCAGGTGGCACAGTCGGAGCAGAAGTGGAAACAATACGTCCAAGAGAGCACTGCAATTCCTGCCTCGCCTTACGGAAATCAGGAGGCTCTGGATGAGGCTGCCCGGACCGTATCAGAGCTAGATGTAGATCTAGTAGTGATGGACTGTATTGGCTATCACACTGGAACGAAGGAACGGTTTCAGAAATTATCCAGAAAGCCGGTAATTTTGTCCCGAACCCTAGCGGTTCGCGTCATGATGGAACTACTGTCGTAAGGAGGAAAAAAGATGGAGCTAGTGGAGATCGGAAAAAATATATTGACCAGTTGTATGAATGTTCGGCCAAAGGAGCAGGTACTGGTGGTAACTGACGATGAAAAGTATGCTATTGGCCAGGCGCTGTATCAGGCGGCCAAGGTGTTGGAATCGGAGGCTATGCTGATGACCATGTCTCCTCGGGCAGTGTCGGGTCAGGAGCCACCCGCTGCGGTGGCCGCCGCCATGAAGGCTGCAGATGTGGTCCTTTGCCCTATGAGTACATCCATTACCCACACCCGGGCCAAAATCGAGGCTGCGGCGGCGGGAGCGCGGATTGCCACGATGCCAGGTATCACAAAAGATATGTTTACCAAGGGTGCTATGACTGCTGATTATAGGCGGGTCATGGAGTTCACCGAGCGAGTGGCAGAATTGTTAACTAAGGCCAGCACGGCTCGTATCGAGAAGCAGGGGCGTGTTATGACACTAGATCTCCGGGGCCGGCCCGGCGTATCCAGCCCCGGGATCTATCGAGAGAAAGGGCAGGCGGGAAATCTTCCTTCGGGAGAGGCCTATATTGCTCCAGTAGAGACAGGGGCCAACGGCAGCATGGTGATTGACGGCTCCGTGGTTGGAATTGGTCTGCTAAAAGAACCTCTGGAGGTAGAAGTAAAAAACGGGGTCCTGCAAAGTATTCGGGGCAAAGAAGCGGAAAAATTGGACATCCTTTTGAAAAGCAGAAATAATGCTACATTGTGTGAGTTGGGAATTGGTACCAACTATGCTGCTGGACTGGTTGGCATCATCCTGGAGGACGAAAAGGCCTATCAGACTGTCCATATCGCTTTTGGAACCAATGTGGGATTTGGTGGCAACAATCAGGCAGACTGCCATATCGATGGCATTATTAAAAATCCCACATTATATCTGGATGACAAGTTGGTAATGCTGGACGGAGTATTCCAGATCTGAAGGGATAGTTATGCTATGGAAACAGCCCAGTTTACTCTATGGGGAAGCCAGTGTCAGCAAATGATTGCCCACTGCATTGCAACAAGTGGCATTCTGACCCCCTATCTGGAGCATGGCCAAATTCTATTTAAGGGTTCTTCAACAGTGTCCTGCCTATCTAAACTGGTGACAGGTGACACCCTTCGCATCTGCGGGCGGTGGACAAAAAACGGCATGAAAGGGGCGTTGCATAAGTGCAAAGGGGCTCATTTCATGCTATATCGGCAGGGGAAAGCTCAAAAAGTGGATGATTGTTTGGAGCAGACCATGAAAGGCCTGGGTCCGGAGACACTATTTATTACCGGAGCAAATGCCTTGGATGCTTTTGGTCACGCTGCGTTGCTCATCGGAAGCCCGAGTGGGGGCGGCTATGGCATCTGCATGCCCTATCTATACACAGAGGGTATCCAAACATTAATCCTGTCCAGCGTATTGAAGCTGATCCCGGGCGATTTGACCCAAATCATGGGCCATGTGTCTATGCGGCGTTGTGGATTCTCTTATGGCATGGCCTACAGTCTTGCCCCTATTCCTGGGGAGATTATAACAGAAATTGAGGCTATTCAATTTTTTGCAAAGGTGCAAGCTCAGATTTTTGCAAAGGGCGGGTTTTTCGGCGTCCAGGATTCAACAGCTATTCAGATTCAGGGAGAGCGGGATCAAGTGGAGCGAGTTCTTACGTTGGTAGAGTATATAAAGACCTTACCAGAGGAACCGCCAGTAGATCACGACAGCCTAGATGAGTGTAATTTTCCTTGCTCGGAGTGCGGATCCCATCACAGTTGCGGATATTCTGGCCGGCAAAATATTTTCCACAAAATTGGGGGAAAAGAGTGAATAAATTGAAAACATATAAAGTGGGCCTGATTCGGGTCTTGACCACAGAAGACGAGGAACTGCTACAGCTGCATGGAAAGCTTATCGAATCCTATTTCCCCATGCTGCAAGTAGTGTCCCGATGCATTCCCGATCAACCAGAGGGAATTCATGATGATGTGACATTTACTTCTGGTGTACCCAAGGTAGTGAAGCTTGCCGTGGAGTTGTGGCAGGAAGGGTGCCAAGCCATTATTGTCAGTTGTGCTGGTGACCCGGGAGTTGCAGAGGCAAAACAGGCAGTGCCTATTCCGGTTATTGGAGGCGGTGCCAGCACTGCCGCACTGAGCACATTTTTTGGCAGCTATCCAGCTGTCCTAGGTATTACTGAAGATGTACCAGAGAGCTACCATCGGATATTGGGTGATCGAATTGTGAACAATGCAAAGGGAGATGGTGTGGAGAATATTTTAGACTTGATGACAGCCAAGGGGTACGAGGCTACTATGGAAAAGGCGGCTGCACAGAAAGCACTGGGGGCTGATGTAATTGCTTTAAGCTGCACTGGAATGTCCAGTATCCAAATTGCCTCATCGATAGAGAAAGCAGTGGGAATTCCTGTTTTAGATCCTGTTATGTGCGAAGGACTATTAACAGTATTTGAATTGCTGCGAAAAGAAATCTAAACTATGCGTCTCTGCCAACCACCTTTCTGCGATTGGATGCCCACACCCGTTGTTGCAGAATCGGTATCACGAGCAGCAAACAGACATATCAAAAATTAGCGCACAACACTGAACGGTATGCTGGCAATTCCCCAGTTTTATTCCTTGTTGGCAATTATGTACCAGACTGTAGCGCTTGGCAGAATCTTCCTTATCAATGGATCAGAGGGCAACTTGGAGCGACTTTCAAGGAATACTGTTGGCGCAGGGCCTTTGACGAGAAAAAACTGTCTGGGCCGCCGCCTCGGGGATAATAAGGTTGATTTTCTCCTTATGTACCACAATGTTCTCCCTCTGTTTCAAAAATTTCACCTTTGAATAGGCACAGAGGTACGACCGCAAAGCCGCACCTCTGTGTCGTGAAATCAAAAAGGGGGATCGTTTAGCCAGCCCAAATCTTTTTATCCGTAGGGATGTATATATCGGGCACTCGATAGGAAATGCGGCTCACGTTCATCACGTGTGTGTACCACAGATTTTCGCTGATGATGTTGTTGCCCCAGGTACCGCAGCCCAAGGTGGTGGTGGGGTTTAGGCCGTTGTCCATGGCACCGCCCAGAGCAGTGCCGCCCACCTGGTTGACCGCATAGCGGGACACATTTACCACGCCGGGGACCACTTCAATGTGCTTCTGAGTATTAGAGTGGATCACCACACTGTGGTCAGGTTGGCCCGAGCAATTTCCATGGCCTCATCCTAGGTGTCATACAGGAACAGCGCCAGCATGGGGAATGGGTTGAGACGGGTAATCATTGTTGGTGTTGGGGTTTGAAGCGCTGCTATTCGAACTGGAACCTGGGGAGCAGGCGGTGAGGATTGCCGTCAAGGATGCGGCAAAGGCAAAAGCTTTTACGATTGACTTTCTCATAAATAATCTCCTCTCTTCTCATATCCATACAAAAACTTTCTTTGGTACAGTATCTTCCAAGTGCAAATCGCTTTATTCTTCCAAGGCCTTCTCCATCGGCTTTTTCTCCTCAAACTCCGGCATCTCAGCGGTCATGACTCCGCCCACGATATACCGGTTCCGGGGGAGTTCGTCCACGATGACCCGGACCTGCCTGGGCTTGGCGTCGAAGTTCCGGATCATAATCTCAGAAATCTCCACCATGGTCTTCTCGATGACCTCCTTAGGCTTGCCTTTGGGCATCTGAATGTTGCACATGTAGGGCATCTTGTTTCACCTTCTTTGAAAAATCTTTAGGTTTTCCGTCAATCATCAAATGGGGGCCTTCCCATCTGTCCAGCAGGTGGCATCGAACGTCCCGCTTGCCGCACCCCAAGTTTTCGCTGAGGATCTCCGTCACCCAGTTCATCAGCATGTTCTTGGCCTCCAGGCTACGGCCGGGGCCGCAGTTGAAGACAACTGTGGGGGGCAGATGGCCTCTGCACTTGCCGCCCTCATAGATTTTTTCCGGGTCAGACTCGTAGATCCCGATGCGCACCATGAGGGGCGCAAGAATGTCCGCCGTGGCGGCTGTGATTTCCCGCAGGGACTTCTCCACCGCCAGGTCGTCCAGCCCCTTGGGCATGGACATACGATAAAACGGCGTACTTGGTTCCTCCTTAAAAATCCATCTCGATGGCATTGTATTTGATTTTGCCCTGATAGATGGTAGCCATCGGAGTAAACTTCACCGGACCCGGGTAGGTCAGACCGAAGGTGTCGCAGAACTCGCGCTCCCCGAACACCTATGCCCGCATGACCGCCTCGGCTCAACGGCAGGCGGCGGAGATGATGAAAAACGCCCTCTCCGCCAATCTATAACCTTATTCAACCCAGAAAATTTCCCGTATGGGTCAAAATTTGAAAGCCAAAAATAATCCGCTGGAATCAGGCGATTCCAGCGGATTTCTGGTTGCGGGAGTAGGACTTGAACCTACGTGAGCTACGCTCTGAAGTTCAGTTTGGGCCTTTTCAGCGCTTTCCGGGCCTGTCCCAACCGAAGGCAGGTACTCTCCAAGTCTCTTTGCCCCGTTGCCTCCATTGATTTTTTCCTATTCTGGTTCAAGTTACGGGTCAGAAGATGTCAAGCAACGCAAAAACTTCTATAAAAAAGACAAAGAAAGGATCACAGAACAACCAAAAAATGTTTTATCAAAGCAAGGGCACCAATATCCAGAATAGCTGGTTTTCTCTCTGCTCTATCTAAACTCCAAGCGGCCAGACTGTCAAGAGGGTTTTCGAGGTACGCAGGTCACCAAGAGTCCCTCCTCATTCTCCTTGGTAAAACCTTGTGTGCAATTCTGTACGAAAATGCAAGGGAAAGCACACGGAGACGATGGGCCCCCGCTCGTAGCAACTCTACGGCCTTGGTTTTTGTGTAAGTTGGAGGAACATTCTCCGCTCATCCAAGAAGATTCATCAGAGCGGTTAAAATCAATGCATTGACCACATCGATAATCACGGAACCAACGCCTGGCACAACAAAGAACGCAGTGGGCGAAGGTCCCCATTTCTTTGTAAATGCCTGCATATTCGATACTCCATTGGGCATAGCCCCTAAACCAAAACCGCAGAAACCTGTTACCATCACGGCCGCATCATAATCACGACCCAAGATGTAATAGCCCACAAAAATCATAAAGATTGCGATGAACACAACCTGCGTGGCCAGGGTGACGATCATGGGGACCGCCAAATCAATTAGCTGCCACAGTTTCAGAGACATCAGCGCCATAGAAACGAAAAGGGATAAGCTAATATTACCCAGACAATCAATTTCCGGCAGAGGAGTTTCAAATTTTCCGGTGTAGGTGCTGACATTGCGTAGCACCACACCCATGACCATGCCTCCTACATAGGAGGGGAACGTGATGCCCACCATCTTCAGCAGCAAGTAGATAATAGTGCCCACGCCCATACATAAAATGATCTGATTCACTGCGGAAACCATACCTTTGGCACTCAGTGGGATCTCCATTTCATGGGTAGACGCTTGTGTCGGGTCCTCTCGGCGGGCAGCAGCAGTTTCAGCTAATCCGTGACGGCGGACCAGGAAGTTGCCCACAGGACCGCCAACAAGTCCGCCACTGACCAGGCCAAAGGTTGCAGCGGCCAAACCAACTACCAATGCCCCCTCACAGCCATAATTCGTTTCAAATAGAGGAGCAAAGGAACCTGCAGTACCGTGTCCACCGGTCATAGATGCCGAGCCGGTACACAGCCCCAGAAGAAGGTCGATGTCGAACAGCTTGGCCAGTCCAACTCCGATAGCGTTTTGGAAGATTACCAGCAGTGTCAGCAAAACAGTAAACTGAATGGCGCGCTTTCCGTATTTCAGCAATACTTTTACATCGCAGGTAAAGCCGACAGCGGTAAAGAACACCGTCATAAAAACATTTTGTAGGGTGGTGTCCAGTTCGAGCAGAAACATCCCTGACTGGTGGCCGAAAAGGACAACAAGCGAGAACAGGATGCCTCCTACCACAGGGTCAGGAATACACAGCCGATCCAGCACCTTAACGTAGCGCTTGATACCCTTGCCGGCAAAGAGAACGATCACGGCTACGGCCAAAGTTTGTAAAATATCCAAGGGGATTGTCATATGGAATCTCCTTTCATAATACGGTTAAAATCCGAATCTCAATCCCTGTAGCATGAAACGTCGCAGGGATTGAACGATATCGTTCAGACTAGGCGGGTGCCCTCATTTAAGTAGGTTAGCAGGTCCTCCTTGGACATATTGTCAATGCCCAGATAGGCCAAGGTGTAGCGGCTGTCCTGGAAGAAGTTCTTCTTGTGCATGGCGCCGGCCAAGACAATCATGGAGTCGATAATGGGTGTGGGCACGCCGTACTGTACGCCCAAGTCGTGGTAAATTTTGCACCCAATGGGCACATCCTCGGTCATGTAACGGTGATGGATGGTGTTGGGGCCTGTGTTACCCTCGTTGGAGGGCTGATCCAGCGGGAAGACCACGTTGTCGTTGCCGTTCTCGTCTAGGCCCATGTACTCCTGAGTCAGTACGCTGCGGCGGGAGAAGAACATCTCATACTTGTACTCAGGGCAACCCACGCCGATTGCCTTGGCCAAGGCAATTTCTTCGTTATAAAACTGATACTGCACCTCGCAGATAGAGGGGCACAAGCCGTGGGAGTACATAGAGTAGGTGGTCTTATCGTTGCCGCAGAAGATAACGCCCCAGTTCTCCATGGTGGACACGCCCAGCACAGTGGCGGGGACATGAATGACAGGGTTGACGTTTGCAAAGTCAACGTCCAGAATGGTGTTGGCTTTGGAGGGGCCGTCGCCTCGAGTTACGGCATCCATGCAGGGCAGATACTTGGAGGCCTCCAAGAAATCATCGGTGTCCTTCATAGGCAGAGCAGCACCCCGCAACGTGATGGCGCGGTATTTGGCACTTACATGGGGGAACTGAAACTTACCGATGGACTCAATCCGGGTGCCGTAGGGGGCGGAGGACCAACCACCCACGATAACCTTCTTAGCGCAGCCCATTTCCTGCATCAGGCGGCGTAGAAGTAGGCAACCAAAGTTGTCGGCGAAGATATTGATTACCTGACCATCCTCTAGATGGGGAATTAAGGCCCGGAAGGTTGCTTCATGCCCCCAAGAGCCCATAGCAATAACAATATGGCCCACACCCTTTACGGCGGCGGCGATGTCGCTGGTCACCAAGTCGAAGAAGGCCCGCCCAGAGCGCTCAAAGCAGTACTTGTTGCGCTGAACACCGTCCAGAAGGATGCCGGTCTTTTCCACGTCTTTCAGGGAAGTGGCGGCGAAGGGCATAGCGTCATAGAGGCGTACCTCCTTACCAGCCAGTTTCATGTCAGCTGCGCAGGTCTTACCCACGGCGCCCCCGCCCAGTACCGCAATTGGCATATCCTGCAAATACTCCATCTTACTCATATCTTGCCTCATCCTTTCATAAGTTACAATTTTTTTAAAATGGCATCATTATTTTGTTGCAAATTCAATAATATAGTGCTAATATTAATTTGTAAAACGAATAGTTTAGATGAAGTTCATTCGATTTTTCGATTAAATAGAGGATAGCTTATGGATGAGCGTACACTTCGTGCATTTACAAAAGTAGCGGATCTAAAGAGTTTCACAAAGGCTGCAACCGAGCTCGGCTATGTGCAATCTACCATCAGCAATCAAATCAAGCAGTTAGAATGCGAGCTGGGATTTCCGTTATTTGACCGAATTGATAAAAAAATTTACCTGACCTCCCTCGGTCAGGAATTCCGTTCCTATGCTGATTCGATTTTAGAAAATATACATCGATCTGTCATGTTAGGAAAATCGGACAAAGAAATACACGGTGTCATTCGTGTGGGCGTTTTGGAATCGCTGTTATTCAGCACATTGGTCAACATATTGCCGCATTATGCCAGCCAATGGCCCAATATTGAGATTCAAATTAAAATGGGTCGGACAAAGGACCTCCAAGAGTGGCTCAGGCTAAACCAATTAGATATGGTTTACCTGTCTGACGACTTAAATTCTGATCCGGATTTTTTCTGTGCTTACCAGCATAAGGAGACACTGGCTTTTGTATCCAGTCCCAACCACGAATTGGCCGGTCGTGAGCAGATAGCCTTGGAAGATTTTTTCTCGTACCCCCTGGTCGTGACAGAGCGATCCGGCATCGTTTACCGAAAACTGCAACGCCTTGCATATTCTTGCGGGATGCTGCCTAAGAATTCACTGGTGGTGGACAATACAAAGGCGATTGCCGAAATATTAAAAAACAGTGAGGGGTTGACTTTCCTTCCCGAATATTCGGTCAGGCGTGATATAGAGAGCAACACTCTGGTCAAGTTGAACGTCAGCGTTGCACCGCAAATTTATTTCAGCCAAATCATCTACCACCGCGGAAAGTGGGTGGCATCCTTTATGAAGGGTTTTATAGATCTGATCCGAAAGCAGCATACACTTTAACCGTATTTTATGCTCAGTTCGTTTTTCCGTTTTGTGGACCGTATGAGCCTTTGCGATTTCTGCCCCGTAAGAGCAGAAACTGAGTGGTGGGGTAGAAAAAGACATTTTAGAACGACAAACTGCACTTTTCCCTTTGCGTCTCAAATGTAACTGTGTCAAAAAGAACATAGCCGGCGCACAGTATCCGGCGGCCTTGCCAATTTGACAAACGGCAGGACGAACCGTGGGGTTGAAAAAAGTGCAGTATAAAGGCAGGTTCTCAGACGGCCACCGCAGGAACTACTTCTGCTCGCAGTGCAGACAGTTACGAGAGCTTTCACAGTGTATCAAAAGCGGGGGCAAAATTTGGCCTGTGATATCACTTCTGCGATTGTCATCCCCCGGACACCTACTGTCACAAAGAAAAAGCAGGGGAATCTGTCTGTCCTTTTCTATAAGAGATACCTTTTTCGGACTGGACACCTCATCCCCAAAATTGCGCCGCCTAATCAAAGATAAAAGTTCTCCCTGGGATCAAAAGAGCGACGTTTAACAAAGAGAATGTGCGAAAACCCAAAAATGTGAATCGTTTGATGACTCTGCGCCATTTCCCGTCTATTTCCCGTTTCCTTGGTATTGTGTGTCGTTACAAAGGAGATGGAACAACATGGGAAAACACGGAGCCGACAGGAAGGGCAATCTCCAGAAACGGAAGGATGGCCGTTTGGAGGGACAGTACACCGCCAGCCGACCCCTGGAGACCGGGGCTATATTGACAACTACATCAAGATAAACATTAGGAAGATCTCGCTTGGGCAAGCTCGCCTCTTTAGAGCTACAGAAGTTCCGCAAGAGGCTGCTAAACAGCGGCCGAGTGAATCGGGGCAAGAGCAAAAGCCAGCCATGCCAAGACGGTCAGAAACCTCCACCAGATTATTACCTCAGCTATGAAGCTGACAAAAGAGTTGGAATCAACTTTCGCTGGCCCAGCCTAGAGTTGCGCCATGCCCAAGGGGAAGTACAGGGAGATGACACCCCCCCGGTGGAGCAGCTGGGCTACTTTCTGCGGAAGGCAAGGGACATCGGTGTGTTCGAACTCTACTCATGGAGTTGGCCACCGGAGTACGGAGAGGTGAACTTCTAGGTCTGAAGGTGGGAGGACCTTGACTTGGAACAGGGCGACCTCCGGATACGGCGGCAAATTGCCCATATTAATGGAGAGGTGGTGCAGGCCCCACTCAAAACAAAAAACGCCTACCGCACCCTGCCTCTGGAAAAGGATATGGTAGACATTCTGAATCAGCAGAAAAAGAAAGTCGGGGAAGGCCCCTGGGTGTTCCCTAGTACCACAGACGGTCCATCTCTCCAGACAGCGTCCTGCAAATGCTCCACCGGGTGCTGAAACGGGCAGGACTACCCAGAAGTCAGGTTCCATGATCTCCGGTATATCTTCGCTACCCTGGCCCCGCAAAACGGGGTAGATATGAAAACGGTGTCCGGGATGCTGGGGCACCTCTCTGCCGGGTCCACCCTGAACACTCCAAATTTCCGTATGGGCCGGAACCTAGGTCAGATTTGAAAGCCAAAAATAAAGCTCACAAAAAAGTCGCAGAAAGCAAAAATAATCCGCTGGAATCAGATGATTCCAGCGGATTTCTGGTTGCGGGAGGAGGACTTGAACCTCCGACCTCCGGGTTATGAGCTGCTGTTGGTTTGTCCATCTGCTGCGGTTCAACGCTTTCCGGGCGTTTTTGGGCCTAAAATGGGCCCAAACCCGGAGGTTATATTTTCTCTGTTCCGACCCAGTTTTTCCGGTTCTGGGTCAGATCTTGGGTCATTCACTGAGATTCCTTCTGACACAATAAGCCTTTAGCGGAGGAATGTCATACTCCACCACATTTCCAATAATAGTGTGATTTACTGTACCATAACAGTGGGCCACAATGCGACAGTGTTGCGGTAGACAGAATCGACCGCAAAGATGGAATAGCTGGCTCCGAACTGCTCCACCGCCAGGTCGATTTGTTCGCAATAAGAGACGATATGCTTTAAACACTGCATACCGAGTGGTGGGAGGATCCATTTAGGAGAAACGATTTTCCCCCGCACAAGAGCTATGCCGCCTCCACAGAAATTGTCTATTTTGACAAATTCGATTGCAAAAACCCGTCTATATTTTAATAAATCACAGGACTAGACCTGTTGATACAAAGAAAAAGTGGTGTTGGACAGATTGGGGCCCTTGTATGATAATAATTCCATCGGGCCCATGATTATGAAAGAAAAAAGAGGGAAGCGCTGCAAAATCAACAGATAGTGAAACGGGAGGTTGTTTCATGTGAAGAAAAAAAGCACGCTAGGGTTTTATGAGAGAGTAGAAAAAATTGGAAATAAAATCCCCAACCCTATGGTATTTTTTGTCTGGTTTGCAATTCTTGTCATCGTTCTCTCTTGGGTCTGTACTGCCGCCGGAGTGACAGCGGTTAATCCCGCGACTGGCGAGGTAGTAGTACCCTACAACTTACTATCCAGAGAAGGGATTGTCCGGATGCTGACCAGCATGGTCAGTAACTTCCAGACCCTCTCTGTTCTGGGGCCCGTACTGGTATGCATGTTCGGCGTGGGGATCTGTGAGCGGTCCGGTCTATTCCGTGTGGTACTGCAGAAGGTGGTAGAAAGCTCCAAAGGCTCTGATTTGCGGGTGCTGCTGGTTTTTACCTTTGTTGCTGTGTTAGCTGATGCCGCCGGCGGGACTGGCTATGTAGTGATGCCCATTCTTGGATCTGCTCTATTCGCCTCTATGGGTAAGCCAGCGGTGGCCGGCGCCCTGTGCGGATACGCCACAGTCTCTGGTGCCTTCTGTGCTAATTTGCTGCTGACCAATATGGACGTAGTCAACGCCAGCTTTACAGTAGCCGCCGCCCAAACTCTAGACCCCGACTTCACTGCATCCCCGGCTATGACATATTTTTTCTCGGCGACCTCGGTCTTTATTTTGACCGCTGCCTCTCTGTTTGTGACCACTCGTATAGTGGAGCCAAGACTGCGGAACCGGCCAAACGCAGTGGTAACGGAACGGCAGATTGCAGAACTCACACCAGAGGAGAACCGGGGACTGCGAGCCGCGTTGATTGCTGTTCTGGTGTATCTGGCCATCATCCTAGTTATGTGCATTCCCAGTAACGGATGGCTACGGGACCCAGAGACCGGTGGCCTGGTAATTGCCGCTGCTCCCCTGATGCAAGGTCTCCCCTTCTTTATTGCACTGCTGTTCTTTATCCCCGGTGTGGCCTACGGATTCAGAAGTGGCCACTTTAAAACCAGCAATGATTTGGTGGATGCTATGGGCAATGCCATGGTGGACATGGGTCCTTTCGTGGCCCTATGCTTTGTGATCGCCCAATTTTTGGCCTACTTTGAGTGGTCTAATCTAGCTACCATTCTGGCCATCAAGGGTGCGGAACTGCTGGAGTCCTCTGGTTTACCGCCGCTGGCCATAATGTTGCTATTCATTCTCCTGTGTGCGTTCTTGAACTTGTTTGTGGGCAGTGCCTCTGCCAAGTGGGGCCTGATGTCCTCAGTATTTGTCCCCATGTTCATGCTGCTGGGTTATCACCCTGCGGTGACCCAGATGTGCTTCCGGGTAGGTGATGCGGCCAGTGACCCCATCACCCCGGCCTACGCTTATTTTGCCATGCTGCTTTCCCTGTGTAAAAAGTATGACAAGGATTTTGGATTTGGGACCCTGATTTCCAACATGCTCCCCTATTCCCTGACTTTCCTGGCCTGCTATATGATTCAGTTCATTATCTGGTTCGTGTTCCAGATTCCCCTGGGGCCGGGTGTCAGCTTTATGCTATAAACGCTATCATTGTATATCATTAAGGAGGTTTTCACTATGACGATCAATGAAATCAAGGAACAGCTCAAACAGTACGACCGCAAGCAGCTCTACCGGGAAAAGGTCATCAAAATGCAGAAGGCCATGGCTGAGCAGGGAATCGATGGCATCATCTGCTTCAAGCCCCAGAATACCTTCTTCCTGTCTGGCTTTAACCCCATTTTGTACAGCCACCCTGTTGTGGTTGTCATTCCCCAGGAGGGTAATGCGGTCCTTCTAGTTCATAGCCTTCGCGCCCGCCACTCCGCAGATGAGGCTGCCATTGAGGATATTAGACTGTTTGGCATGTGGGCCAATCAGAAGCCAATAGCCAACGACGCCTACTCCGCCATTGATATCATCGTTTCTGACTTGAGAATGAAGGGGAAGGTTCTGGGCTATGAGGGCGACTTTATCTCCCTGTCCCAGTATCAGAAGCTGCAGGATATCACCCAGGCGACCAAGATGGTGGATGTCTCTGATTTCCTCAAACGCTCCCGCAATATCAAAGACGAGTACGAGATCAACCTGCTACGTCTGTCCTCCTATCTGACCAACGTGGGCATGGAGGCGGCCCTTGCCAATATTCGCAAGAGCGAGGCCGAGGCGAGCATTGCCGCCGAGATCGCTATGCGGGAGACCTGGGCAAAGGAGCTCAGCGAGTTTGAAATCAGCAGTTTCGGCAATACCGAGGGAGGCATCGTCACTGCCCTGTGGTGCTATTCCAACTCCGGCTACCGGGTGCCCTATGGCTGCGAGTGCCCAAGCAATCGTGTCCCTCAGGAGGGTGAGGTGTGTTTGCCTGTTTGCTGGGCCGCGATTGACGGCTATCACTCTGAAAATGAGCGCACTGTTATGATCGGCAAGATCCCGGAGCGGTACGAGAGGGCGTATGACGCGATGCTTGCCGGACGCCAGAATGTGTTCCAGATGATGAAGGCCGGTGTGGCGGTATCCGACGTGTATGCTGCCGGTGTTGCACCATATATCGAGGCGGGTTTCGGTGACTATCTGCCCGGGCGTATCGGCCACGGCCTGGGTCTGAGCCTTCACGAGTTCCCCTCCCTTTCCAAGGACAGCAGCCTGGTCCTAGAGGAGGGAATGGTGGTCACTGTAGAGCCCGGCCTGGTATTTGCCGGCTGGGGCTCCACCCGTCACTCGGACACTGTGGTTGTTCGAAAGGATGGAATTGAAATTTTGACCTGCTCTCCGGAGGAACGGCTGGTCCGCTAAACTCCCCTTCCCCCATCCATCCTCATGGGTGGATGGGGGAATGATATTTCAACGTTGTTGATTATGAAAAGAGGTATGCGCTATGAAAATTGCAGTTCTTGGTCTTGGAAAAATTGGACACAACACAGCCGCTCTGCTGACCCAGCGAGGGTATGAGGTCACCGGCTTTACCAGAGATGCGGAAAAAGCACGCGCTGCGAACGAACACGGCATTACCGTGTCCGGCGCGCTGGAAGGAAACTTTAAGGTGCAGGCCACAACGGACATCGCACAGGCGGTGGACGGGGCCAAATTTCTGGTGGTGACCACCACCTCGAAGGGGCACAAGCCCATGGCCCAGCTGCTGAGGGGCCACCTGCAGGAGGGCCAGCGGATCGTGATCTTTACTGGAAATTGGGGTGCCTATGAGTTCTACAGCGTGCTACGGGATGAGGTGAAGGCCAAGCATGTAATCATCGGGGAGACCAGCGGAAACATGGCCGCCTCTCCCACCCTGACCTACCCCGCCACCACAATGATGAAGCCCTCGAAGAAGAGCATGAGCTTTGCCACTATCCCAGGCACGGCGGCTCCTGCGGTGGTGGAGGAGCTGAAGCAGGCCTTCCCGGAATTTTATCCTGTAAAGAATGTGTTGGACACCTCCATGAACAACACGAATCCGCCTGTACATGTCCCCTTCTGCCTGTTCAATATTACCCGGATGGCCAACGGCGAGGACGCCCAGTTCTACGGGGAGTGCCTCCCGCCGATTCTGCTGGACTTCACTATGGCGGCGGATGCAGAGCGCTGCGCTGTTACCAAGGCCATCGGCGGTGAGCCCAAAACAATTTTGGAGCTGATGAACGCGGCCTGGAACGTGAACTATGACAACATCAAGGACCTGGGCCTCAATAATCCCAGTTTGAAATCGGTCAAGCTCCCCAAGACCCCCTATCACCGCTTCTTAACGGAGGACGTGCCCTATGGCTATTTGGCTGTGAGCCGCTTAGGAAAAAAGTATGGGGTACCCACCCCCCGCATCGATCTGATGGTGGAGGCCTATCGCTATCTGCTGGGGGAGCACGCAGAGATGGATGGACCGGAGTTCGATGTGGATATGGCCGAGATCCTGTAAAGGCCGGACCAATACCGCATATCTCACCTGGGAGGGGATCGCTCAGGCAGCAGGGAAAGGAGGAAGCGCTGTGAAGAACATCCTATTGCTGACCACAGGGGGGACGATCGCCTGCACTGAGGGAGCAAACGGCTACACCCCCACGCTCAGCGGCGAGGCGTTGCTGGAGTATGTGCCTCAGGTGCGCGAGTATGCGCGTCTGAGGGTGCAGCCCCTTTTAAACAAGGACAGCACCAATATGGAGCCGCGAGATTGGCTCTCCATCGCTGACGCGATCTTTGATCATTGGCTGAAATATGACGGGATCGTGGTCCTCCACGGGACCGACACTATGGCCTACTCCGCCTCTGCGGTCAGCTTTATGACGCTTGGGATCGGGATCCCCGTAGTATTTACCGGATCACAGCACCCGGTGGGGCAGCCGGAGAGCGACGCCCCGCGCAACCTAGCCGACGCCATCTGCACCGCCTGCCGATGCGATCTTGGCGGAGTGCTTCTGACATTTGACGGCACGGTATTCAACGGATGCTGTGTCAGCAAGGTGAGCACCAGCGAACTTCACGCCTTTGAGAGCTGCGGCGGCACCCCGGTGGGGCGTATCCGCCATGGGGCGCTGCAAATCACCGCGCCGCCCCGCCGTGATGTCCGAACCAGCCTGACCTGGCGGCGTAGTCTGGACAGCAGGGTGCTGTTTTTGAAAATCACGCCAGGAATGGACGGCGCGCTCTTAGAGCTGGCCACCCTTGGACACTATCCCATCGTGGTGCTGGAAGGCTTTGGACTGGGTGGGATTCCGTCGGGAGAGAACGGCCTGCTGGAGCGCATCACCCAGCTGCACCGGCGGGGGATCCTGGTGGTAGTGACCACCCAGTGTAGCCGCGGGCGGTGTGACATGACGGTATATGAGGCAGGGCAGGCCGCCCTGGAGCACGGTGCCCTGTGCTCCTCTGTCATTTCCAAGGAGGCACTGCTCACAAAGCTCATGTGGATCCTGGCTCAGACTCAGGCACCCGAGGAAATCGAGCAGCTATTGTTTCACGATTTTTGTGGGGAACTTGGCACAAATTTTCCGCCGATTGACAAGGATGGAGCGAGGGTCATATAATTCTTTCATCCTTAGAAAGCAGGCGGGTGGGATGGATGAATCTTTTGAATTTAGAGTATTTTTTGGTGGCGGCAGAGGAGATGAATTTTACACGTGCCGCGAAGAGGCTGTATATCGCCCAGCAGTCTCTCAGCAATCACATTGCACGTCTGGAGGACAGTCTGGGGGTAGAGCTGTTTGACCGCACACCTCCCATGACACTGACCCCTGCGGGCCTGTGCCTGCTGCGCTATGCCAAGCAGTTTCAGATCTCTCTGGACGACCTGAAGCGTGAGCTGCAGGACATCAAGGACTGCAAGAGCAGTGAGCTCACACTTGGAATCACTCAGGGGCGCGGCGCGATCTATCTTCCCATTTTGCTGCCCCGCTTTCAGGCGGAATACCCAAATTTAAAGATTCATCTGCTGGAGGCGAGCTCCGCACAGCTGGAGCAGGCCCTTCATGAAGGAAAAGCGGATTTGATCATCGGGTTCGCGCCCAAGGACCCGCTCCAGATTACGGCTCAAAAGGCCTGGAAGGAGGAATATGTAATCCTGGCCCCTAAGACGATTTTAAAGGATTACCTACCCCAGCGCTGGGGTCAGCTTGTTCAGGCCCCGGAGCGGGTAACCCTAAAAGATCTGGAGCCCTGCCCCTTCCTGTCCATTCAAAGGGACCTGTATGTGGGTTCCATCTTCCAACATTGTTGCGCCCGGGTCCACATGATCCCCAACGTGATCGTAGAGTCCCGCAACATCAATATTGTCTTAGGCCTGTGTATGAAGGGAATGGGCATCTTGGTGTGTCCCAAGGTGTTTCTATACCCCTACCTGCAGACTCAGATACTGCAGAAGGGAGAACTGTTGCTCTTCCCTCTGGACTACAGCGATCAGATCTACGTCAGCTATTTGACACAAAAATATATGTCCTATGGCACACAAAAATTGATTGAGCTGGTCCAGGAGCTTGGCCAGGAGCTTCCAAACATGCTATAAGGAATCTCAATATCCATAAATAATCGAATAAAATGGAGGGATCCCATGAATACTGTACAGCTGTCTCCTGAAGAGTTGGGAGAATCGTACCACCAAACAATGGAAGAATTTTTATGCTGGAAGAAAAAAGGCCTGTCTCTGAATATAGCACGAGGAAAACCATCAAAGGAACAACTGGAATTATCACGTGGGTCATTTTCTATTCTGGATTTTGACCAATGTATAGAAGACGGCATAGACGCCCGCAACTATGGAGAAATCCAGGGGATGCCCAGTGCCAGACGCTATTGGGCGGAGTTGCTGGAGGTGGATCCCTCTCAGTGTTTTGTTGGGGGAAGCTCCAGCCTGACCATGATGTACGACCTGATTGCCAAGGCATGGAGCCATGGATTACTTCACAGCGAAAAGCCATGGGGACAGCTAGAAGCGGTCAAGTTCCTGTGTCCCGCGCCGGGATATGACCGGCACTTCCGAATCACACAAGCCTTTGGCATGAAGTTGGTCCCCATTCCCATGACAGACGAGGGACCTGATATGAACGCTGTGCGGCAGTGGGCATCCGATCCAACGGTCAAGGGTATATGGTGTGTCCCAAAATACTCTAACCCAGATGGCATCATATATTCCAATCAGGTCATCGAGGAGATCGCATCCCTTCGGCCAGCTGCCCCTGATTTTGTGGTGATGTGGGACAACGCATACCTGATCCTTGCTCTCCAAGGAGATGCCCAGCCAATTCCGGAAATTTTACATCTGTGTGCCCAGAAGGGGAATCCGGACCTGGTCGTTGAATTTGCTTCTACCTCTAAGATTACACTACCTGGAGCGGGAATGGCAGTTATGGCCGCCAGCGAGAACAACATCCATTATTTTACTCAGCTGATGGAACCCCAGATGATCAGCTATGACAAGGTCAATCAACTGCGTCAAGTCCACTTTTTACAGGATCGGGACCATACTCTGTCCCTGATGCGGCAGCACGGCGAGATCCTTCGTCCCAAATTTGAAGCATTTCTAGAGGAGTTTGAACAGCAGCTTGCCCCGCATGATCTTGCCTCCTGGACTCGGCCGAAGGGTGGATATTTCATCGGTCTATACACAAAACCGGGCTGTGCAAAGCGTACCGTAGAGCTGTGTCGGGAAATTGGTCTTATCTTAACGGATGCAGGCGCTACATACCCCTATGGCCATGACCCGAATGACCGTCACATTCGGATTGCCCCCTCTTATCCCCCCTTGGAAGAAGTACGTTTGGCGGCGAAAGCATTCTGTACCTGCCTAAAGCTAGCGACCTTAGAGCAGCAATACCGCAGGACCGCACTTGATGCAATATGAGGCAGTATCTCATGATGTAAAGATTTTCCTCCTGCAAAATAGCTGCCTGCAGAATCAATGAATGGCCCTTATAGAGTTCTACATATTTCTCTGGGAGTGAATTTTCACCCTCATGAACATCCATCCGACCTCGGACATTTCGTTGAGAATGGGGCGTTTAATTCTGGAACAAAAACAAATCAATGGCCAGCTCACATCCATGCAGAATATCACCTACGACCGTTGTCCGTACCAAGCGGTGGGACGATTTTACCCACCTTTGGGTGGGGCAAGCAGAGCGTCTGGCTTGCCGCGAGCGGCAGCCAACGCGGTTTCCGGGCAGAAGCCCGGACCCACTTTGCGGCCAGGGGCCGAAGACAGAGAGAAGAAAAGCGGCTCTGTCGATCACCGGGATTGCGATGCTGTTGACAAAGAGAAATCACCTTGCGTCAAATGGAGTGAGAACAAATACGAGAACAGCCCCTGTTTGGCCGTGTGCACCGTTGTGTGCCTCGATTACGGGAGGGGCAGAGTCCCTACCCCTCCCAGACAAGCCCAGGCCAACGTGGGCCGTTGTTCCCGGCCGTTTTGGACCGGGGGTTTTCTCCCTCCCGGCCCCTTTTCGGAGGACGAAAAATATAGCAGGATAAAGGCCGGGGTCGCCGTTGGCGCCTCCGGCCAGTCACATCTGCCCGCAGTGCGGGCAGTTACGGGGAGTTTCCGGTGTATCAAAAGTGGGGTCAAAAACAGCAGGCGGGGATTACGTTTGCGGTCACGATTCCCAAGAGGCTACTGTCGCAACGAAAAAACAGGGGTCACACGAGTCTTCTCCGCTACGAGAGACACCCTTTTCAGACTGGACGCCCCCTCAAAAATTGCACCGCATGAAACAAAGATAGAGGCTCTCCCTGGAGCCGGAAAATGCGATGCTCAACAAAAAAAGGACAGAAACCAAGAAATGTGAATTGTTTGATAACTCTGCGCCGTGCCCCTGGCTATTTCTGTTTTCTGTGGTATGTTGTGTCGTTGCAAAGGAGGCGATACAACATGGCAAAGCGCAGAGCCAACGGGGAGGGCAACCTCCGCAAGCGCAAGGACGGCCGCTGGGAGGGCCGGTACACCGCCGGACACGACCCGGAGACGGGAAAGGCCATCTATCGGAACGTCCTGGGCCGGACCCAGGCGGAGGCCAGAGCCAAGCTGAAGCAGGCCATTGAGGAAGCCAAGCAGGTCGACCCGGTAAAGGCAAAGCAGTACACCGTGGGAGAGTGGATGGACGTATGGTTCGAAAATTACGCCAAGGTGAAGGTTCGTCCCTCCTCCCACCAGACCTACCGGGGTTACATCGACAACCACATTAAGCCCAGCATCGGAAAAATCCCACTGTGCAAGCTCACCTCTCTGGAGTTACAGAAGTTCTACAAAAAGCTGCTGAGCAGCGGCCGAGTGGACCGAATTGAGAGCAAGAAACAGAGTAAGGGCCTGAGCCCTAAGACCGTACGGAATCTCCACCAGATCATCGCCTCGGCGATGAAGCTGGCCAGGGAGCAGAGGCTCATCGCTGCAGATCCCACAGAGGGCTGCGCCCTGCCCAAGGTCGAGCACAAAGAGATGAAAACTCTCCCGGTGGAGCAGCTGGCGTCCTTCCTGCGGGAGGCGAAGGAAAGCGGTGTATTCGAGCTCTACTACGTAGAGCTGGCCACCGGATTGCGGAGAGGTGAATTGCTCGGCCTGAAGTGGGAGGACCTTGATCTGGAACGGGGCGGTCTCCGGGTTAAACGGCAAATAGCACGAATCAATGGCGAGGTAGTGGAGGCACCTCTGAAAACAAAAAACGCCTACCGCACCCTGCCCTTGGCAAGGGATACGGTAGACGTTCTGAATCAACAGAAAAAGAAAGTCGGGTCAAGCCCTTGGGTGTTTCCCGGCCCCACGGGCGGCCCCATGTCTCCAGACAGCGTGCTCCACATGCTCCACCGGGTGCTGAAGCGGGCGGGACTTCCAAGAGTTAGATTCCATGATCTGAGGCACACCTTCGCTACTCTGGCCCTGCAGAACGGGGTGGACATAAAAACCGTCTCTGGCATGCTGGGGCACTACAGTGCCGGATTTACCCTGGATACCTATGCCCACGTGACCACGGCGGCGCAGCGGCAGGCGGCGGAGGCCATGGAAAGCATCCTCTCCGGCAGTTTATAGCCCTGTCCAGTCCAGAAAAATCCCCGTATGGGTCAGAATCTGGGTCAGATTTGAAAGTCCGAAATAAACCCCTCAAAAAAGTTGCCAAAAACAAAAATAATCCGCTGGAATCAGGTGATTCCAGCGGATTTCTGGTTGCGGGAGGAGGACTTGAACCTCCGACCTCCGGGTTATGAGCCCGACGAGCTACCAACTGCTCTATCCCGCGATATGGTGCCGGAGACCGGGATCGAACCGGCACGGGATCGCTCCCACGGGATTTTAAGTCCCGGGCGTCTGCCAATTCCGCCACTCCGGCATGGGTGGCTTCCGATCTTCTTTTGAAGGCTAGAATAGTTTACCATATGAAATGGACTATGTCAAGTCAAAAAATATCTTTTCTTTTCCCCATAGTTCCCCTCGGCTGGATGTACAAAAACGGACACATATCCCCACAGGGCCCGCATATACTGATATGTATATCCCTTCTCCCCGCCATCTGCTGATGAACTGGGGAGAGACATAACTGGAGGAACCAATTATGGATGAACACAAGACCCCTATTTTAGAGCTGCCTGAGCGTTCCGCCCCCAAGGACGATTTGGATGATCTAATCTTCCGCGGAGAGGGCTGGCTGGCCAGTGATCGTTAGGGGGCCGTTCACGTCTGGAACGGCCCTCATTGATTCCTTTCTGGGCGAGGGCAGGTTTTCCTTTACTTTTGTTTCCAGCTCATATATAATAATTGGGCCTAAAACCAACTTGTCCCCGGCTATTCCGGGAGTTTACGAGAGAGAGTTGAGGACCGCATGCTCCAATTTGATGAATATAAAGTCAAGCTGAATAACCTGCTCCCCGCCCTGAAGGAGCTGGCTCAGGCCCTTGATCTGGATGGGGCCGAGCGCGAGCTGGATATGCTCCAGGCTGAGTCTGCCGCCGACGGCTTTTGGGACAACCTGGCCAAGGCCCAGAAGGTCCAGCAGCGGATCAAGAACCTGCAGGACAAGGTGGACAGCCAGAAAAAGCGCCAGAGTCAGTGGGACGACCTGATGGCCCTGTGCGAGATGGGCAACGAATTTGAGGACGAATCCCTTATCCCGGAGCTCGAGGATGGCTTCGCCCATCTGGAGGCCGATATGGAGACGGCCCGTTTGGAGACGCTGCTCACCGGCGAGTACGACCGCTCCAACGTGATCCTGACCATTCATCCCGGCGCCGGCGGGACTGAGGCCCAGGACTGGGCACAGATGCTTTACCGGATGTACACCCGCTGGACCGAGCGCCACGGCTTCACCTATCAGATCATGGATTACCAGGAAGGGGACGAGGCCGGCATCAAATCGGCCACTATCATGATTGAGGGGAGCAACGCCTATGGCTACCTCAGAGGAGAACACGGCGTTCACCGGTTGGTGCGGGTGTCCCCCTTTGACGCTAATGCCCGGCGGCAGACCTCCTTTGCCTCCGTGGAGGTCATGCCCGACCTGCCCGAGGATGTGGAGATTGAAATCCGCCCTGAGGACATTGAGATGCAGGTCTACCGGGCCAGCGGCGCCGGCGGCCAGCACGTCAACAAGACCTCCTCCGCAGTCCGTCTCATTCACAAGCCAACTGGCGTGGTGGTAGCTTCCCAGCAGGAACGCTCCCAATTCCAGAACAAGGACAACTGTATGAAGATGCTCCGGGCCAAGCTGGTGGAACTGCAGATGCAGGAGAAGGCGGAGAAGATTTCCGATCTAAAAGGCGTCCAGCTGAAGATAGAGTGGGGCAGTCAGATCCGCTCCTACGTCTTCATGCCCTACCAGATGGTGAAGGACAACCGCACCGCCTATGAGACCAGCAACATCAACGCCGTAATGGACGGCGATCTGGATGGCTTTATCAATGCCTATCTCACGGCGGAGGCCACAGGTAACTGGGCCACCAAATAATAAGCAGCCTGCCGGAGCTCTCTGGCAGGCCGCTTTTTTATATCCTGGTTGTATCAGCTTCCCGCTTCTGATATACTGGAGGTACCACCAATAAAAAGAAAGGCGGGATACTATGAAATACGAGATCAAGGGTGAGCCCACCCCGGTAGTTATCTGTGAACTGAGCGCGGGGGAAAGTATGATCACCGAAAAAGGCTCTATGGTTTGGATGAGCCCTAATATGGAGATGCAGACCTCGGCAGGAGGCCTGGGAAAAGCCTTTGGTCGGATGTTCTCAGGAGAATCCATCTTTCAGAACATCTATACAGCCCAGGGCGGTCCGGGGACGATTGCTTTTGCGTCTAGCTTTCCAGGCGCTATCCGGGCTGTGGAGATTACTCCGGATCGGCCCATCGTGGTCCAGAAATCTGCCTTTTTGGCGGCCACCGATGGGGTGGAGCTCTCCGTCTTTTTTCAAAAGAAGTTAGGGGCCGGCTTTTTCGGCGGCGAAGGCTTTATTATGCAGAAACTTTCTGGCCGCGGAACCGTCTTTTTGGAGATCGACGGCTATGGTGTGGAATACGATCTGGCGGCCGGACAGCAACTGATTGTAGATACAGGAAATCTCGCTGTTATGGACACCAGTTGTTCCATTGACATCCAATCCGTAAAAGGAGTCAAAAATATGATCTTTGGCGGTGAGGGGTTGTTCAACACCGTTGTCACCGGTCCGGGGCACATCACGCTCCAAACCATGCCCATCAGCGCCTTTGCCGGGGCTATCTCCTCGGTGCTGCCCACCAAGGGATAGAATCGTTTTGCCCTGTCAGGTGTATCTCCCGGAATCTTTTTCCCTTTCAGGCCCTGTGTACCGCCCCCTCTTGACATCGTCCCACTTCTGATAGAAAATGTGAGTATGGCGTCCCATGCAGTGACCAGCGGTCAAGAAGCTTTGATCCGCATGGCACTGGGGTCCATTCAAAGGATGGTGAGGTCTTGTCCAGAAATCCTATGTCCTGATCTATGATTTGTCTACAAAAAATGTACAAACAATAAAGGAGCAGCGCTATGTTAGTAATGGATTGCACCCTGCGAGATGGGGCCAATGTGGTAGGCAAGGGCTTCGATGCCCGGCTGACCAAAATGATGATCGAGGGAATGATCGCCGCGGGTATCACCACCATCGAAATGGGAAACTGTTTGGGTCTGGGCGCATATGAGGCCAATGGTTCTATTGCCCCCTGCACAGACGAGGAGTATCTCCAGCTGATACAGCCTTATCTGTCCCAGGCTGAAATCGGTATGTTTCTGGGCTATAAGAACGCCACCCAGCCCAATGTGAATCTGGCTGCCAGATATGGGTTGAAATTTCTCCGCATCGGCGCTAACGCCGGCGACGGAGCAGGAGCCTGCGAGGGAATCCGGCGGGTAAAGGCTGCCGGCATGAAGTGCCGTTACTCTTTGATGAAGGCCTATGTCCTGTCCCCCAAGGAGTTGGCAGAGGAAGCCAAGATGCTAGCTGACTGCGGACTGGATGAGATCACTATCATGGACTCTGCCGGTACCATGATGCCCCATGAGACAGAGGCCTATACCAAAGAGCTGGTCGCTGCTGTGGATATCCCTGTAGCATTCCACGGCCACAATAATCTGGGACTGTCCGTAGCCAACGCCATCGCCGCCGCTGAGGCCGGGGCCACCGTCTTTGACTGCGGCCTGCTGGGCATGGCCCGCAGCGCCGGCAACTGCGCCACTGAACTTCTGGTAGCCACTTTCCAACGGCTGGGTTATTTTAAGGACATTGACCTCTACAAGCTGCTGGCCTTCCTGGACGGTGAGTTAATCCCTGCCATGGAGGAATACAACTACCACGTGGCAGTTAAGCCCTTTGACCTGATCCTGGGTCTGGCGGGCTGCCACTCCAGCTTTACCAAGCGTTTTCAGAACATTGCCGATGAAATGGGCGTGCCTCTGTATCAACTGATCGTAGAAGTATCTAAGCGGGATCAGAAGGCCCCCAGCGAGGAACTGATCCGCCAGATTGCCGCGGATCTGGTCTGATTTCCAACAGTCCTATATTCGCTTCAAATCCGGACGATTTCCGCTCCCTAGAGGAGATACATTTATATCCAAAGAACGTTTAAAAAATGTGCGTCCATGCTGAACATGGACGCACATTTTTTACCGCTTTTACCGCACCACTATATTCTCCGATATCTCACACAGAGCCTGGGACGCCTCCATGTCGAAGCGGTGGCTGCGGGCCAGATCCGCCAGGGAGATGACGCCTACCAGCTTGCCTTTTTCAACAACAGGAAGCCGACGGACCTGCTGGGTGGACATGAGCCGGGTGGCCTCCCGGCAGTCATCTCCCGGAGCTACTGTGGCACAGTTCCGGGTCATAATATCCCGGACCATGGTCTGGGCCGGGTCCTCCTCCGCGGCGATGCAGCGCAGGACGATATCCCGGTCCGTCACCATTCCGCGCAGCCGGCCGTCGCTGGAGCAGACCGGAAGTGAGCCTACATTGTGCCGGCTGATGAGCCGGGCGGCCAGGGAGGCCGAGGAGGTTGGCTCGATGGTGACCACGCTGGGATTCATCAGTTCTCTTACTTCCATGTAAAAACCGCCTTTCCGGTAAAAATTGGTCTTGCACCAGTTTGTCCGGAAAGGCGGTTTTTTATTCTGTCTCCTGAATCCTATTTATCTCCCGAATGACAAATCGGCCGCCCTCATTCCTACGGACAGAGATCACTTTTTGGATATTCTCTGGTCGATTCGGTAAAATACCTCACCCAGCACAGAGCATATGGCAAAAAACAAAATAATCTTGACCGGTTCAAACTTGGGCGGCAGCACAGCGCCCAGTCCGCCGCCCACGATCAGCGCCATAACCAGCAGCAGCGACCTTCTGAAACGCATGATAACCGCCTATCTTCCATCACTTTTTCTCTATGGAAACCGTTTCGAAATTCAGGGTATTACAGTCTACCTTTCTTCAACAGGCGGATGTCGTCACCGAAAAACTCCAGCAGGTGATACTCCCCATCCAGGCGGGAGGCGATCTGGGGTGAGTATCGCCGGGCCGCCTCCTCCATGGTCAGGTTGGAGGAGATAACTGTGTGCAGCCCCGCCACCAGCCGGGAGTTGATGAGCTCATAGAGAGCAGACTGGGTAAACTGGGTAGTCAATTCGCTGCCCAGATCGTCTAAGATCAGCAGGTCGCAGTTGAGATAGCGGCGGGTCTCATCCCTGGCCTCCTGGCCGTCCTGGCTGTCCCGGAGGAACTTCTTGGCTTCGAACTGGGCAAAGATATTTCCCGCGGTATCGTAGACCACAGAGCGTCCCCCCTCTGACACCGTACGGGCGATACAGGCGGACAAAAAGGTCTTGCCCAGCCCCGGAGCGCCGGAGAGGAACAGATTTTTGTAGTGGAACCTGCCGAACTTCTGCGCATAGTTCAGACAGACCTCGTAGATCAGCTCCATGTTTTCCCGGGGGGAGATCCCCCGGTTCGGCCAGGGAGTCTGACTGTAATAGTCGATGCGGAAGGAGTCGAAGGACTGCTCCCCTAGGTCCAGCAGCTTGGACAGCTCCCGGATCTGCTCCTGGGCACACAACCGCTTCAGGCAATCGCACATCTGAGCTCCCCTCCAGCCGGTGTCTCCGCACAGAGGACAGGCAGGCTTGTCCTCCAGGGCATCGGCGGGCAGTCCCATAGCGCCCAGCAGGACAGCCCGCTCCTGCTGCAGGTCCAGATTTTTTTCCTTTACCGTCCGTACCGCCTGGGCGGGGTTCCCTCCCTGGCGCAGGGTGGCGGCGACCAACTGGGCCATGGTCCCCTGAAGCTGCCGGTCCAACTGGGCCAGGCGAGGTTCCCGGCCGTAGGCTCTGTCCCGCAGCCGGTCCAGCTCCACCCTTCTTCGGTGCCGCTCCCCTTCCAGCCGGTCCACAGCCCGGCGAAGCACATTGGGATCATATGCCATAGGTTCACCCTTCCTTCTTCATCTGGTCCAGCATACGGCGCATCCGCTCCATGTTTTCCCGTGTCCGCTTCTCCTGGTCCGCCGGAGCCCCCTGAGGCGGCTGGCCAGCCCGCAGGGGCCTGGGGTCCCGGTCGCCCGCCTGGATGGCGGCGGCGGTGTGGAGGCCTTTCTGGTGCCAGCGGCGGAGAATACCGTTCATATAGCCCCAATCCATAGACTGCTTCTTCAGCACCGTCTTTTCATACGCCATCCGCAGGGCCTCGTCGTCAAAGCCCATATCGTCCCAGGCGGCGATATAAGTCCGCTCCTGGGACACCAAGGGGTGCGGCGGGATGTCCAGCAGCCGGAGCACCTGGGCCTCCCGGCCCCGGAGGTGGGTCAGGCGCTGGAGATGGGCCTCGGCCCGCTCCATCGTGTCGATGCCCTGGCGGGCCCAGACAAAGCCCTCCTTTTTGATCTGGGACAGGAAGGGCCGCCGTCCCGGCCCGTATTTTCGTTCCATCTCCTCGGTACACCAGCCCACCAGCATCAAAACAACCTCGGCAGGCAGAGCCAGATGGTCATAGAGTGTGTACAAAGACCGCAGGTCGTTGGCGGACAGCTTTTTGCCCAGCCGCCGCTCCACCTCGTCGCACAGGGCGGGAAAGGTGGATGTATTTTCTTTCAGGGCGGCGGTAATATCCTCTAAGGAATACTCCGGGGGAGGAGCTTCCGGGACAGGGGGGGCGGAGACGGGGGGCTGCTCCGGTGCCATACCCAGCTTTTTTAACTGGTCCAGAGCTGTGTCCAGACGCTGCTGGGACCAGGTCAGATGGGACAGATCCCCGTGGCGCAGAAAATGGAGATAGAGCAGGGCGGCATCGCCGCTGTCCAGTCTCAACAGCCGGTCGGCCGCCTGGTCTGTCATGGCCAGGACGCTTCCGGGCAGCAATGTTTGGGCCATACTACCGCCCTCCTTTCTAAAAACGGTCCCGCTCCCGACCCGAGGCAGGGCGGAGGGACCGTGGCTGTGTTTCTTCATTTTACCGCAAAAACCGCCCGGCGTAAACAGGAAATTGCGGAGGCCTCCGGTCCATCCCCGCTGTTCGCTATGGGTCGGCGCTTCTGGTTGTCACGCCTCCCCGGCTCACGACGCGTGGCTTCCCTCCGTCTCGGGCTGGAAACAGCCGCTTATGCGGCTTCGGTTTCGCGCCCTCGCTCCGGTCCATCCCCGCTGTTCGCCGCGGGTCGGCGCTTCTTGGAAAAATTCATGGATTATTTGTTTTTCAAATGTTCCCTTCTGTGGTATAATGATGAGTAAGTTGGATTCGTATGCCCATTTGGCATACAAAAGATAGAAGAAGGGGAGGAGCTCCGATGAAGAACAAAGTGGTAGTGACCATCGCGGGACAGGAGTATACCATGGTGGCGGTAGAGGACGAGGCCTATGTCCGCAAGTGCGCTGACTATGTGGACAGCCAGCTGCGTGATATCATGAGCAACAAGCTGCCCAAGGAGACGGCCGCCGTGCTGGCCGCCATGAATATGGCCGACCTGTACTTCAAGGAACAGGATGCCGCCGAGAATCTCCGCCGCCAGATCAAGGAGAATCTGGAGGAGGCCAGCCGGCTGAAGATGGAGCTGTCTGAGGCCAAGCGGGAGATCTTCAAGCTTCAGACCCGCAAATAACCGCCGGAGGCGGACACGACTTTTGCCGCGTGTCCGTCCCGTGCCTTTGATTTTCCAGGAGGTATCCCATGTTGGAACTGCTCGCGCCGGCCGGCTCTATGGAGGCGGTAACGGCCGCTGTCCAGAACGGCGCCGACGCCGTCTATTTTGGATATGGAGATTTCAACGCCCGCCGCAACGCCAAGAATTTTTCTGAGGAAGAGGCCGCGGCGGCGGTTTCTTATTGCCATCTCCGGGGCTGCAAGGTACATCTAACTCTGAACACCCTGCTTACTGACCGGGAGTTGCCGGGGGCGGCGGAGGTTGCCGCTCACGCCAGTCGCATCGGCGTGGACGCGGTCATTGTACAGGACCTGGGGGTGCTGCGTATGCTAAGGCAGACCGTCCCGGACCTGCCCCTCCATGGCTCCACCCAGATGACCGTCCACTCTTTGGACGGGGTAAAGCAGTGCGCTGACCTGGGCATCAGCCGGGTGGTGCTGTCCCGGGAGCTGAACCGGGACCAGATCGCCTATATCTGCCAGAACTCCCCTATCGAGATCGAGGTGTTTGGTCACGGGGCGCTGTGTATGTGTTACTCCGGCCAGTGTTATTTCTCCTCGGTCATTGGGGGGCGGAGCGGCAACCGTGGTCTGTGCGCCCAGCCCTGCCGGCTGAAGTATGGCTGGAACGGCCGGGCGGACGAGTACCCTCTCTCTCTAAAGGATATGTCCCTGGCGAGCCACCTGAAGGAGCTTCAGGACATGGGGGTGGCCTGCCTGAAGTTGGAGGGCCGGATGAAGCGGCCGGAGTATGTGGCCGTGGTCACCGGTGTGTACGCCAGAGCTCTGAAGGAGGGCCGCTCCCCCACCCAGGCGGAGCTGGATGCCCTGGAGCAGGTCTTTTCCCGCCAGGGCTTTACGGACAGCTACTTCATGGGTCAAAAGGGCCCCGAAATGTTTGGTACGCGCCAGGAGGGAAAGGAGCCCAAGGAGCTCTATGCCCAGGCCCGGGCCACCTATGAAAACGGCGAGAACCGGAAGGAGCCGGTGAAAATATACGCCATGATCCAGGCCGGCCAGCCAGCCCGGATCGCCGTGGAGGACAAGGAGGGCCGGATGGTCCATGGGGAGGGGCCGGTGCCCGAGGCGGCTCGAAACGTGCCCCTGACACGGGAAAAGGTGGAGGGCCAGCTGTCCCGCACTGGAGGCACCCCCTACTCCTGTCAGAAGGTGACCGCCAAAGTAGAGGAGGGCCTATCCCTTCCCCTGTCCGCCCTGAATGACCTGCGCCGCCGGGCCCTGGAGGATCTGTCCGTCCAGCGGCAGGCCCTGCCCCAGAGGAGGGTGGAGCCCTTCCGGCCGGGTGTGCGGTATGAGAATCCCAGGGGGACGCCTGTATACACAATTTCTGTCCGGGAGGCGGCTCAGATCAGTGGAGAGCTGCTGCGGCTGGCCCCTGCTCTGATCTACTTACCCGCCGACCAGGGCGCTGCCCACCCGGAGGTGGTGAAGCGGTGCCAAGAGGCCGGCGTCCCCGTGGCAGCCCTTATGCCCCGTGTGTACAGCGACCGGGAAACTTTGGCCCTGGAGGAAGATTTGGCTGCCCTGCGCCGCATTGGAGTAGACCAGGTCCTGGCCGGCACACTGGGCGCTGTCCGCCGGGCTGCCCATCTGGGCTTTTCGGTCCGGGGAGACTACGGCCTTGGGGTATATAACAGCCAGACCATGAAAGAGCTGAAGCGGCTGGGACTCATCTCCGCTACCGCCTCCTTCGAGCTGAAGCTGGCCCAGATTCGGGACCTGTCTAAGGCTATTCCCACGGAGCTCATCGCCTATGGCCGCCTACCTTTGATGATTACAGAAAACTGCATTATCCACAACCATTCCGGCCAGCACACCTGCTCCAACATGAACCTGCTCACCGACCGGAAGGGGGAGCGGTTCCCGGTGGTCCAAGCCTATGGCTGCCGCAACGAGATCTTGAACTCCAAAAAGCTGTTTTTGGCTGACCGGACCCAGGACTATGGCCGCCTGGGCCTGTGGGCGGCCCGGCTGATGTTTACCACGGAAAACGCCATGGAGTGCGCCCAGGTATTGGAACGCTATCTGGGACAGGGGTCATACCAGCCAAATGAGTATACTCGGGGACTCTACTACCGAGACGTGGAGTAACAGAGACTAGGGGGAAACGCCGTGTTCAGCCGACAGCGCCTGTTTTGGCTCCACCAGCCCTATGACCTGGAGGGCTCCGACCCGGACTTTCTTCGGGCGGTGCGGGATAACTGCGCCTTCCATATGGCCCGCTGCCCGGAGTACCGGGCCATTGCGGACCACATCGGCTTCTCTCCAGAGCAGATACAGACCATAGTTGACCTGGCCCGGCTCCCCGTCCTGCCTACCCTGTTTTACAAGCGGCACGCCGTCTTTTCCATGCCCCGGTGGCGAATGGCCATGCGGGTCACCTCCTCCGGCACCAGCGGCAGGTTCAGCCAGGTGGGCTTTGACTGGGGCTGTCTCCTGGCGGAGGTGCCCATGGTCCTTCGCCTGGGCTGGCGGCACGGCCTGATCTCTCCCAGGCCCGCTCACAATGTGATCCTGGGCTATCAGCCCCACCGCCAGAATAAAACAGGTGTCACCCGCACCATGTTCGGCCTGACCTGGTTTGCCCCTCCCATCAGCCGGACCTACGCCCTGCGCTATGGGGACGGCGGCTATGTCCCCGACCTGGACCATGTGGCGAAGGCCCTGGAAAAGCTGGGCAGTTCCCGGTTTCCCACCCGGATCATCGGTTTTCCCTCCTACCTCTGGTTCGGTCTGAAGCGGATGGAGGAGCTGGGCCTGCGGGCGCAGCTGCCGAAGGGCTCCCGCATCCTCCTGGCCGGAGGCTGGAAACAGCACTACGCCCAGCAGGTGGAAAAGCCTGTCCTCTATGGCCTGGCCGGTCGGATACTGGGCATCCAAGAGGCGAATATCAATGAGTTTTTCGGGGCGGTAGAGCACCCCATCTTTTTCAACGCCTGCAAAGAGCACCACTTCCACATCCCCGTCTACTCCCGTGTCATCATTCGGGATGTAAATACATTGGAGCCCCTGCCCATGGGGAAGGTGGGGCTGATCAACCTGATCTCTCCCCTCCTCCGGGCTACCCCGGCTACCAGCGTCATGACGGATGATCTGGGCTATCTCACGCCGGGGGAGGAATGTGGCTGCGGCCTCCGCTCCCCCTATCTGACCATCCTGGGCCGGGTGGGGCTGGCGGAGATCCAGACCTGCGCCGCCGGAGCCGCGGAACTGCTTGGGAAGGGGGAGATGCCGTGATTCTTGCCAATGGAGCCCTTCTCCCGGACAGCGACCTGCCAAAGGTGCTCTCCGGTCTGGAGGCGGAGATTAACCACACCCGAAGCGCCTCCCCTCTGGAAACGGAGGCCGTTGTGGACGCCTGCGCTACGCTACTGGACCGGCTGGATCAGGGAGAGCTGGACCATCTCCTGTCCCGGTTTGCCACCCCACAGCTTCTGGATACTCTGGGGAGGTACCGCCACACGCTCCAGCCGGAGAGCCTGCGCTATAAACTGGCCGTAGAGCTGGACGGTCTCTGGACAGGGGAGCGCCCCCGGCCCTTTGGCCGCTCTGTGGTCCTGCCCCTGGGCACCCTGCTCCACATTGCCGCCGGCAACATGGAGGGCCTTCCCGCCTTCAGCGCCCTGGAGGGCCTGTTGACCGGAAACGTCAACCTGCTGAAGCTGCCTTCTGGAGATACGGGCTTGTCCCTGGCTCTGCTCAAGCTGCTGACAGACACCAAGCCCGATCTGGCCCCCTACCTCTATGTCTTTTCCATCCCCTCTGCCGACCGGACCTCCCTGGAGGTCCTGGCCAGCCTGGCGGACGGCATCGTCACCTGGGGCGGGGATGAGGCTGTCCGGGCCGCCCGGAGCATGGCTCCCGCCGGCTGCAAGCTGATTGAGTGGAGCCACCGGCTCAGTTTCGCCTATGTATCTGGCCGTCCGCCGGAGGAGGAATGGTATGCCCTGGCCCGCCATATCCTGTCCACCGGGGGGCTGCTGTGCTCCTCCTGCCAGGTGATTTATCTGGACACCGACAGCCTGGATGATGGCAGGGCGTTCTGCCATAGCTTCCTGCCTATCCTGGAGCGCGCGGCCGCCGCCTGTCACCCGACCCCCGGACAGGCGGCCCAGGCCACCCTCCACGGGTATGAGCATTTTTTGGAGCAGACGGTGAGAAACACTGGGGCCCAGGTCTTTCTGGGGCGGGGCTGCTCGGTCACCCTTTGTCCCGACCAGGAGTTGGAGCTGTCGCCTCTCCATGGAAACATACTGGTAAAACGGCTGCCCCGTTCCCAGCTTTTTTCTGTCCTTCGGCGGCAGAAGGGAAGGCTTCAGACCGCCGGACTGCTCTGCCCCCCGGAGGAGCGGGAGGAGCTGACCGCCCTTCTGGTCCGGGCGGGACTGACCCGAATCACCGCCGCCGGCACTATGTCCGCCCCATTTCAAGGGGCGGGACATGACGGGGAGCACCCCCTGCGCCGGTATGTGCGCATCGTGGATATCGAATAGAAAAAGGATTAGGAGTTTACAATTATGGAGTTGAAGATCAAAGCAGTTTCCCCTAAAATTGGGAGCGACATCCCCCTGCCCTTCTACGCCACCCCCGGATCGGCGGCCATGGACCTGCACGCCTGTATGGAGGAGGCGGTGGTCATTCCTGCCGGCGGCCGGAAGGTCATCCCAACTGGCATCGCCATCGCCCTGCCCTCGCCGGACTATGTGGCGCTGGTCTTTGCCCGGAGCGGGCTGGGCATCAAACATGGCATCGCCCCCGCCAACTGTGTGGGCGTCATCGACAGCGACTACCGGGGAGAGATCCTGGTGGGCCTGCAAAATTCCGGGGACACGGACTTTACCATTCAGCCCGGCGAGCGCATCGCCCAGCTGATGGTCACCCCGGTAGTCCAGGCCGAGCTGAAGATCGTGGATGAGCTGGACGACACCCAGCGGGGCGCCGGCGGCTTCGGCTCTACCGGAAAATAAGCGACAAACACGGGCCCCTTTAACCAGGCCCAGTGTGATGAGCATGGAGGAAGCAGTATGTTTGGACTGTTCAAAAAGAAAGAAGCGCCCAAGGAGCCTCCCTCCCAACAGAGGGACGAGTGGAAGGAGTTCGCCGCCCCCTTCTTGCCGGATGAGTTGTCTATTGTGGCTGTCACGGACGCCAGCGGCTTCGGCTCTGTCAAAGAACCGGAGCAAGAGCTCTGGCGGGTGGGCATCGGCCTGACCGCCTGGATGGAGGAGGACAGCCCTGACATCCACCAGGGAGAGGCCAGCCTAGTCTCTCTGGCCGACGACACCCTGCGGAACTATCTCCGCCAGCGGGTCCGGCCTGACTTTATCATCAAGTTCACGGCGCGGGTGTCAGAGGATGGCCGGAGGCTCCTCTTACTGGACCTGCCGGAGCCGGGCTTTGATTCGGACCTAAAAGCCATCCTGGAGGAGCAGAAAAAGCCTGTATCCTTCTGGGAGGACGGCTTGGGCACCTTTACCTTAAACCGCTCGGTGGGCTGGTTTGAGACTGAGGCGGAGTGGCTGGGCCAGCCCGCCCGCCTGGACTTCGACCGGGACGAAAACCGGGCGGACTGTCTGACGCATTTTCACACCCTGATGGAGCGTCAGGAGGAGTGGGACCAGAGGGTGCGGGCCTTGGCCGCGGAAAAGCTGCTTGACCTGGCCAACGACTGGGCCCAGGAGGCGGAGGAGGACCGGGAGGCGGCGGAGATCACCCAGGAGCAGTTCATGGAGCGCATGGAACTGGACGCCATTCAGATCTATGAGGACGGAGCCTTCGAATTTTGGTTCAACGACGGGGACCTGTTCTGGGGGCACTCCATCCACGTCACCGGCTCTCTGACAAATGGGCCGGAGGAGGCCCAGATGGAGGGATGAGTCCTCCCACCTATTTTCTCACCAAGGAGTTTTGTTATGCGTATCATCCTCGCCTCTCAATCCCCCCGGCGGCGGGAGCTGCTGGAGCGGATGGGGGTCGCTGAATTTGACATCATTCCCGCGCAAGGGGAGGAGGTCATGGACCCCTCGCTGTCTCCAGACCGGCTGGTGGAGGAGCTGTCCCGCCAGAAGTGCGCGGAAGTCGCCGCCGCCCACCCGGACGGCCTGGTCATCGCCGCTGATACGGTGGTATCTGTGGGCGGGCTGGTGCTGGGCAAGCCCCACAGCCGTGAGGAGGCGGTCCGGATGCTCTCCGCTCTGTCCGGTCGGGAGCATATGGTATACACCGGCGTCACCCTCTTTTCCGGTGGCCGGACCGCCACGGAGCACGAGGCCACCTCTGTCCGCTTCCGCCCCCTGTCCCAAGGGGATATCGACCACTACCTGGCCACTGGAGAGCCCATGGACAAGGCTGGGGCTTACGGCATCCAAGGGTACGGCAGTGTGCTTGTAGAGGGCATCTCCGGGGACTACTATAATGTGATGGGCCTGCCGGTCTGCCGGCTGGGCCGGATGCTGGCCCGGTTTGGAGTGGACACATTGTCCATGGCCGCGAAAAAGGAGCAAGGAACGTGAAAGATTTTCTCCGCCAGAACGGGATCCTGCTGGTCATCATCGCCTTGCTGCTGACCATTCTGATTGGGGTGGGCACCGCCTTTATGGGCGGCAATGCCGACCCCCTGTCCAACGTGGTGAACACGGTCACCAGCCCCATACGAAATGGCATTGCTGCCGCCGCTGACTGGGCGGAGGGAGTATATAACTATGTATTCCGCTATGGCCAGATCCAGGAGGAGCTGGACAGCCTGCGGGCCCAGGTGGCCGAGCTGGAGGACCAGGTTCGAGAGGGGCAGGAGGCCGCCAAGCAAAACGAGCGCCTGCGGGAGCTGCTGGACCTCCAGGCCAAACGTGAGGACTTCGTCTTTGAGTCCGCGCGGGTTACTGGGCGCTCCACTGACAACTGGGCATCCACACTGACCATCAGCAAAGGCACCTCCGCCGGCGTGGAGGCGGGCGACTGCGTCGTGACCTCCACCGGCGTGCTGGTGGGAGTTGTGTCCAAGGTGGGGCTGAACTGGTCCACCGTCTCCACAATTATCAACACAGACATTGAGATTGGGGGCATCGTCACCCGAACGTACAGCGCCGGGGTGCTGGAGGGAGACTTTGCCCTGATGGGCCAGGGCCGTCTGAAGCTGAGTTACCTCCCCCACAGCGCTCAGTTGGTGTCTGGGGACGAGGTGCTCACCTCCGGCAAGGGGGACGTGTATCCTTCCGGGCTGGTGGTGGGTCAGGTGGAGGGCATCTTTACCGACCCTTCTGGGATGACCCGCTATGCCGTGGTGGTCCCTGACGCCGACCTGTCCTCCTTAGTTGAGGTATTCGTCATCAAAGACTTTGATATCCAGGAGTAGGCGCGGCCTGTGGCCGCCCTACCCAGTAAGGAGCGTTTCATTTGACCCGACGTGACCTGATCCACAAGTGGCTTGTCTATGCCCTGGGCCTGCTGCCCTTGTGGCTGCTGGACGACTATATCCTGCCTCGGTACCCCCTCTTTGGCGTAACACCCATGCTGCTGCCTGTGGCGGCAGCCGCTGTGGCGGTGCTGGAGGGGGCCTATGCCGGAGCGGGCTTTGGAATGGCGGTCGGCCTGCTGTGGGAGCTGGCCTACCCCGGAGGCTTTGGCGGCCTGGTGCTTGGGATGGCCCTGGCCGGCATGGCCATTGGGGCCCTCGCCCAGTATGCCCTGAGCCAGTCCTTTCCCGGCTGCCTGCTCTGTTCCGCCGCTATCCTTGCTCTGCTGGACCTGCTGCGGGTGCTGCGGGGGCTCATCACCCACGCGGCCTCCCTCCCGGCGCTGCTCCAGGTGGCCGTGCCCGAATTTCTCTATTCCTTGGCCTGGACTCCGGTAGTCTATCTCCTGTTCCGGGCCATATTTCGCCGGGTGGGCGGGACCAAGCTGGCCTGATTCGCCCTTTTCTTCTCCAGGATGGAGGTATTCCATGGATGTAAAACAATTTCATCGCCGGGTCCTGTGCATCGCCTTGCTCCTTTCCCTGTGTCTTACCGCCATGGGGGCCACACTGTACGACCTCCAGATCAATCAGGGTGAGGCGCTGTATGAGCGATCTCAGAACAAGATTGCAGAAACCCAGATAGTCGAAGCAGACCGGGGAGACATTCTGGACCGAAATGGCCGTGTGTTGGTGTCTAATCGGGTGGTCTACCAGGTGACGCTGGACCTGGATCACATGGGAAAGGAGCCGGAGGAGCGCAACGCGACCCTTCTGTCCCTCATCCACGCGGCTCGGGCCTCTGGGGTAGAATGGAGCGACACCCTGCCCATCTCCGCCGATGAGCCCTTTGTGTTCACTGAGCAGTCCCCCTACTTTACCCTCTCACAAAATGAGGACGGGACCCCTTCTAAGACTTTGACCCGCCTGGGCCAGTTGGCTGTCAAAATGAAATGGATCACCGACCCCACCAAAGAGCCCGAGCCAGTAGAAACAGCCCCTGTACAGCAGGAGGAGCCTGGGCTTTGGGACAGGATCACCGGATTTTTTACTGGCAAGACGCCCCAGAAAGAGGTCCAGACACCAGTGCAGGAGAAGGATAGCTCACTTCCTACCGCCCGGCAGCTGCTTGGTAAAATGTGCGCCAGCTTTGAAATCGCAGGCGAGGGCGCTGTGGACAAGAAGTCTGCGGAGGCATCCGGGCAGGCGGTGCCCGACCTGAATATCGGAGACATGGACCCGGCAGATGCCCGGGCCATCGCCGGACTGCTGTATGAGCTGTACTTGCGTTCCCGTGAGGTCACCTGGACTCCCTATGTCTTTGCCGAGGGCGTGGATATCGATTTCATCTCCCGTGTCAAAGAGCTCTCTCTGCCTGGAGTGGTCATCGAGCCCACTACCGTCCGTCAGTACCACACCCAGTATGCCGCCCACATCTTAGGGCGGGTAGGACTGATGAACCGTTCAGAGGTGGAATACTATACCTCGCTGGACGAGGACGGGGACGGTAAGCCCGACTACGAGATGGACGATACCGTAGGTAAGGAGGGGGTAGAAAAGGCCTTCGAGTCCTTCCTGCGGGGTACCCCAGGAATCCGGGCCGTGGATCGGAACACCAGCGGAAAGATCTTGTCAGAGAGTTGGATCACCGAGCCAAAGCCAGGGGACAATATTGTGCTCACCATCGATATTGACCTGCAGAAAAAGGTGGAGGACACTCTGGCCTCCTCCCTGCCCAATCTGGTCAGTGAGGAGGTGGAGGGCGCGGCCTGCGTGGTGCTGGATGTAAACAGCTTTGATGTATTGGCTTCCGCCTCCTATCCTACCTTCGACCTGGCCAACTACTCCCGTGACTGGGAGAAAAATTCTACAGATCCCCTCACTCCCCTGGTCAACCGGGCACTTACAGGCACCTACGCCCCCGGCTCCACCTTTAAGATGGTCACCGCTATCGGAGCACTGGAGGAGGGCATTATCACTCCCGACTCCCAAATACGGGACCTGGGCCGCTACACCTACTACCCCGGCACTCCTCCCCAGTGCTGGTACTACCGCCAGTACGGCAAGTATCACGGGCTCATCAACGTCAGCGAGGCTATCGAGGTATCATGCAACTACTTTTTCTACGACGTGGGACGGCGGCTTGGCATCGACCTGTTGGTAGACTACGCCACCCGCTTTGGCCTTGGCCAAAAGACGGGCATTGAGCTGGAGGAGTCCTCGGGCGTCATGGCTGGCCCCGAATATACTGAGAGCATGGGCGGGACCTGGTACGAGGGCTCGGTCCTATCTGTGGCCATCGGCCAGGAGAGCAGCCAATTTACCCCTATCCAGCTTGCCAGCTATATCTCCACACTGGTCAATGGAGGCACCCGAAAGTCCACCCACCTGCTGAAGGAAATCAAATCCAGCGATTACTCCCAAATCGTGGAAACCTATGAGCCGGAGGTCCTCAGCACCATTGAGATACAGGACAAAAATCTAGAGGCTGTCAAGGCCGGTATGCTGGCCCTGACCACTGACGGCTCGGTACGCCGCTACTTTCAGGACCTGCCTGTCCAGGTGGGCGCCAAAACTGGCTCCGCCCAGGTCAGCGCCCAGACGGAGTCCAATGCCGTTTTCGTCTGCTTCGCCCCCTATGATGACCCGGAGATCGCCTTGGCCATGGTGGTGGAACACGGCGGAAGCGGCTCAGAACTGGGCGCCATGGCAGCCGATATTCTCTCCTATTACTTCTCAACCAAGGGCAGCATGGATGAGATCCCCATGGAAAATACTTTAATCCGGTAGTTTCCGGTCCTTTTTTGCCTCTGTCTTGACGGGCGGAGAGAAAAGGGGTACACTTTGAGAGAACGACTATACTCGGGCCCGGCCCGTATGATTGTAAGGAGATGTTCCAAGTGTCTGAATGTACTCATGACTGCTCCAGCTGCAGCGCCGATTGCTCCTCCCGGGATATGCGTGTCCCTGCCAACGCCATGTCCAGTGTAAAGCGGGTCATCGCCGTTGTCAGCGGGAAAGGCGGCGTCGGCAAGAGCACCGTCACCGCTAGTCTGGCCGTCGCTATGGCCAGAAAGGGCCGTAAGGTAGCCATCTTAGATGCCGATATCACCGGCCCCTCTATCCCAACCGCTTTTGGCATCCATGAGAAGGCCACAGGAAGCGATGCCGGCATCGACCCCGCCGTCACGGCCGGCGGCATCAAGCTCATGTCCCTGAACCTGCTCACCGCAAATGAAACGGACCCCGTGGTATGGCGTGGACCCGTCATTGCCGGCGTAGTCACACAGTTCTGGCAGGAAGTGGTCTGGGGCGATGTGGACTATATGTTCGTGGATATGCCCCCCGGCACTGGCGACGTGCCTCTAACTGTTTTCCAGTCCCTTCCCGTGGACGGTATTATTGTCGTCACTTCTCCTCAGGATCTGGTATCCATGATCGTGACAAAGGCTGTAAATATGGCCAAGATGATGGATATTCCCGTCCTTGGGCTGGTAGAGAATTACAGCTATTTTCAGTGTCCTGATTGCGGCAAGAAGCACGCGATTTTCGGGGACAGCCATTTGGAAAAAGTGGCGATGGAACTGGAGATTCCTGTGCTGGCCCAGTTGCCTATTGATCCCAGCCTTGCCGCCGCCTTTGACGCTGGAAAGATTGAACAGGTCGAACGGAATTATTTGGAAGACGTTGCGGCCCGCCTGGATGGCTAAGGTCAAGTAAAATGTCATACAGAATCCCTTTGTCCGCCGGTCCTATGGACCGGCGTTTTTTTCTGGTAGGCGCGCTATGTCTACCAAATGTCTACCAAAAAAAGCGGGAAAGTGCTGGGAAACAGGGCTTTCCCGCTTTTCCATTTTCTGGGTGTCTACCAGATGTCTACCAAGGGCACTTTTTCTTTGAAAAAGTGCCCTTTTTTATTTGCTCTTAGCGGGTTTTCCTTACCTTTTTTGCTTTGCAAGGGGCGTTATACAGGGCTAATGCCCTAAAAAGTCCTCAAAGCCTCGAAAAAATAGGGATTTTGTCAGAAAAGTCCCAAAAAAATTTAAGGAGGAATCCCGAATGAGAAACCTGAAGCGGGCTCTTAGCCTGGCTCTGGCTTCCGTCATGGTCATGGGCCTGATGGTAGTCGGCACCGGCGCGAGCTACGTCGATGTGTCTTCCGAGCAGAATCAGGAAGCCATCGAAGTTCTCCAGGCCGTCGGTGTTATGACCGGCGACGAGAACGGCAACTTCAACCCCGACGCCAACGTCACCCGTAATGAGATGGCCGTGGTCATGTCCAACCTGCTGGACTACACCGTGTCCAGCTACAAGGGCACTGCGCCCTTCAGCGACGTGCCCTCCTGGGCCGAGCCCTATGTGGCCGCCTGTTACACCAACGGCATCATCGCCGGCTACGACGCCAAGACCTTCGGCGGCAATGACTCCGTCACTACTGGCCAGGCCGCTCTGATGCTGCTGAAGGCCCTGGGCTACTTCCAGTATCAGTCCGATTTCGGCGATGACTGGCTGGTGGAGACCACCAAGCAAGGCTCCTTGGCTGGCCTGTTCGACGACGTGGACACCGGCGCCACCCAGGCTCTGACCCGCAACGATGTGGCCCAGATGGTCCTGAACGCTCTGGAGGCCACAATGGTCCAGTACAGCGGCAACGGCGGCACCACCATCAAGGGCGACGGTTATGAGATCACCACTGGCAAGGCCACCTATGATGACCGCACCAGCACCGACAAGAAGTACGGCAAAATCAACGACGAGAGCGCCAACAACAATGGCAAGTACATTGTGCAACTTGGCGAGGACCTGTACGACGGCGATCTGACCAAGCGTCCCGGCAGCGACGACTTTGGCCGTCCCGCCAACTCCTGGAAGTATCAGAGCACCGAGGTCGGCACCTACTCCGAGGCCCCCGACTACACCTATGTGGGCAAGGTGACCAAGGGCACCCTGTACTCTGACGTGGGCAAGACTGTTGTCAACAACATCAACTCCACCATCGGTACTGCTGACGTTAACAATCAGAAGTACGGTGTCACCGTGTCTGTGGACGGCACCCCCGTCACTGTCAGCAAGGGCGATCTGTTTGACTCCAACAGCTCCGCCCACATCCAGGGTGATGGCAAGAACCTGACTGGAAACGGCGTACAGACTGAGGTCTATGTGGACAACAGCGCCTACACCATTGAGATCTGCGTGATCAACACCTATGTGATGCAGGCCACTGGCGACTACAACGAGTCCAAGGAGACTCTGAACGTGGATGTCCTGTCCGGCCCCGCCAAGGAGAACTCCCTGGATCTGGAGGACTTTGACACCCTGGCCGCTTACGGCGAGGATGACTATATCCTGTATACCTACGCCAACAATGAGGTGCAGACCATCGCCAAGGCCACCCTGGTCCAGGGCGAGGTTGAGTCCTCCACCAAGAACTCCGTCACCATCGACGGCACCAGCTACAGCTACGCCAAGGTCCGCTCCGATGATACTGCCGCTGGCGGCGAGGACGGCCTGACCGCTTTCACCGCCGGTGAGAACGCCAGCATCGTGCTGGACGCCTATGGCAAGCTGATCTGGGTGGACGACGCCAGCCTGTCCGTGGGCAACTACATCTATGTGGATGCCGCCGACACCACCATGCTGGGCAAGAACGCCGTGGCCGGCGCCTACACCGCCGACGGCACTTATGACGAGATCACCGTTAAGAAGATCAAGGGCGATAATGTGGGTGGTTCCGGTGTGGACGAGATTACCGATGCCACTGAGATTTACGAGTATCTCACTGGTAAGGGTGCTTCTGCCCCCTTCAATACCGCACACAAGAACTGGTATTCCTATACTGTGGACTCCAGCGACCGCTACACCCTGACTGTCACTTCCACCGGCAAGACCGTTAAGAGCGATGTGGTGGGCGAATCCGTCCGCTTCCTGACTGCTGACACCAGCATCCGGGGCAACAGCGACACCGTGTTTATCGTGGACGACGGCAGCGATATCACCGTCTACACCGGCGTGAACAGCGCCCCCACTGTTACTGCAAAGAGTGGTAAAGATGTCATCGTGTCCTACCTGAAGGTGGACGACAAGGCCAGCAAGAGCTACGCATCCCTGGTCTTTGTGGACGCCTCCGATGCCACTATTGACGACAGCACCGCTTCCAGCGACCTGATGTTCGTGCTGAAGCTGAACAAGACCTACAAGGACGCCAACGACACCGTGAACGTCTATGATGTGGTGCTGAACGGCGAGAAGACCACCGTGGAGTCCACCGACACTCTGACTGTGGGCGAGATGTACTACAAGATCAAGACCGACAGTGATGAGCGCGTCACGGATGACAGCAAGGTGTTCACCACTGCTGCTGGCGGTGAGTACCGAAAGGTCGCTCTAGTCAACGCTACTGTAGAGTACAGCTCCGGCGCTCTGCGCGTGGGCACCACCGACTTCACCGTTGCTGAGGACGCCCAGATCAACCTGGTCCTCATGAAGGGCGCCGGCGATGTGATGACCGACAGCGCCGCTGATTTCGAGGTCTACTCTGTTTCCGCCCGCGGCCTGGAGAGCTCCCTGAAGGGCTATGCCGTTTCCGGCACCTTCTACGCTGTCACCACCGAGGATGACAACGACGAGCTGGGCACTCTGTATGTGGTAGTCAAGGGCTCCAGCGATGGTATCACCGGCTCCACCCTGACTCCCGATGATATTGATAACATGAACGAGATGGAAGCCGGCGACGTGCTGGTGGGCGACAAGGATGACATTGATGGAATCACTGGCGCTCCCTCCGACATGGCCGAGGGTGGCCACGTCTTCCTGGCCTTCGAGGCTTCCAAGGGCGACGAGATCACCCTGACCATCACCGACTCCGATGGTGATGTGGTTTACAAGGAAGAGACCGGCGAGATGAGCAAGGGCGGCACCTTCCGCTTCTATGTCAGCCTGACCGGCCATAACGCTGCCGCTGACGGTAAGAGCGGCACCTGGGTCAGCGAGGATGCCGGAAATGCCAATCCTGGTGAGGAAGCTGCCAAGGGCACCTACGCCTTCTCTATCATCGGCGGTACTGATGACGTCTACGGCGCTTTCACCGTGGAATAATCTCACCCGCTGAAACAGCAAATACCAACGCCCCCTTTGGCCCAAGCCAAAGGGGGCTCTTTAATTATTAGAGTTGTTGTTTTGGCTCCTCCGGAGGGGAGAGCTGTCAGCCATAGGCTGACTGAGGAGGCGACTGGGGCGGGTTTTGCCCCTCCACACGGCGGCCCCATGTGGCCGCCCCTGCAAGAGGACTGAGGGGTTCGGTATCGGGGCACACAGCTCGGCACCCTCCCCACAGGGGGAGGCTTTGGACTGCTGCCCAAGCCCTCTCTATCCAACACAAAAAACCGCCCCGAAATGGGACGGTTTCCTAAATTTTTTGGAAATTACAGTGCCCTTCTGCCTTGGATACCATCTTGATTTCGGCGGGCAAATGTGATACAGTTCCGTTATTCGCCGGACACGGTGTGGAAACGAGGTTATATCATGAAAAAGCGTCTGGTCATTGTGGGGCTGGGCCTGATCGGCGGTTCCCTTGCCAAGGCCCTCCGGGGCTTTGAGGACTATGAGATCATCGGCGTGGACGTGAGCCAGCCCACCCTTCGCTACGCCATGGAACAAGATATCGTGGACCGGGCCGAGGCGGACCCAGTCCGGGCGCTGGCGGAGGGCGACCTGGTATTTTTATGCCTCCATCCCCAGGGCATCGTAGAATTTATGACCGAGCACCGGAACCATTTCAGGCCTGGCTCCATGGTGACCGATGTGTGCGGGGTAAAGGGGGCCATTTTGAAGGGGGCCGGGGTACTGCCTGACACTGTTTCCTTTGTGGGAGGGCACCCCATGGCGGGGACGGAGTTCTCCGGCATTCAGCACGCCCTGGCCAATATGTTCCACGGGGCCCACTATATCCTAACCCCGAATAACCAATCCAGCCCGGAGCATCTGGCTCTTATGGATCGGCTGGCTCGGTACATCGGCTGCGCGGATGTGGTCCAGACCACGGCGGAGCGGCACGACGCCATCATCGCCTACACCAGCCAGATGATGCACGTTATCGCCGTTTCCGTGTGCGACGACCCTAGCCTATTCGACTATCAGGGCTTTGAGGGGGACTCTTTCCGGGGCTGCACCCGGGTGGCCGCTCTGGATGTGCCCCTGTGGACCCAGCTCTTCTCCATGAACGCTGAGGCCTTGGGCCGAGCCCTGGAGCAGTTGGAGGAGAACATCCGACAGTACCGTCAGGCTATCCAGTCCGGGGACTTGGAGGGGTTGAGCGAGAAGCTGGCCCGCTCCTCCGCACGGAAGCGGAAAATGAACCGGATGGAGGCCAGCAGCGGCGCTGTGGGCCGGGACCGCTGGGAGGGTTCCAGAGATGGGGCCACGACATCGGAATCCTGAACGACAAAGGCCCCTGACCAGGAAGGTCAGGGGCCTTTGTCTGTGTGTTGTAAAAGGGAGGAGAAAAAGGAAGATATCTTGAGTACGGATTTATCATAAAATAGAATTAAGGCAATACTGTGTCCTCCCCATGAATTTTTTGTAAACACTGTCAGCCCTATAAACGACGAAGACCTCCGGCATGCCGGAGGTCTCCATCTGTGTGTTGTAAAGGAGAGGGAGAAATGGAAGATGCATTTTGTTCCCTTGGAACGATTTTATCATAGAATAGAATTAAGGCAAAACAATGACCCTGGTATGAACAGTTTGTAAATACTTCTCTCCGGCCTTCTAAGCGGCCGGAAAAATTTACCTGCCCGGCCCCGCCTTTTTCTTGACGGAGGCCAGTTGCCGTGGGATAATAAAATGATACAGATCAATCCGGTCATCCTTGGCCGGTTCGGGAGGCATCTGTCCGCTATGAACTTTTTGATCCGTGCCTGTCTGGGGGGCGGCGCGCCCCAGGCTCCTGCCACCAGACTTCGCTGCGGCACCATCTCCGGCGCCGCAGGCATCTTTCTCAATGTGCTGCTGTTTCTGGGTAAGGTGATCGCCGGCACGCTCACTTCCTCTGTGGCCATGGTGGCTGACGCGGTAAATAACTTATCTGACGCCGCGACCTCGGTGGTCACCCTCATCGGCTTTCGGCTCGCTGGCCAGGAGGCGGACGAGGACCACCCCTTCGGCCACGGGCGCGTGGAATATATTGCCGGACTGATCGTGGCGATGGCTATTCTGCTCATGGGGGTGGAGGTGGGCCGGTCCGCCCTGGAGTCCCTGTTCGGCCAGTCTGAAACTCAATTTTCGCCAGTGGCTCTGGTCATTCTAGCGGCGGCTATCCTGGTAAAATTTTGGATGTACTGGTTCAACCGCGGCCTGGGCCGGGCCATTGACTCCGCCGCCATGGAGGCCACCGCCGCGGACTCCCTGTCCGACTGCCTGTCCACCGGCGTAGTCCTTCTCTCCACCCTTGCCGACCATTTCTGGGGGCTTCAGGTGGACGGATTGGCCGGCCTGCTGGTGGCCGCCTTTATTCTCAAGACAGGGTGGGAGGCCGCCAGGGACACCCTGGACCCTTTGCTGGGGCGGCCCATGGACCCGGAGCTCGCCGCGGACATCGACCGCATCGTGCTGGGCCACGACCACATTCTGGGCATCCACGACCTGGTCTACCACGATTATGGCCCCGGTCGAGCCATGATGTCCTTCCACGCCGAGGTCCCAGCGGACGGAGATTTTTTGGAGCTCCATGACATTATCGACCATATCGAGCGGGAACTGAAGGAGAAGCACCACATTGACACCTCCATCCATATGGACCCGGTCGTATGTGACGACAGCACCTCCGCTCTTCGAGAGCAGGTGGCCGCCATCGCCCGGGAGATCGACCCCGCGCTCACCATCCATGATTTCCGCATTACCCCTGGCCCAATTCACACTAACCTAATTTTTGACGTCATGGTGCCATATGGGTTCCGGCTGAAGGATACCCAGGTGCGGGAACAGCTCACCGAGGGAATTAAGGGGCTGTCCGGCCATTACTTCCCCGTCATCCAGGTGGACCACTCTTATGTGGCCTCCGGTGACCAGGGGTAGGGGAAATGTGGGAGCAATTTACAAATTATTCACCTAACACTGGGGTTTCGCGCTATAATAAAGGTATCCCATACACAAATTACATTGAGAAAAGAGGGTACGGCTATGCCAAAGAAGGTTTTGATCGTGGAGGATGATGGCAACATCGCCGAGCTGCTCCACCTCTATCTGGAGAAAGAGGGGTTCGAAACCCAGGTAGCCCAGGATGGCGGTAAGGGTGTAGAGCTGTTTCGCTCCTTTCAGCCCGATTTAGTGCTTCTGGATATTATGCTCCCCATTATGGACGGCTGGTCTGTGCTGAAGAAGATTCGGGAGGGGGATAAGACCCCTGTTATTATGCTCACCGCAAAGGGCGAAACGGAGGACAAGGTCACAGGTCTGGAGCAGGGCGCCGATGACTACATTGTCAAACCCTTCGAGATGAAAGAGGTGCTGGCCCGTATTCATGCCGTTCTGCGCCGTACCATGGGGGAGGAGGAGCAGACCAGCAAAAAGCTGACCTTCGATAAGCTGGTCATCAACCTGGACTCCTATGAGCTGTTGGTAGACGGCCAGCGGGTGGATACGCCCCCCAAGGAATTGGAGCTGTTGTTCCATCTGGCCTCTGCTCCCAACCGGGTATTTACCCGAAACCAGCTTCTGGACGAGGTATGGGGCTTCGATTATTTCGGTGACAGCCGGACTGTGGACGTCCATATCAAGCGGCTTCGGGAAAAGCTGGAGAATGTCAGTGACCAGTGGCGGCTGAAGACTGTTTGGGGTGTGGGTTATAAATTTGAGGTGGGCGGAAATGCCTGAACCCGCTGACATCGGATGGATATGACAAACTGCCTAAGGAGGTGAAGCCTTTGCGTTCGTTATATAAACGTCAGCTAGCTATGATGGTGGGGATCGTCGCGCTGTCCTTTACTCTTCTGTCCACCGCCTTTATGATGCTCTCTTACCGCTATATCATTTCAGAGAAACGGGACGCGATGGAACGCAATGCCGGCTATATCGCTATGTTTGCCTCCTCCTTTTATCAGCAGCTTCGCAGTGAGCCGTTCCAGAACTATGTCGCCTCCATCGCCCTGATCTCAGATTCTTATGTGATTGTAGCCGCCCCGGATGGCGAGATCATCTATGCTACGGACGGCGTCAATTTTTATGCGTATGAAAACAGCAAAGTCCCTGAGTCAGTGGTGTCCCAGGTGCTGGAACGGGGCTCTTATGCCGGTATGACCAGTCTGGGCGGAATCTTCCCGGAGCGGCGCTATCTGGCCAGCCTGCCTATTACCGTCAGCTTGAATAACCTGTCAGTCACCCAGGGGCTGGTGCTGGTGTCTGCCGACGCCTCCAGCCTGGCGGAGATGTGGTCGGCCACCGCCACCATTTTCTTTTTTACCGCTGTGGTGGTGCTGCTGATTGCCTTCGTCGCCAGCTCCCTCTTTTCCGCCCACCAGGCCCGGCCTCTAAACGAGATGGCCGAGGCAGCCCGAAAATTTGGCCGTGGAGAGTTTGATGTCCGGGTCACCAGCTATGAGGGGCGGTGTGATGAGATCAGCACCCTGGCTGAGGCGTTCAATACCATGGCCAACTCCCTGGCCAAGGTAGAGAGCCAGCGATCAGAATTTATTGCCAATGTATCCCACGAACTGAAGACCCCCATGACCACCATCTCCGGCTTTGCCGAGGGAATCCTGGACGGGACCATCCCGCCCGAACGGGAGAAGGAATCTCTACAAATCGTGGTATCTGAAACCAGGCGATTGTCCCGGTTAGTCCGGCGGATGCTGGATCTGGCTCGGCTCAACGCCCTGACAGAGAACACCGTCACCGCCCAGGAGCAGTTCGATCTTACTGAGGTGGTGTCCCAGGTTATCATTAGCCTGGAGAGCAAGATCACCGGCCGGAATTTGGATGTAGACGTCCAGATGCCCGACGAGAAGCTAATGGTCTGGGGGGACCCGGATTCCATCACCCAGGTCTGCTATAATCTTTTGGACAACGCGGCGAAGTTTGCCGCCGCCGGTACTGCTATCACTGTCCAGATCACAAAGAAGGATGGGAAGGCTTACACCACCATCCGGAATCTGGGCTCTACGATCCCCAAGGATGAACTGCCCCTCCTTTTTGAGCGATTCCACAAGGCAGACTACTCCCGCTCCATGGACCGGGAGGGTGTGGGGCTGGGGTTGTATATCGTCAAGACGATTTTGGGCAACCTAAAGGAGACTATCACAGCGACCAGCGAGGACGGCGTCACTCAGTTTACCTTTACCCTGACGTTGGCCTGACATTTGGACATCCCGGTTTGGAGGGAGTTTATGGACAACAAACATGACGGTCTCTGGCAGGGTGGCCCCTGGGAACAGCCCAGCCAGCCGGTGCCCAACCTGCCCTACATCCCTGTCCCAGCAGCGGGGATTCCCGTCCTGCGCCCCAGAAAGAGGAGGAGAAAGTGGCCTTGGATCACCGGGCTGGCCATTTTGGTCCTTGCCCTGTGTCTGCTTACTGTTGTGCTGGGGCGCCACCTGTCCTTCTCTTTGAGCGGGCCGGGTTATCTGCCCGCAAACCCAGGGGAGGACTGGTGGGCCCAGCAGGAGGAATACAGCACCGATCCGCCGAACATCCGGCAGGCGCCCACGGGGACCGGGGTGACCCTTCCGCTCCAGGCAGCTGCCGGACCGGCGCTGACCTATACCCAGATCTATGAGAAGAACGCCCCCTCCATCGTGTCCATCGAGTCCCAGAGCCAGTCGGAATATGGCACAGGTACAGGCATCATCATGACGGAAGACGGCTATATCATCACCAATGCCCATGTAGTAGCTGGCGCTGACGAGGTCCGGGTCGCCCTGTCGAACAACAGCGTTTTACAGGCCAGCCTGGTAGGATTCGACGCGGATGAGGACTTAGCGGTGTTGAAGGTGGATGCCTCCGGACTGACTCCGGCGGAGTTTGGGGACTCCGCCGCGCTGCGCATCGGCGATCCGGTCGCCGCCATCGGGGACCCGCTGGGCTACCGCTCCACCATTACGGACGGCATCATCTCCGCCCTGGACCGGGAGGTAGAGGTAGACGGCACAACCATGGTGTTGATCCAGACCAGCGCGGCTATCAACTTTGGCAACTCCGGCGGCGCCCTTATCAACCAATATGGCCAGGTGGTGGGGGTGACCACCATTAAGATCGTCACGGAGGACGGCTCTGCCGAGGCACTGGGCTTCGCTATCCCCACCACGCGGGTGAAATATGTGGTGGACCGGCTAATCGACGGACAGGTCATCCACACCGGAGTCTTCGGCTTTACTGTGTACACCTTTCCCGCAGAGGGCGGGGGCCTGGAGATCATGGATGTGACCCCATCCAGCGACGCCTACGCCAAGGGCATCCGCCCCGGCGATATCCTATTGGCCGCCAACGGCCAGACCATCACCAGCACCCAGGATCTGACCCGGCTGAAGCAGTCCCTGGGGCTGGGCGATACGGTATCCCTGACCTATCTCCGGGATGGACAGAGCTACACAGTAGATGTGGCTCTGGTAGACCCGCAGGAAGACAACAGATGACCCTTCAGCGGGGTTGTCCAGCCGGCGCTTACACGGGAGAATACCTCCCTGGTGAGGGCCGGCCTTCTCATGTTCTTAGTTTTTGGTTGCCCTAGACCGGACATCATGGTATACTTTGAGAGAAAAGAGGGATCGTATGATCAATACCACCCTGTGCTATCTCCAGCGGGGCGAGGAATACCTCATGCTCCACCGGGTCAAAAAGGAAAACGATCTGAATCAGGACAAGTGGATCGGTGTAGGGGGCAAGTTCGAGGACAAGGAGAGCCCGGAGGACTGTGCCTTGCGGGAGATACGGGAGGAGACCGGCCTTACCGCGACAGGCTACCGCTACCGCGGACTCGTCACATTCCTCTCCGACCGCTGGCCCACTGAGTATATGCACCTGTTTACTGTCCACAGCTGGACAGGTGAGCTGAAGGAGTGCGACGAGGGGGATCTAGAGTGGGTCCCCAAAGCCAGGCTAAAGGAGCTCCCCCTCTGGGATGGGGACCACATCTTTCTCGACCTTTTAGACCAGGACGCCCCCTTCTTTTCCCTGAAGTTGAGCTATGTGGGGGACAAGCTGGTGGAGGCCGTTCTGAATGGCCGGCATCTGAAGGGAGGGCCTATGGGTGGGGACCTTAGCTACTCAAAATGAGGGTGCGTGCCCTGCACGAGCCCCCGTTTCCACGACAGAAAGGAGGGTTGAGCATGAAGCCTGAATACGCCAATACCTTTGGTATCCGCAAGGTGTCGGACAAGGACGGAGAGGTCCTGGAGGTCACCCTGGATATCGCCTATAAATATATGGAAACCGCCATGACCGTCACACCAAAAGGGATGGAGAATATCTCCACGCCCGCCGCTGACTATGTGGCCTCCATCGTAATGAACCGGCAGAGCGCCATCTCCCTACGCAATCTGCTGATTCAGACCCTGGGGACTGAGCCGTAAAAAGAGAGCGGATACAGAAGTATCCGCTCTCTTTTTATCTCTTATGACTGGGGCAGGTGGAGATCCGCCTCGGTCAGAGGGGTGTCGTAGGGATTGACCAGCTCATTGAGCGTTGGCAGGATATCCTCCGCCTGGTAGAGGAAGCAGTATGAAAAGCCCTTATAGGTCTTGGTGCCGTCCCCCTTTAGCGTGTCCTGGCGGATCCCAGTGGAGAGATCTACCTGGAGGGCCTGGGTAGCAAAGTAGATCATTTCCTCCAGCTCCAGGTCCGTTTTAACATAGGTCTGGAAAATCTTGATAAATTCTGTTACCCTTGTGACTGAGTTCCAGGACACCACCTTCTTGGCCAGTTGGGTCAGCAGCTGCCGCTGCATCTCCCCCCGCTGTACATCACTGTACCACTGGTTAGCCCTATAATTGGGACTGTCCTCATTGTCGTGGCGGTAGCGGACCGCCTCCATGGCGCCCTGCCCGTCCACCTTGTGGACCCCCTTGGTAAAATGAATATGCAGATTCTGGTATGGGTCATCGTAGTTCATATCTAAGGGGATATCCAGTTCTACGCCGCCCAGCTCATCCACCAGGGCTATAAAGCCCTCCAAGTCCACCAGAACGTAGTAGTCAATGGGGATGCCAAAGGTGTGCTCGATCTCTTCCTTCAATACGTCCGGCCCTGCCCCGTAGAAAGCCCCGTTAATTTTGGGATTTTTGCGCCAGGTCCGCTCCACCGCCGTGTCCCGCGGGATGGAGATCATTCCCACTTTCCGATTTGGAATGTCAAAGCTGACCACGATGATGCTGTCCGTGTTGCCACTGTCCACGTCTTTGCCCAGTAGGACGAAATTATACACCAGCTCCCGGCGCTGGGGCCCCTGAGGCGTGCTAATATCGGTATCTCCGCTCCCATCCTCCTGCCCCCCGTTGATCACGGGGGTCGGATCAGGGGTCTGGATTGGGGGCGGCTTGATGGTCATTGTCCAGCCCACATAGACGGCTACGATTACAGCGGAGAGAAAAACCAGGAATTTATAAAATCCCCAGAATAAGGATTTGTGCCCGCTGCCTTTCCTGGGCGGCCCTCCCCGGCGCTGGGGACGGGCCGGCTCCCGCCTGGGTGCTGTCCGGCGAGCACCACCCTGGCGGGATACGCTGACATATTTTTCTTCCAGGGCGATCCTCCCCCTTCCCGTGCGAATACCCTTTCAGTATAGCGGTTTCGTCTGCCTTCGACAAGGGGGAAAGAGGTGTATTCATAAAAAATTAAATTTTTCCAGCCCCGCCCCAAAACTTTGACAGAGCGCGGTCGGGGCATACAGGCAGGCATCCGCCTACTGAATCGACCCGGAGTTCACACCAATGTTTCCTCCACCAGCGCCCATACCTGGTCTATGGAAAGCCCCTTGCAGGAGTAGGTCACCAGGGCTCCGTCATCATGGAGGACGGAAAAGCTCACACGGGGGCCGTCGGAATCCCCCTGGTCAGCCAGGGTATAGGCCCTGGCTTCTACTATCTCCCGGCTCATGTCCACTGCCCGGAACACTGGGGAATGGAAGGTGTCGTAGTATTCTTCCGGCACACTGTCCGCCCAGGGGATGGAGTACAGGCGCACATCGTAGGTTTCTGGCCGGGCCGTATCCACCAGATTTCCCCACTCCGCATCTCCCTCGGGCAGCTCCACCCGGATAGTCACATCGTCATATCCCCAGCTCCAACGCAGGTACAGTGTGTGCTCGCTGCCCTCCTGGTAGGTCATCCTGCTGTAGAACTCGTCATAGCCGGAGAGATCTTCCGCAGGAAGATAGGAGACGAAATCCACCTCCTGCCGGGCATCCTCCAGGGAGGAAAATTCCGCCGCCCGCCACTCCGGCACCTCCTCCGCCTTCAGCAGGTGGTCCAGGTACAGGCCGCCGTCCTGGGACAGGGCCTGCCGCACCAGCAGGGCATTGAACATCTGTGCGCCTCCCTGGACCAGCGAGGCACTCTCTCCATATTCCGAACCAAAAATTCCACCTGAATTTTCAAACCGGACGCCCACCTCTCCGGCCATGAACTCGCTGCAGCAGGTATAAAGGCCGCCTTCTTCTCGGCTCCAGCCGGTGACTGGGGTCCCCATCACATCGGTACTCTCTACATCGGAGTAAAGACCGCACTGGAAGGGCAGCTCCCCCGGCCGCAAGGTCAAGGTAAAAGAACTGTCCGCCTCCTCATTTTCCCCCCAAATATTCAGCCACAGCAGGCTCCCGCTCCTGTCGTACAGGGCCGAGCCAGTGAGTGTGTAGCCCTGCCAAAACAGCATCCAGGGCAGATTTCCTGAATCGTTTTTTGGGTTTTCTACCTCCGGCTTGCCCTCTGGCCCCCAAAAGGTCCTTTGGATCTGCTCTTTTGTCAGTTCCTGGGAGAAAGAACCCTCTATCAGATACCGGGCCGGGGCGGCGTCCGCCGCCAATTCTCCGTCCACCCTCTGGTAGTTCACATAGGGAATACATGGCAGCATCATTTTTTCTCCGTCAGGCCCCTCTGCCACAGTGAACCCAGACGGGGGTTCCTCCCCAGGGCCGTAGGTGTCTTTGATCCCTGGATAGATGGCGTCGGCAGCCGTCTGTCCCCCTGGCGGGGCTGGTTGGGCCAAATGCCACACGCCCAGTCCCAGGGCCAAGGCACAGCAGGCCGCCAACGCCCCCCACCTGTGTCCCCACCTTGTCCGACTGGTGACTGCCCGGCCTGTTGACAGACTATTTTCCCCCAGGGCCAGGAGTCGTTTATGGGTTTCCTGGGAAATTTCCTGCCGTTCAAGATACGATTTGTAATATTTCATTTAAATTCTCCTTTTCGTTGTCCGCCCTTGCAGTCCTCTTCTGACTCCAGCAGCTTCTTCAGCCTTTGTCTGGCTCTGGTCAGACGGGAGCGGACTGTGCCCGGCCGCTGTCCGGTCATATGGGCAATCTCCCGAGTGGAGTATCCCGCATAGTAGAAAAGATGGATGACCGTTCGGTCCTCCGGGGGGAGAGAAAACAGCTCCTCCAGCTCTGCCCTCTCCTCCAGGGCGGGGGCGGGCAGCGTGTCCGGCAGGGGGCCCACCCGCCGCCAAGCGAGTCTAAGGCGGCTCTTACAGCCGTTGACCAGCACCCGCATCAGCCAGGCGTCCGGACGATCCAGGTCCGCCGGGGCTTTTTCCAAAAATACCAGAAAGGCATCCTGCACCGCGTCCTCCGCCTCCTGAGAATCACCCAGAATGGCCAGCGCTGCCCGATACAGGCGGTTTTCGTTGTCTGTGACTAGGGCTTCCCAATCCACCGGCCGGTTGGATATATGGGGCATAGGGCCACCTCCTTTCGTAAATTTAGACGTTTTAACAGGGCATTTTGCTGCACGGCGGTAAAAATATTTGAAAAAAGAGCCGCCCATCGGGCGGCTCCCACACTGTTTTTAAAAGATAATATCCCGGCTGATCTCAGCCAGGGAGTGGACACCGCACATGGCCATGGTGTCCTCCAGCTCTCCCTTCAGCTTCCGCGTCAGCGCCTTGACGCCCTCAATCCCACCGCCGTAGACCGCGGTGACATAGGGCCGGGCCAGAATGACCGCGTCAGCCCCCAGGGCCAGCGCCTTGCACACATCCACGCCAGTGCGGATGCCGCCGTCCACCAGGACTGTCATCTGGCCTTTTACCGCATCCGCAATGGCAGGCAGGACGGCCGCGGTGGCGGGAACTCCATCCAGCACACGTCCTCCATGGTTGGACACCACAATACCAGCGGCGCCCGCCTCCAGGGCTTTTCTGGCTCCCTTGACGGTCATGACACCCTTGATGAGAAAGGGCACGCCCGCATAGTCGATGATCTCTCGAAGCTCTGCCACCGTCTTGGAGCCCGCCGGCGGGGTCAACCCCTTCAGGAAGGGCAGTCCCGCAGCGTCGATGTCCATGGCAAATACTTTGGCGCCGGAGGCCTTGGCGTCATCCAGCTTGGCAAAAATGGTATCCCGGTCCCAGGGCTTGACAGTGGGGATCCCTTTCCCGCCGTTCTGTCCAATGGCCTTGGCGGCCCCGGCAAAGACCTCCGGGTCTGCCCCATCTCCGGTAAAGGCGGCGATCCCCGCCTGGGCACAGCCGGGGACCAGGATGTCGTTGTAGGCCAAGTCGGTGAGCTTGTCCCCATAGTGGAGCTTGACCGCGCCCACTGGGCCGGCAAAGACAGGCAGCTCATACCTCTGGCCGAAAAAGGTATAGCTAGTGTCTACCGGCTGGTTGACTGTGATGGTATCCATATTCAGACAGATGTCCTGCCATGCCTCGTAGTTTCGGATGGCCACAGTGCCGCTGCCCTTTGCTCCGGGGCCCGGCATGGTATTCTTACAGGCCCGGCCATTGCATACGGGGCAGGCTTTACAGTATGGGCCGCTGCAGGTGCGGGCTGCCTCCAGTATCTCTTGATAGGTCATAAAAAACCCCTCCTCACTTTTCTCTCCCAATCATACCGTTCTCCCGGTCATTCGTCAAGAAAAAGTGGAAGGGGTCCGTAATTACAGGCCGGTCTGGGCCTTGGTCAGCTCCTCTGCGATGTTGAGCACATGGTCGCCAATGCGTTCAAAGTCGGTGAGCAGCTCGGAGTAGAGGATGCATGCCTCCTGGTTGCAGGTGCCCTCCTTCATTCGCTGCAGCTGACCGCGGCGGAAGCTGTCGGTCATATCATCGATCTTCTGCTCCATCTGGGCCACCTCGGACAGCCACTGGGGCTGACCGGCCTGGTAGTGGAGCAGGGCGGAGATGGCCTCCAGAGAGATGTCACGCATAGCACTGATCTCACTCTGGGCTGTTTCGGAGAAGGAGATATTTTTGCCCACCAGCATCCGGGTATAGCCAGCCAGATTGTCCGCGTGGTCGCCAATACGCTCGATGTTGCCAGAGATGGTGAAGAAGCTGCTGACCACAGCGGAGCCTTGCTCGTTGGTTTCAATAGAAATCAGGTGAGACACATAGCGGGAGATCTCCCGGTTCAAAAAGTCGATATACTCCTCCCGCTGCTCCACCTGGACCAGCTGCTCCTGATCCCGGGCCAGTACGGCCCGGAAGCTGTCCGCCACGTTGTCCCGTGCCATGGACAGCATCCGGTTGAGCTCGTTGCGCAGTTGATCGATGACAATGGCAGATACACCCAGGCCGCCCTCTTTGCCTCCGGCTTGGATGGGGGTGAGATAGGCCAGGGTCATGCTCTCCTGGCCTTCGGTCTCCACAGCCTGGTCGGGTAGGATGCGGATAGCCAGCTTGGCCAGATAATTGCCCAGAGGAAGCAGGACCAGGGTAGTCGTGATGTTAAAGACAGTATGGGTCATGGCGATCTGAGCCATGGGGTCAGTGGGGATCAGATGGGACAAGGTCCTGCCCACCTCACCCGGAAGAACTAAGGTGCCTTCTACCACGGCAGCGATAGGAAAGAGAACAAACAGAGTGGTAAAGATCGCGGTGCCAATCAGGTTGAACATCAAGTGGATAAGAGTAGCCCGCTTGGCATTCCGGTTGGTACCGATGGCTGCCAGCACGGCGGTGATACAGGTGCCGATGTTCTGACCGAACAGGACAAAAACTGAGCTGGCATAGCTGATCACGCCGCTGCTGGCCAGAGCCTGGAGGATACCCACCGAGGCGGAGGAGGACTGGATGACGGCAGTAAAGGCCGCACCGGCCAGGATTCCCAACAGAGGATTAGAGAAGGTGGACATGATACGGATAAAGGGTTCGGAATCCCGCAATGGAGACATGGAGGAGCTCATCATGCCCATTCCGATAAACAACACGCCCAACCCGGCCAGGATCTGGCCGATGTGCTGGAGCTTCGGCTCCTTGACAAAGACCATCAGCACCACGCCCACAAAGGCAAACATAGGGGCCAGCTCACCCACATCCAGGGCAATGAGCAGGCCGGTAACCGTGGTACCAATGTTGGCGCCCATGATGATCCAGACCGCCTGGCCCAGAGTCATCATCCCGGCGTTTACAAAGCCTACCACCATCACTGTGGTAGCGGAGGAGGACTGGATGACAGCGGTGATGGCCGCACCCACCAGCACGCCCAAAAAGCGGTTGGCGGTAAGCCGCTCCAGAATACTCTTCATCCGTGCGCCGGCGGCAGCCTCCAGGCCGGAACTCATCATCTGCATCCCATGCAAAAACAATGCCAGGCCGCCCAGCAGCCCCAATATTTCTGAAATGCCCATCTCTTTCTTCCCTTTCTCTCGCAGCCCTTCCCGGCAAGAAAAAAGACACAGCCCGCGCCTGAATGTTCAGGAGCAGGTCATGCCTCATATCCTCTTCCTCCGCTGATCTGGTACCAGTCGGCTGGCTGCATCATGACGATTTCCTCTTAGTCTTTCAATTTTTGGCAGTATTTATTATAAAATCCCCCGTGTCAACCGTCAACAGATTTAACACAGGTTTAACATTTCTTTACGAAAAAGAGACGCATCCTTTTTGAGTATGCCATAGGCAAGAATTTTCTTGACTTTTTTTGCGGGACCGATATCATGGTATCCATACCATATATCCAAATGGAGGGGGATCTCAGGATGATCCAAGTCATTTTATGGGATATCGACGGCACACTGCTGGATTTCGGCTTGGCAGAGAAGGCGGCGATCCGGGCCTGCTTTATCCGCTTCGGCCTGGGGGAATGCCCTGACGATATGCTGGCCCGATACTCGTCTATCAACCAGAAATATTGGAATGCCCTGGAGCGGGGAGAGTTGACCAAGCCCCAGGTACTGTCCGGCCGCTTCCAGGAGTTTTTCCAGTCAGAGGGCATCGAGTTCTCCGATATCGAGGGGTTTAACCACGCCTATCAGATTCAGCTGGGAGAAACCGTGGTCTTTCGGGATCACGGCTATGAGCTGGTCAGGGACCTGAAGGGCCAGGTCAGGCAGTATGCCGTTACCAATGGCACTGCCGTCGCCCAGCAGCGGAAGCTGGACAAGTCAGGGCTCATCCGGCTGTTTGACGGGGTGTTCATCTCTGAGCAGGTAGGGGCCGAAAAGCCCAGCCCAGATTTTTTCCGGGCGGTATTTAACCATGTCGGCCCCATCGCCCCAGAGGAGGTCCTGATCGTGGGGGATTCTCTGACCAGCGATATTCAGGGGGGCAATAACGCCGGTATTCTGTGCTGCTGGTACGACCCAGAGGACCGCCCTCTGCCCCAGGGACTCACGGTCCACTACCACATCCAGGACTTGAACCAGGTGAGAGAGATTCTGACGTTGTCCCTGTAAAAAAGAGCCGCTCATGGACTCCCATGAGCGGTTCTTCTCTCTGGCTGTTGCGAAAAATCTTACTCGGCCTTCTGGCTCTCCAGATACTCGTCATAGGTGGTCTTCCGGTCGATGAGCTTTCCATCGGCAGTGAAGTCAAAGACTCGGTTACATACCGTTTGGATGAGCTGGTGGTCGTGGGAGGCTACGAGCACGTTGCATTTCACGGCCTCCAGTCCCTTGTTCAGGGCGGCGATGGACTCCAGGTCCAGGTGGTTGGTGGGCTGGTCCAGCAGGAGGACGTTGGCCCCAGAGAGCATCATCCGGGACAGCATACAGCGCACCTTCTCACCGCCGGAGAGGACCTTCACCGGCTTGTATACCTCGTCCCCGGAGAAGAGCATCCGGCCCAGGAAGCCCCGGAGGTACTGCTCCTGGGGATCGGGGGAGAACTGGCGTAGCCACTGGACCAGGTTGTCGTCGTTGTCCTGGAAGTAGGGGGTGTTATCCTTGGGGAAGTAGGAGAAAGTGGCGGTCTGTCCCCACTTCACAGTGCCCTCGTCTGGCTCCATTTCTCCGGCCAGGATCTTGAACAGGGCGGTGTGGGCGTTCTCGTTGTCGCCCACAAAGGCGATCTTGTCCCCGTGGCCTACGATGAAGGACACCTTGTCCAGCACCTTTACCCCGTCAATGGTCTTGGATACGTCGGTGACAAAGAGGATGTCCTTGCCCACCTCTCGGTCGGGAGAGAAGGCCACCCAGGGATAACGGCGGGAAGAGGCAGGCATCTCCTCCACCGTCAGCTTATCCAGCAGCTTCCGTCGTGCGGTGGCCTGCTTGCTTTTGGACTTGTTGGCGGAGAAGCGGGAGATGAAGTCCTGCAGCTCCTTGATCTTCTCCTCGTTGCGCTTGTTTTGATTCTTAATCAGCTGCTGCACCAGCTGGGAGGACTCATACCAGAAGTCGTAGTTGCCCACATACATCTTAATCTTGTTATAGTCGATGTCCACGATGTGGGTACATACAGTGTTCAGGAAATGGCGGTCATGGGATACCACAATAACCGTGCCTTCAAAGTCCAGCAGGAAGTCTTCCAACCAGTTGACCGCGTCAATGTCCAGGTTGTTGGTGGGCTCGTCCATCATCAGCAGATCGGGATTACCAAACAGGGCCTGGGCCAGCAGCACCTTCACCTTCAGCCGGGGGTCCAGAGTGGCCATGTCGTTGTAGTGCAGCTCCGTACCGATACCCAGCCCCTGGAGGATGCGGCTGGCGTCTGATTCCGCCTCCCAGCCCCCCAGCTCGGCGTACTCCTCCTCCAACTGGCAGGCCAGCATACCGTCCTCGTCGGTCATCTCCTCTTTGGCGTAGAGGGCCTCCTTCTCCTTGCCGATGTCGTACAGTCGCTGGTTGCCCATGATTACGGTGTCCATTACGTTGTAGGCGTCATAAGCATTCTGGTCCTGCTTGAGGACAGACATACGGATATTGGGCAGGATATTTACTTCTCCGGATGTGGAGTCCAGTTCACCGGACAGAATCTTGAGAAAGGTAGATTTGCCAGCGCCGTTGGCCCCGATGATGCCATAACAGTTGCCCCGGAGGAATTGCAAGTCCACGTGAGAAAACAGCGGGGTGCCGCTGTAATTCAGGCTTAAATCGGTGACAGTGATCATGTCGTCTTCTGCTCCTTTTCCAAATCGTCAAAATTATCCGTATATCATCTTAACATATGCGCTCCAAAAAAGATAGCACCTTTTTGATCGAAATCGTAGGCTGATTGTGGGGACAACTGTGATACCTGACCGAAAAGGCCTAAAATGCTCTTTTGCCGCCGACGCACACTTTTTTCTCATTGGTCTACCAAATGTCTACCAAAAAAAGCGGGAAAGCGCTGGGAAACGTGGCTTTCCCGCTTTTCCATTTTCTGGGTGTCTACCAGATGTCTACCAAGGGCACTTTTTCTTTGAAAAAGCGCCCTTTTTTATTTACTCTTAGTGGGTTTTCCTCACCTTTTTTGCTTTGCAAGGGGCGTTATACTTTCCTTGCATCCTTGTATATATTGTAACACATTTTGGTAGACTTGTAAAGGCTTTTTCTCAACCTTTTCGTAAAGGTTTTGCAAGTTTTCTCCTTCGTCCCATACTTTTTGCAAACTTTTTGACCAATAGTAAGGATAGTTCTGGTCGGACATTCCATAAGGCTCTAAATCGTCCAATTTTAGGCCAAACAGGATAGCATGGTAATGAGGTCTATACGTTTTTGGACCATATTCTCCGGCCGCATAGAAGCGAATTTGCTGGTCTGGGAAGGCAAATCGCAACCTTTTCATGAATAACTGGTAATCACGCTTCCGCAGAGTTTGAACATCGCAAAACTCCCCTGTCGTTTGGTCGATATAGTGGGAAATAGGAACATGCCAGTCATTATAAGTCAGGGTCACAAAGTAAGCTGAATCATGCTCTTTCATCTCAAGCAAACAACGATTTGCCCACTGACGTGAATACTCCAGTCGGCATCCAATACACTTCCCACAGGGAATTGTAATCAAGTGGGGGTCGTCAAGGAGCGGTTTCTCGGAGCCGAAGATATGATACTTGGTCTTACCGTTCTTTGTCAGGTAGGGCTTACCTGTGCGGGGGTTGATATCTGGGATAGCCCAGAGGGGTTGATAACATGGCATTTAACGAAACCCTCCAACACACATATTCAGCAACAACAAAGCTATTTGAAGCACAATTACGAAGAAAATTAACTTCGCCAATCTCTCTGTCCACTTCATGTATTTACCTCCTTTGCTGTCACTCGTGCCCATTATATCGAGAGGAATGGGCACGAGTGCTGACGCTTACTTACTGAAACCGCCCCCACGGGCGGAATTGCGAGACATACCTAACTCACTGAAAATATCATCTAAACCAATTGTCAAATCTTTACTAAAAACATTACCAATAGTCTTATCCAAAGCACTACCACTAAACTGAAAAGGATTATCCGGAAAATAATAAGCCATACTAAAGTCAGACTTAATTCCCATCTCTTTCAACTGCTTATTAACAGAAGCATTGATATTAGCGACATTCTCACTAGAAAGATAGCCTTTATCGGCGGCATACTTACTAGCCTCTGCATGGATAGTGGCGGCAATCTTAGTTGCGGCGGCATTTGCAAGACTGCCTTTCAGATTATTATCGCTAACATACCTTTGGGCGGCGGCGGAGATATTAGCGGTACTAAGGGCCGTCTGTGCGCTTATCTGATAGCCTTTCAACTGAGTGGCAGAACTAAGCTCACCAAGATACTTGTTTACACTATTATACTTATCAGCAACCGCTAGATTTGTCAAGGCCGATGTTGACATCTTCGAGAGTTCGGTGGTACTTGTAAGCATTGCGCCTAGCAAATTGACAAGAGCAGAGCTCCCGGAAGTGTCCGTGCTTCCCATCGCCCCACTTGGTGCGGAGGTAGACGCAGTCGCACCACTGGTAACACTCGCGCCGTTGCCACCCATCGCACTTAATACCGGATTCAAACCAGCAGCTTTCAAATCGGCTATTTCCCTCTGATGGGCCGTGCTGGACATGTATTCCTGCCACGACCTGTTTTTCTCCGCTTCCTGCGAATTGTATTTCATAGCCTTGTCTGTTTGGGCTTCTTGCCATTTCCTCAACTCCTCGGCCTGTTGAGCACTCCAAGCATTGTTAGCACTGGTGATGCCTGAAATCTTAGATATATTGTTAGCGATACCGTTAATAGCGCCACTGGCAGAAGAGGGGCCACTACTGGCCCCTCTATTCGCCGTAACCGCACTACTAGCACCACTATCATAGACAGGACCACCGGGGAAAGGGCTCCAACCGGCACCATTCTTACCATACGATACGGCCATAATGCAACCTCCTTAATGATGGTCAATCAGACCGGGAATGCTGTACATGGGCATAGCACGGGTACACTTATTCTTGATAAAAATATCTGCCCAAAGCTGATTACTGTTCTCCTCACTGACCGCAATAACACGGTTGACAACAGCGGAATCTTCCTGAATCCAAGAATCAGACAGAGAAGGAAGCTTGCTGTAATCGTCGCCAAGGTGCCAAACGTCAAGAGACTGGGGAGCTTGAGAACGCATCTCACCTGTTACACGATTGGGCTTATAACGATAGTCAGCCCATGCTTCCTGATAGCCAAATACCTCATCATCAGTACCATTGCCCTGTGCATAGATCTCCTTATTTAACACCGCCTGTTCGCCAATATTGGCGAATACAGGCCAGTAATAATCAAGGCGGCCTTTACGGGACCAGAAACGCTCTAGACCCTGCTGGTAGGTATGGTCATAACGGGCAACCATAACGCCAATGATAAAGCCATGCTCTACAAAGGACTTCTTGAAATCACTGTGAACATCGGTAGTCCGGGACTGGCCGGAAGGGTTACCTTGCGGGGTGCTATTAGCGGAAGTGCCGCTAGTCTGGTTAATCTCACTGATGACAATGGGAATACGGTTGCCACCAAGATATTCCGGGCGTTGCAAACGGGCATCCGGGGAGGTCACACCAAAGTGAGACTTCAAAACCTCAATATAGCGTGTACCGCCTCTTGCGTCACGTTCATAGAGCTTCTGGACTTGAAAAGCTAGACGGAGCTGGTTAATGGTAGCGGAAGAAACATCACCACTATTAATGGCATAAAGGTTAGCGGGAAAAACCTCTCTAGTACCAGAAGGAACATCTTGATAAATACCCATATTATCTCCGCTAATCTCACTAGAAGAAGATACGGCAGTATGCAAAAATTTTTTAGGATTACTAACCGGAACAGACGAATTACCGGCAGTAGGATTGCCGTACCACTGTAAACCATGAGCAGTAGCGGTAACAGGTGCAATTAAATCAGCCATAGGAACAACAGGATAATTAGCACCACCGGAAACAGGGATGGTCACATCCTCAGATTTCTGAGGGGCTGGGAGACAGCTTGTGAAGTAGTCCCGGTACTTAGCGGCCTTGTAGGGGAGGCCGCCTTTTGCGACATCTGTCACAAATGTGCCAGTGTTCACACCAGCGACGGTTGCGTCGGTCAAGGGGATATTCAACGGGTCACAGAGGTTTTCATCTCTGAACCACTCATTACAAATCAAAGCGTATGCTCTAAAAGGAAGAGCGTTGACAGAGAGACCACTAACACCAGTAGGTACACCCATATAATCAGCAATAGTACCGATACTCCAACCACCAGAAGGAGCCGTAATCTGCGGGACTTCGTACTCTGTGGTGGGTATCCAAGCACTTTCGTTATTCTCTCCCATAAGCTCTTTCCAATGTTGCCAAACAATTCGATTGGGAACAAAGAAATAATAGGTATCAAGATACAGATTATCCATAATTGGAGTAAGTAAGGAAGGCATGCGAATAACTTTAGAGGTATCGATATCAAATGTGTCACCGGGCAACACCTCATCTACATAGAATGGGACAATGTCACCAACGTTGAAGCTTGTTTTTACAGAACTGTTTCTGTCAAACGTACTTCTTGACATATCTATTCTAGTAGGATTTAACGCAAAATGACTGTTAGTATTCCTATTCATATTATAGCTCCTATTTAGAATTAGATTTTTTATTTAGTTTTTAAAGTGGATGATTGTTTACAACCTAATCGGTTGAAACTTCGCCAGCGGGTGCAGTAGCGGCGCTGGTCGTTAGCGTCGGGGGCTGTTGTTCAGCTCCGCTATTGGGGACTGGTACTCCAAGCTTCTCAAGGAAGCCGGGTTTATCCATGCTGACTATGAATTTATGGGGGTCGTGGTCGAACTTTGCACGGGTCTCGACTGGGAGGCGCATAAAGAAATGTTCGGCATCTGCAAGGGCTTGAAGGGCTTCTGCGTAGGTCCGGGGCAGGGTGGTGAAGTCGCCGTACATACCCTGGGCTTTAGAAAGGGCAGATAAATCTCCACGGGCACAGCGGTCTACAATGAGCTTGATATCACAAGAATCCTTGTGGGACTGGATATAGTCATACAGATTCTCCTTGCCTTTAGGCTCTAGATCTAGAGTACCATTCTCATCGAACACAGGACCATAGAGGACTTTTTCAGGAGTGCCCGGATTGGTGTGAATCCGGGCGTGTGGCTCAAACTGATTGGCAAACTTAGGCATTTTTATCCTCCTCGCAGATAATATTGACAGTGGCATCAGACGGAGCAACCTTAGTGACAATATCGAATACTTCATGGGCCTTACGCATTGTACGATAAGGGCCAAAGGTATGGATACGGCCAAGACTGGCCATGCAGACGGAATAACTAAACATGCTTCTTACCTCCTTGCAAACAGGACCTAGCTTCCAGAATCAGGACAGGCATTTCCTCGGGGATGATATGGCCAGTATCACTGTCCCAAGTGCCTAGACGGTACAAAGAGAAGTCCTCGGCATGGGTAAACAGGACCGAATCGGAATTGATAACAGTGCTCTCAAAGGAGCGAGCGGCTACGGGGTCATTAGGCTGGATGGTGATAGACTGGAAACCTACCTTCACGTCACGGACGGCATAAATGTTGAACATCATAGTCTAATTCCTCCTCGATAGATTTTGGGGTCAATGTTGATAGCTTTGGCTTGGGATGCGGTTCTACGAAAATATTTCTTGTCCTTCGCTCTGGGCTGTTTCTTTCTCATAACTTAGACCTCCTTAAAGTCTTTACAGCCTCTTGTTTTACTTCCTCCTCAGTATCCAACATGTTCATATAACGCTTGTCGGTCTGAGAGAGCTTACAACGGGATATCTCTTTCGCTAGGTTCTTACGGGCTTCACGGAGCTTCTCTGATAATTCGGGATTGTCTGTCTCTAACAGACGGTTGAAATAACGGGGCGGCCTGAACTTTACACCTCCTTGTCTGGTAGACACGTTTATATAATCGTAGTCATACAAACTGTCTAAATTGCTGTCATAGTAGCCTCTACCAATACCGGGTTTTCGTGACATTAAACTAAAAGGTGGCTCAATGTTGTGTTCTTTGTAGAAACTAGC
>NZ_JAOQKF010000009.1:41998-69110 GCF_025567565.1 Muriventricola aceti | reverse complement strand
ACAATCAGGAAGCCATCGAAGTTCTCCAGGCCGTCGGTGTTATGACCGGCGACGAGAACGGCAAGTTCAACCCCGACGCCAACGTCACCCGCAACGAGATGGCCGTCATCATGTCCAACATGCTGGACTACAAGGTGTCCAACTACGCTGGCACCGCCCCCTTTACCGATGTGCCCGCCTGGGCTGAGCCCTATGTGGCCGCCTGCTGGACCCACGGCATTATCTCCGGCTATGACGCCAAGACCTTTGGCGGCAGCGACTCCGTCACTGCTGCTCAGGCCGCTCTGATGATGCTGAAGGCTCTGGGCTACTTCCAGTATCAGTCCGACTTCGGCGATGACTGGCAGCTGTCCACCATCCGTCAGGCTAACCAGATCGACCTGTACAACGACGTGGATGTGGCCGCTATTGAGGCCATGACCCGGAACGACGTGGCCCAGCTGGCTCTGAACACCCTGGAGGCCACTCAGGTCATCGTGGGCCGTGAGCCCGGCAAGGTGGTCACCCCTGATGGCACCACTGTGTACCTGGGCTCCGCTGAGTACAGCGACCTGTACAAGTCCGGCAACCGTTATAACGCCATCAATGGCAAGAAAGATGACGACAGCAAGAAGTACTCCGCCGAGCTGGGCGAGGACCTGTTCGCCGGCGAGCTGAAGAAGAAAGCCGACGACCACGACGACTTCGGCCGTCCCGCTGTCATCTGGTCCTACGAGGGCGACGAGATCGGCAAGTACGCTGGTGAGGAGCCCGTCATGACCTATGTCAAGGACTTTGACAAGGACGAGGTAAAGGACTTGGAGAAGGACGGCTACGACTTCGACGGTGCCACCATCTATGTCAACGGCTCTGATGAGACCGGGCTGGACAGCGTCGCAGACTTGGCCGCCCGCAAGTACAAGGGCACCGTCATTGAGCTGTACGCTGCTGAAGATGACGACAAGAAGATCGACCGGATTGTCCTGCTCCAGGGCTACCTGGCTCAGGTGACCGACATGGACGACGAGGATGTCACCATGGACGTCTACAACCCCTGGCTGAATAATGACGACGAGGCCGTTTCTTTCACGGTTGAGGACAACAGCAAGGATGACGACGACTGGTTCGACCGCCTGTCCAAGCGTTATGACGTGGACGACTACTTCGTCATCTTCATTGAGGCCGCCGACGTGAACGACGATAACGATGTGCTGGCCGTGTCTGACGTAGAGACCGTCAGCGGCACCGTCAAGACCGTCAAGATCACTGACGATATGGAGAATGGCTACAACGGCAGCTTCACTCTGGACGGCACCAAGTACACCCTGGCCTCCGGCTACAACAATGTCGAGATCAACGCCGGCGACGAGTATGACTTCTTCCTGGACGAGAACGGCTTTGTGATCGGCGCCAAGGCTGCCAACGACGAGGTCAATGTTGACGACTATATCTTCGTGAAGGAAGTTGGCGAGAGCGGCTTCGACAACATCGCCAAGGCCCTGTTTATGGACGGCACCTCCAAGACTATCACCGTGTCCGAGTTGGACAACGACGATGACTTCACCTGGGATAAGTCTGAGGATGCCAAGAAGTTCTACACCTTCAAGGAGAAGAAGAACGGCGAGTATGAGCTGAAGCTGGTGGACGATCAGAATAAGGCCGAGAGTGCCACCGTGGATAACGTCGCCAAGCCCATCTCCGGCGTTACCAAGACTGGTAACTCTTCCACTCTGTTCATCGCTAAGGATAAGGTTTACACCGGCGTGAAGAACGCCCCCGAGGTTGAGGCCGGCAACGTATACTACATCTTCGACGGCGGCCGTCTGGTCGTTGTGTACTCCGAGAACGAGGGCTCCGCCAGCACCAGCGCTGACGAGCTGGTCTATGTCCTGTCCGACAACTACGCTGTGGGTCTGGACGAGGACGACGAGGAGTACTATGAGTACGATGTCTTCATGGACGGCGAGAAGACCACCCTGCTGACCCGTAAGGATGATCTGGAGGTTGGCCTGTACCAGATCAAGAGCTACGAGGACGACCTCTATGCCGAGTTTGAGAAGAACGTTGACGGCGATCTGGTGAAGACCGAAGAGTCTGTGTCCACTGTCGACTACGAGGACGGCACCCTGACTCTGGACGACGAGAGTTACCTGCTGGCTGATGACGTGAAGGTCTACACCATCGACGGCACCACCGTCAAGTCCATTGGCGCCGGCTCCATCGAGAACCGCGTAACCAAGGACGGTTTTGACAACGTCACTCTGATCCAGCTGGACGAGGATGACAACGAGTTCGTTATCGTCTATCTGACCAAGTAATTTCTTTTCCGCAACCCCAAAGGACCCCGGAGCCAGAGCTCCGGGGTCCTTCTTTCACTCCATTTCCAGAAGGGCCAGATAGTGATAGGTCCTGCCCTCGTCGTTTAACTGAGGCGACACCTTGCCATCATCATTATACCAGGATACGGCCCGCTCCTCCCATGTTACCGTGTTCGTCCGGTCGTTATTGACCGTAGACTGGGCCGCCGCAGAGGTCTCTCCACGGCCGCAGAGCAACCGCCAGCTGCCATAGACGTAAAGAAGCATCGGTCTTCGCTGGAAGGTCAGGCGGTTTGGGGCACTGGCTCCGGCGCCTCCGGTCCCTACATAGCTCCCCGCCACTACCTGACAGTTTCCTTTTCCGGCCATATCCGCTGCGAGAACAGCGGCCTTCTGTGTCAGCTGGTCCATGGCTTCCCGGCTGGCTTTCCCAAAAAGAGCCGTATCGATTTTTTGGTTGTCCTCATTGAACTCCATACGGAGCACCTTATCCTCCGCCTCCCATTGGTTGAGCTGGTAATGCTGCGTCTTATTCGTTGACATAATGGTTCCTCCTTTAATGATTAAGATCAGGGATGTGGCTTTTGCGGGGTACACCTTTTTCTCCCGCTTTGGGTTGTCACGCCCTGCATGACCGGTTAGTCGGGCCGGAGCCGCAGCGTGACCCCTTCTATCTAACACAAAAACCGCCCCGAAGTGGGACGGTTTCATACATTTTTTGGAAATTATAATACAATTCTGTTCAAAGAGAGTCTGCCATCGGGTCTCTTCCCATAAAAAGGACCTGGAGGCCACGCCCCCAGGTCCTTGCCCTTTATTTCTCCATATCCATGATTTGGGACACGCGGCGGGCGTGGCGCCCTCCCTCAAAGTCCGTGGTCAAAAACACGTCTACGATGCGCTCTGCCAGGTTGGGCCCGATCATCCCCGCGCCCATCGCCAGCATATTGGCGTTGTTGTGGCGGCGGGTCAACTCGGCGGACAGGGGATCGGCGCACAGGGCGCAGCGGATACCCTTCACCTTGTTGGCGGTGATGGAGATGCCGATGCCGGTGGTGCAGATGACAATCCCCTTCTCACAGGCGCCGGAAGCCACAGCTTCGGCAGCCGCCTTGCCAAATACAGGGTAGTCACAGCTGGCGGTACTGTCTGTACCGAAGTCCTGGCAGGAGATGCCCTTGGCTACCAGATAGGCCTTGATATGCTCCTTCAAATTATAGCCGCCATGGTCAGATGCGATTGCGATCATAATAAATATCCTCCAATTCTTATAGTTTGATCCATTCAGGCCGCCGCTTCCGATAGACGGCAAAGCGATGGAATCCTGTCTCACGAAGGAGAGCCACAGCCTGGGAGATGCCGCGTCCCACATTTCCGGGGGAGTGGGCGTCAGAGCCGGTAGTAACCAACTCGCCCCCCAACTGATGGTAATGTCTAAGGATGGGGCGCCAATCCTCCACCTCCCGGCCGCCGTGGGTGTTGACCTCGATTGCCTTCCCGTTTTGGATGACGGCACGGAGCAACTGGTCCAGCTGCTCCCCATACCGGTCCAAGGTGATGTGCCAGCCTGCTCTGCCGTTCATATAGCGGAGGGGATAGATAATATGGCCCAGGGCGTCGTAGCAGTCCAGCCGGGTCAGAGCCAGCATACTGGCGAAATAGTCATCCAGCGTGGTGTAGCACGCCTCCTCGGAGCGGTAGTCCAAATAGAAAAAATCTCGACCTCCCGCCTCTGGGCTCAGATTGTGGATGGAGCCGATGACAAAATCCAGGGGGGCGGCGGCCACAAGAGCCTCAGCCCGGCCGGGGTCCGTATAGGCCCCGCCCAGCTCGAGGCCCAGCAGCACCTTCACCTCGCTGCCGCCTTTGTCACGGGCCCGCCAGTATTGGTCCAAGATGGGCGTCCAGTCCCAGCCGCCCAGAGGAGCTCCGTTTTCGTCCTGCAGGTCACAGTGGTCGGTGGTGCACAGCTCCCGGAGGCCGGCCCTGCGTGCCGCCCGGACCATGTCCTCCAGCCGGGCGGTGCTGTCCGGTGAACAGCAGGAGTGCGTGTGGTAGTCTGTAAGATACATGGCCCACCTCCTTCTTCCCTATTGTAGTGCCTTTCCCCTGTTTTTGCAAGGGGGAAGGATGGAAAAGCGGGCCCTCCGGGCCCGCTTTTCCCATTATTTTCGGACAGGAACATGCCAGATCTCTCTGGCGTAGTCGCTGATTGACCTGTCGGCAGCAAAGAGGCCGGAACGGGCGATGTTGATGAGGGACATCTGATTCCATCGCTGGCGGTCGGCATAGGCCTCCAGCGCCCGCTTGTGAGCCTGGCAGTAGCTAGAGAAATCGGCCAGCAGCATATATTCGTCCGCCATAGAGCCCCCAACGCCAAAGAGGAGGCGGTCGGTGATGCTGCTATACGACACATGGTCGTCAAAGCCGGCGGCGATCTGGTCAATGACCCGCTTCAGCCCATGGTCCCGCTGGTAGAGGTCCAGGGAGCGGTAGCCCTCCCGCTTGCGCTGGTTCACCTGCTCGGCGGTCAGGCCGAAGAGGAAAATATTTTCGTCCCCCAACTGCTGGTGCATCTCCACATTGGCGCCATCCAGAGTACCGATGGTCAGCGCGCCGTTCATCATGAATTTCATGTTGCCGGTGCCGCTGGCCTCCTTACCGGCGGTGGAGATCTGCTCGGACAGCTCACTGGCGGGCATCAGCTTCTCCGCCAGGGACACCCGGTAGTTCTCCAGGAAAACCACCTGAAGCTTATCCTTGCAGACCGGGTCCCTGCTGATTTGGGCTGCCAGGGAGTTGATGAGCTGGATGATCTCTTTGGCCACATGGTAGCCGGGAGCCGCCTTGGCGCCAAAGAGAAAGGTCTGGGGGGTGAAATCCATGTTGGGATTATCCCGCAACTGCTGATACAGATAGACGATGTGGAGGACATTGAGCAGTTGTCGCTTATACTCGTGGAGGCGCTTGACCTGGACATCGAAGATGGCGTCGGTGTTCAGGATAACGCCGGATTCCCGTGCCACATAGGCGGCAAAGCGGCGTTTGTTCTCCCCTTTGATGGCCTCCAGCTGCTTCAGCACGGACTTGTCGTCCTTGCAGTTCTCCAGCTTCCGAATGGCCTCCGGGTGGATGAGGTACTCGTCTCCTCCGGAGCAGTCCCGGATCAGGGCGTCCAACTTGGGGTTAATTTGAGACAGCCAGCGGCGGTGGTCAATGCCGTTGGTCACATTCTTGAACTTACCCGGGGCGGCCAGATAGGCGTCATGGAATACCTCCCGTTTCAGGATATCGGAGTGGAGGGCGGAAACGCCGTTGATATACTGGCAGGCACAGACGCACAGGTTGGCCATGCGCACCTCGCCCCCCCAGATGATGGCCATGTGGGCGATCTTGCCCTGGTCGCTACCGTAGCGCCGCTCCAGCTCCCCCTGGTAGCGGTGGGCGATCTCCTTCAGGATCTGCCACACACGGGGGAGCAGACTCTCAATCAAGGCCTGGGGCCACCGCTCCAGAGCTTCGGCCAAGACGGTATGGTTGGTGTAGCACACGGTATGGGTGACAATATGCCATGCCTCGTCCCAGGAATAGCCCTCCTGGTCCAACAGGATGCGCATTAGCTCCGGGATGACCAGGGTGGGATGGGTGTCGTTGATCTGGATGACATGCTTTTCATGGAAATTGTGGAGGGTGCCATACTGGGCCCGGTGCTTGCGGACAATGGACTGGACCGTGGCGGATACAAAGAAATACTGCTGCTTCAGGCGCAGGGATTTCCCCTCGTAGTGGTTGTCGTCGGGGTAGAGGACCTTAGCGATGACCTCCGCCATGGCCTGCTGCTCCACAGCCTTGAGATACTCGCCCCGGGAGTAGAGGGACATATCCACCGGGACCGGACTCTTGGCGTCCCACAGGCGCAGGGTGTTGGTATGCCGGGTCTGGTAGCCGGCGATCTCCATGTCCCGGGGAATGGCCAGCACGGCGGTATAGCCCACATGTTCAGGGTGGTTGACGCCGTTTTCATCCCATCGGTCCTCAATCTTTCCGCCGAAGCGGACCTCCTCCGTCTCATCCAGCTTGGGGATGAGCCAGGCGTCCCCCAGACCTAGCCAGTTGTCCGCCAGCTCTACCTGCTTGCCGTCGATGATCTTCTGCTTGAAGATGCCCAGCTCGTAGCAGATGGAGTAGCCGGTGGCGGGGATCTCCAGGGTGGTCATGGAGTCCAGGTAGCAGGCGGCCAGACGGCCCAGGCCGCCGTTGCCCAGGCCGGCATCGGGTTCCTGCTCAAATAGATCGGCGGCGGAGAAGCCCAGTCCCTCCAGCGTCTCCTTGAGTGTATTCAGCAGCCCCAAGTTATAGGCGTTCTTCTCCAGAGAGCGGCCCATGAGGAACTCCAGGGACAGGTAGTGGACCTGACGCCGCTGCCCCTCCCACACCTGGTTGCCCGTTTCGATTTGATGGCGGGACATGATGTCCCGGAGGACTAGGGCACAGGCCTTGAACATATGGTTGGGGGTGGCCTCTTCCACAGTGCGGCCGAAGTTGCGCTGGAGCTTACCGATAATCATCTCGGTGAGCTGGGCCTTGGTATATTCTGCCATAGAGAGCCTCCTGTAATATCAAAATCGGTGCTTCCGCACGCAGGAAAAATTGCAAAAAGCGGTCTTTGCCCAGCCATTGTATCAGGTTTGGGCAGGAGCGTCAATGGGCAGAAACGCCCAAGATATGGGCGTTTCCGGGGATTTCTCAACATTTTTCATAAGAAAAGATGCCTTGTAAAAATCGATGGGCCCCGGACGCTATACACATCGTCCGGGGCCCTCTGATTATGTCAGACAGAGCTGTCAGCCGAGGATGCGCTGATAGATGTCCAGATACTGCCTGGCCGAGTTGTCCCAGGAGAAGTCGGCAGTCATTCCCTCTCTTTGCAGAGCCCGCCAAGCCTTTTTGTTGCTGTGGTAGAGGTCTACGGCCTCCCGCAGCACCCAGACCATGTCCCCCGCGTTGATGTTGGCAAAAGTGAAGCCACGGCCGGTCCCATCAAACTTGTTGTAGGGGACAACGGTGTCCTTCAGGCCGCCAGTCTCCCGAACCACAGGGATGGTGCCGAAGCGCATGGCGATCATCTGAGACAGGCCGCAGGGTTCGGAGACCGAGGGCATCAGGAACAGGTCGGCTCCGGCATAGATCATGGTGGACAGAGGGGCGGAATAGGTCAGTTGGGCGGCGAAGCGGCCGGGGTACTGACTCTGAGCGTGGCGGAACGCCTCCTCATACTGCCAGTCGCCGGTGCCAAGCACCACCATCTGCACGTCCAGGCCCATAATCTCCTGAAGGGAGTCTGTCACCAGGGAGAAGCCCTTGTGGCCAACCAGACGGGACACGCAGGCGATGATGGGCACATCAGGATTCTCCTGAAGGCCAACGGCCTGCTGCAGGGCCTGCTTACACTGGTTCTTGCCCTTGACCAAGGCGCGGGGGGTAAAGTTGGCGGCAAGGCCAGGGTTGGTGGCTGGATCGTAGAGGTCCACATCGATGCCGTTTAGAATGCCCTCCAGCTTGCCGCTCTGCTGATTGATGACCCCGTCCAGCCCATGGGCGTAGAAGGGAGTGCGCAGCTCCTGGGCATAGGTGGGGGATACCGTAGTGACGAAGTTGGAGGCCATAATAGCGCCCTTCATCAGGTTCACGTCCCGATGGTAGGCCAGCATCCCCTCGTTGAGATAGCTCTTGTCCAGACCGATGACATCCTGAAGGACCTGGTCGCCGTAGCGGCCCTGGTACTCGATGTTGTGAATGGTAAAGACGCTCTTGGTCCCTCCCAGTTGAGGGATGCGGTATTTCTCCTCCAGCAGATAGACGGGGACGAGGGCGGTCTGCCAGTCGTTGCAGTGGATGATATCTGGGGCCCAGTCCAGCTGTCCCGGAGTTTCGATGATAGCCCTGGAGAAGAAGGCGAACCGCTCGCAGTCGTCGAAATGTCCATAGAGCTGCCAACGCTTGAAGTAGTATTCGTTGTCTACAAACCAGTAGGCGACCCCCTCCCGCTCCAGATGGAAGATGCCACAGTAGACCTGCCGCCAGGACAGGGTGACATTGAAGTATTTGAGAAAGGTCATCTGTTCCCGCCACTCCTGGCCGATGCCCTCGTATAGAGGAAGGATGACCTTGACCTCGTGGCCCTCCCGAGCCAGAGCCTGGGGCAGGGAGCCGGCCACATCGGCCAGTCCGCCGGTCTTAATAAAGGGAGCAACCTCGGAGGAGGCAAATAGGATCTTCATAGACGATTCCTCTTTTCAAAAGATTCAAACTGGAGTGGATGAAAGAGACGGTCATACCACCGAATTTTTGGCGATGGCCAGGGGATATGTAGCGTGGCCCATGAGCATCCGGTCCTCATTGATCACCACGTTTTTATCCGCGATGACATAGGCCAGAGAAGCTCCGGCCTTGACCACCGTACCCTGCATCAATACGCTGTTGGACACCTTGGCGCCCTTTTCTACAATGACGCCGCGGGAGAGGATGGAGTTTTCCACCACGCCCTCAATATAGCAGCCGTCGGCTACCAGGGACTGGACCGCCACCGCGTCGGGCCCGTAGTAGGTGGAGGGGTTGGACTGATCCTTGGTGCGGATGGGGCGGCTGATGTTGAACAAGTCAGCGCGGACCTTGGGATCCAGAAGATCCATGGAGTGTTGGAAGTAGTCGCTTACAGACTGGAAGCGGGCCACATAGCCCTGGTGGATGTAAGGCATCATCTTCAAGCTCTTGAGCCGGGGGCGCAGGACACCTCGGCTGAAGCTGTGGATATCGTGCGCGGAACAGTACTCTACCATATCCAGCAGCAGCTGCTTGGACAGGATGTACACCTCCAGGGACTCCAGGGCCTGGTCCGCAGTAGTGGGATGGATGGACAGATCCGTGATCCGGCCCTCCCCGCTGACCTCCACATACTCCGAAAACTGAGGAGCCCCTTTCAGGGTGGGGGTACACACCATAGTCACGTCGGCCCCGGAGGCGATGTGCTGCTCCAGTACCTGGGCCACGGGCAGGTTAACAGCGATATCGCCCCAGCCCATGATAACATAGTCCTGGCGGATATTCTGAAGATATCCGGCTACGCCGGCCAGAGCCTCCATGTTGCCCCGATACTCGCCGCCTCCCTTGCCCTGATATCCGAAGGGGGGCAGGATGCGCAGGCCGCCGTGTTTGCGGGACAGGTCCCAGTCCTTCCCGGTTCCAAGGTGATCCAGCAGAGATTGATAGCTCTCATGGACCACCAGCCCCACGTCGGTGATACCCGCGTTGACATAGCTGGACAACATGAAATCGATCAGGCGGTACCGCCCGCCAAAGGGCAGGGAGCAGGTGTTGCGGGGCCTGGTCAGCTCTCCCAGATTGGCGTTAGAGCGATAGGCGAAGAGAATGCCGTGGAGATCATTCATGCCCGATCACCTCCCTTCACTGCTTCCCGAACCATGGCGCCGGGGGACACCACAGCCTGTTCCCCTACGGTGACGCCGCTGGCCACCACGGCGATGCCCCATTTGGGATCATCGTTGGGAGCGGAGCCCACTACGGCGCCCGCCTCAATGACGGCGGCCTCTGCCACAATGGCGTAAGACACCTGGGCTCCGGCTCGGACCACCGCCCCTGGCATGAGGATGGAGTACTGAACGCTGGCTCCTTCCTCTACAGTGACAGAGTGAAACAGTACAGAGTTCTCCACCGTCCCGTCCACCCGACTGCCGCCGGTCACCAGAGAGTGGGAGATGTGGGCGTTGGGGCCTGTGACATGGGGAGGTTTAACGGGAGTTCTGGCGTAAATGGGCCAGTCTGGGTCATACAGGTCGATGCTGTTCCGGGGGGCCAGCATATCCATGTTAGCGTCCCACAGAGAATTGATGGTGCCAACATCCTTCCAGTAGCCGTGGAAGCGGTAGGCCATCATCACCTCGTTGGCGGCGAGCATGTTGGGGATGATGTTCTTCCCGAAGTCGTTGGTAGAGGCCGGGTCAGCCTCGTCGTCAATGAGGTACTGCCGGAGCTTGGACCAGGTGAACACATAAATGCCCATGGAGGCCAGATTGCTCTTGGGTTGGGCCGGCTTCTCCTCAAACTCGTAGATCCGGTCGTTTTCGTCCACATTCATGATGCCGAAGCGGGTGGCCTCCTCCATCGTGACCTCCAGGACGGAAATGGTGCAGGCCGCCCCGGACTTCTTATGCAGGTCCACCATGTCGGCGTAGTTCATTTTATAGATGTGGTCACCGGACAGGATGACCACATACTCCGGGTCATACAGGTCCAGAAAGCCAATGTTCTGGTAAATGGCGTTTGCCGTACCCTTGTACCAGGTGCCCTGGTCGCCCTCCCTCATATAGGGGGGGAGGATGTGTACGCCGCCGTCAGACCGGTCCAGGTCCCAGGGCTGCCCGTTGCCGATGTAGCTGTTCAGCTCCAGGGGACGGTACTGGGTCAGGACACCGACGGTATCAATGCCGGAGTTGACACAGTTGGACAGGGGAAAATCAATGATGCGGTACTTGCCCCCAAAGGGGACGGCAGGTTTGGCTACATGGCTGGTCAGAGCGTAGAGGCGGCTGCCCTGGCCGCCGGCCAGCAACATGGCCACAACTTCTTTCTTCATGCTGTTCACCTCTTGTCTGTTTCGAGCGCGGGGGAAGGAAAACGTGAAATCAGGGCGCGGAGCTCTGGAATTTCCAATCAGTGCTTAGGGCTTTTCCCGGCAGGGGTCTTTTTCCCCCTGGTGGGAGCCTTTTTTTCTTTGGCTGGCGCTTTTTTGCCTTTGACAGGGGCCGCCTTCTCAGCCTTTGCCCCCTCCTCTTTGTCTGCCTTGGACCTGCGTGCCGGATTTTTCCGCACACAGCGGTAAATGACCGCCGACATGGGAGGCAGGTCGATAACCAGGGACTGCTGCTGGTCATGGCAGGGGACCTTCTCAGTTTTAAGCGGTTCCTTGTCCCCCAGTCCCTGGCCGCCGAACTGCTGGTCGTCGGTGTTGAGGACCACGGCCCACCGCCCGCCGAAGGGGGCGCCTACCCGATAGCCGTCCCGGTGCTCCGGGGAGAAGTTGCACACCACAATCAAAGGGTTGCCCTTTTTGTCCCACCGGAGGAAGGAAATGGTGTCGGCTTGATTATCATCGGCACATAGCCACTGGAAGCCCTGCCAGGAGTCGTCCTGCTCCCACAGGGGGGGCTGGGAGAGGTAGAAGTTGTTGGCCGTTTTGAAAAATGCCTGGGTCTGGCGGTGGGGCTCGTACTGGAGCAGGTGCCAGTCCAGGGAGTACTCGTAGTGCCACTCGTTCCACTGAGCCAGCTCTGCCCCCATGAAGGTAAGCTTTTTCCCCGGATGGGTCAGCATATAGGTATAGAAGGCCCGGACTCCGGCGAATTTCATGGGGTTGTCCCCCGGCATCTTGCCAAAGAAGGAGCCCTTCATATGGACCACCTCGTCGTGGGACAGGGGGAGGATGTAATTCTCAGAAAAGGCGTACATCAGGGAGAAGGTGATATCCCGGTGATTGTACTGCCGGAAATAGGGGTCCAGCTTGATGTAATGGCAGATGTCGTTCATCCAGCCCATGTTCCACTTGAAGTTGAACCCCAGACCCCCGTCATGGACGGGCTTGGTCACCTTGGGCCAGGCGGTGGATTCCTCGGCGATCATCAGCACATCGGGATGGGCGGCAAAGACGGCGGTGTTCAGCTGCTGGAAAAACTCGATGGCCTCCAGGTTCTCCTTGCCGCCGTGGATGTTGGGCATCCAGGCCCCGTCCTGTCGGCCGTAGTCCAGATAGAGCATGGAGGACACCGCGTCTACCCGCAGGCCGTCCATGTGGTACTCCTCCAGCCAGAACATGGCCGAGGAGAACAGGAAGGAGCGGACCTCGTTTCGCCCATAGTCAAAGACCTGGGTGCCCCAGTCCGGGTGCTCCCCCTTCCTGGGGTCGGCATACTCATAGGTGGGGGTGCCGTCAAAGTGATATAGCCCAAAGGCATCCCGTGGGAAGTGGGCCGGGACCCAGTCCATGATGACCCCGATACCCGCCTGGTGGAGTTGGTCAATGAGATACTTGAGATCGTCAGGGGTGCCGAAGCGGCTGGTAGCGGCAAAGTATCCGGTGCATTGATAGCCCCAGGAGGCATCCAGGGGGTGCTCGGTGACCGGCAGGAGCTCCACATGGGTGAACCCCATCTCCTTTACATAGGGTACCAGATAGGAGGCGATATCCCGATAGCTGAGGAACTCCCCCTCGCCGGTGCGCCGCCAGGAGCCCAGGTGACATTCATAAATATTCATCGGGCCGGTATAGGGGACATATTTGGACCGATACTCCAGCCAGGACTGGTCGCCCCACTGGTAGGCGTTCTCCCACAGATCATAGATTTTGGTAGACACATCGGGCCGGGTAGCGGCGTGGAAGCCGTAAGGATCGGCTTTGCCCACGAAGGAGCCGTCCTCTTTATGTATGGCATACTGATAGGCGTCATAGCGGTGCAGCCCTGGGACAAACGCCTCCCAGATGCCGCCCTCCAGCTTAGTCATGGGGGTGGCTTCCAGGTCCCAGCCGTTGAAGTCGCCGATGATGGTGACCTTAGGGGCGTTGGGGGCCCACACCCGGAACAGATAGCCCTCTCTGCCGGCCTCATCCTCCGCCGGGTGGGCGCCGAAACACCGCCACGCATGGGTGGAACGTCCCTCTGAAAATGCCTCCAATTCCAAAAACAAGTCAAAAGAAGACAAACTTCCCTGATATTTCAACATTTTTTCACCTCAAAAATAAGTGCTTCTGCCGCCTATCGGCCAAAGTAACAATATTAAACGGATAGTTTGATAGTATATTTATATAAATTATACAACAGCGGTAGTGCCACGTCAAGTAAAATAGAGGTAAAGCCTCCCATTTTCTTTCAATATTCTCGCCGCTATGTAGGGTCGGGCAAATAAGCCCGGCCTGGTTCAGCGCGCCATGAGCAACTGCCGTAGCAGCTGGCCAAAGATGCCAGGGACAGTAAGCCTGTCCACCTGTTGCGCGGAGACGATGGGAATGGTGTCCCGCAGCTCCCCGCCCACATAGACCTCCATCTGCCCCAGAGTCTGACCCTGGTCCACAGGGGCTTCCACGTCCTGAGCCACGGTCAGCTGGGTGGTCACCTGGCTCTCCTCCCCCTTGCGGACCAGCAGGCGGCAGTCACGATTGAGTTGCGGCTGGACCTGCTTCACTGTACCCAGGAGCACATCTACCGGAGCCAGGGGGGCGTCCGGGTACACATCCACCAGGGCATAGTTGGCAAAGCCATAGTCCAGCAGGGCCTTGGCGTCGTCAAAGCGCTGGGCGGTGGTGGGGGCCTTCATGACCACGGCGATGAGCTCCATGCCATCCCGCTCCGCGGTAGCGGACATACAGTACAACGCTGAGTCGGTGGAGCCGGTCTTCAGGCCGGTGGCTCCCTGGTAAAAGCGGATGAGGCGGTTGGTGTTGGTCAGGCCGAAGGCGCCGTTTCGGATGGAGTCCATCCAGATGGTGGTGTACTCCCGGATGGAGGGATGGTTCAGAATGAGCTCCCGAGACATGAGAGCGATATCATGGGCGGAGGTCTGATGTCCCTGGGCGGGCAGCCCGGTGCAGTTGAGGAAGGTAGTGTCCGCCATCCCCAGCTCCTGGGCCCGCTGGTTCATCAGGGAAACAAAGGCCCCCTCACTGCCGGCCAGATGCTCGGCCAGAGCCACAGCACAGTCGTTGCCGGACACAACGGTGACACATTTGATCATCTCGGCCACCGACATCTGCTCCCCTTCCTTTAGATAGACTTGGGAGCCGCCCATTCCAGCGGCATAGGCGGAAACGGTGACGGTGTCGTCCAGGGCAATCCTGCCGCTGTCTACCGCCTCCATCACCAGCAGAAGGGTCATGATCTTGGTGACACTGGCGGGCTCCAGCTTCTGGTGGGCATCTTGCTCATAGAGGATGGTCCCGGTCTCCTTCTCCATCAGGATGGCCGAGGGGCAGGACAGGGATAGTCCCGCATCCTCCCCCACAGCAGCCGCGGGAAACAGGCCGGCGAGCAGCAGGACAGCCAGAAAAATCGTGGACAAGCGTTTCATAAAAGGTTCCTCCTGATCCTTCATTTGTCGGTAAGGTCAGGATATGGAGAGAGAAACTTTTCTATACAGAGAGAAACTGCGGTATTTTTTTCTGGCTGTTCACTTATTACCATAGCGCATAGAGACGGCAAGATGTGTCGAAGGCGGGCGAAAGGAGCCTAGAATGGTAAATTTTGGATTTTATTGCCTCTGCCACTTGTCCACACGCTTCTGCGGATCAAAATTTTTCTCCCCCATTTGCATTTTCGCTCACATTCGATATAATACTGATGAGAAAGAGGGAGGGACGCCCCATGTTTGGAAAAAAGAAAGAAACCCAACCCAAGGCCCCCACAGGGGACAGTCTTGGCATTTACATCCACATCCCTTTTTGCCGCAGCAGATGTGACTACTGCGACTTCTACTCTGTGGCCGGTCGAGAGGACCGGATGGACAGCTATCAGAAGGCACTGCTGGCCCACATCAAAGAGACAGCTCCCCTGGCCCAGGGGATCCCGGTGGACACGGTCTATTTCGGCGGCGGTACCCCCAGCTTCTTTGGGGATAAGCGGCTGCGGGAACTGCTGGGAGCCATTCAAAAGCAGTTCCAGCTTACCCAGGACGCGGAAATCACTTTGGAGGCCAATCCGGACAGCGTGGATGTCCGGGCCCTGCGCCGCCTCCGCAAGGCAGGCTTCAACCGACTTTCCTTAGGGATGCAGTCCGCCTGCCCCGCGGAGCTGGAATCGGTCCACCGCCCCCATACCGTCCAGCAGGTAGACCAGGCGGTGGCCGCGGCTAGGAAAGCTAAATTTAAAAACCTGTCCTTGGACCTGATCTACGGATTGCCGGGCCAGACCATGGACAGCTGGAAGGCCACAGTGGAACACGCCCTGTCCCTCATTCCCCAGCACCTGTCCTGCTATGGGCTGAAGGTGGAGGAGGGCACGCGGCTGGCCGCCCGGGTGGCGGCGGGGGAGCAGCTGCCCGACGACGACGCCCAGGCGGACCTGTACCTGTGGACCGTGGGCCGCCTGGAGCGGGCCGGTCTGCCCCAATATGAGATCTCCAATTTTGCCAAGCCCGGTATGGAGTCCCGGCACAACCTGCGCTACTGGCTCACCCGGCCCTATATCGGATTTGGGCCCGGGGCCCACTCCGACTTCGGCGGACGGCGCTACTCCTTTGTCCGGGACCTGGACGGATATATTGATGGTGTGCTCCGCGGGGGCAGCCTCATCGACAGCGAGGAGCTGATTCCCCGCCGGGAGCGGAGCGGGGAGTATCTGATGCTCCGCCTGCGTACCGCCCAGGGCATCGAGGAGTGGGAATACCGGGGAACCTATTTTATGGATTTCGCCCCCCTGGAGGCCCGGTTGGAGCAGTTTTGTGATAAGGGCTGGGCGGAGCGGACGGCGGAGGGCCGCTGGCGGTTGACACCCCAGGGCTTTCTGCTGTCTAACCAGCTCATCGGTGATTTGTTGGAGCGGCAGGAGCAGTCCGAACTGTCTGACCTGCTGCCTCGGGCCCGACAGCAGTTTACCAAGCGAAAGGGGGAGTAAGGACCCAAGTTCGTCAAAAACAGACCGTTTTTTTTGCGCCATCAGACAGCCCAAAGGCCATTTTATGAGACCGCTCTGTATTTTTTTACAATTCGAGGCCGGCTATGTAAAATCTGTTGCTACTCGGATATAATAGTGCTATAATATATTTGTTTTATAGCGCCCTGGTGAAGATACAGGGCTTTTTTTGACTTACATATGGCCGTTTTGGCCGTATAATCCATAAATTCCACCATTTGGAGCAAAAGAGGGTGCAATATTTGACCAAGTATCAGATCCGTGGCGGAAGGCCCCTGCACGGTACTATCGAAATCAGCGGCGCCAAAAATGCCGCTGTGGCTATCATCCCCGCCGCTCTGCTGGTAGATGGGGTGTGCCGCATTGAGAATATCCCTCAAATCAGCGATGTGACCCTGATCCTCCAGATCCTGCGGGAGCTGGGGGCGGATATAAAGACTGTCAACCGCACGACTGTGGATGTGGACTGCTCCCACATCCGCAACCGTCAGGTCCCCTATGAGCTGGCGCGGAAGATCCGGGCCAGCTATTATCTGGTCGGGGCTCTCCTGGGCCGCTTTGGCTGGGCGGAGGTACCTCTGCCCGGCGGCTGCGATCTGGGCGGCCGTCCCATTGATCAGCACATCAAAGGCTTTGTCTCCATGGGGGCCGAGGTGGACGTGCGCAACGGCCTGATCTACGCCCAGGTGCCCGGCGGCGGCCGTCTGGCTGGGGGACAGGTGTACCTAGATATGGTGTCCGTGGGCGCGACCATGAATATTATGCTGGCTGCGGTCCTTTCCGCCGGCATGACTGTGATTGAGAACGCCGCAAAGGAGCCCCATATTGTAGACCTGGCCAACTTTCTCAACTCCATGGGCGCCGACATCATGGGCGCCGGTACTGATGTCATCAAGATCCGGGGTGTGGAGCGGCTGCGGGGTGGCTCCTATTCCATCATTCCCGACCAAATTGAGGCGGGCACCTATATGGCCGCAGTAGCTGCCGCTGGGGGCGAGGTTTTGATCAAAAACGTCATCCCCAAGCACCTGGACTGCATCACCGCCAAGCTGGTGGAGATGGGGGTAGAGGTGGAGGAGCAGGACGACGCGCTGCTCATCCGCCGGAATGGCCCCATCAGCCGGGTCAATGTGAAGACCATGCCCTATCCTGGCTTTCCCACTGACATGCAGCCTCAAATCGCCGCAGTCCTGTGCCTGGCACGGGGGACCAGCGTTTTGACAGAAGGAGTATGGGAAAACCGCTACCGCTATGTGGATGAGTTCCGCCGCATGGGCGCCCAGATCCAGGTGGATGGAAAAGTAGCCGTTATTGAAGGGGTGGAGGCACTGACCGGGGCGCCGGTCCATGCCTGCGACCTGCGGGCGGGGGCCGCCATGGTCATTGCCGGACTGGCCGCACAGGGGGTCACGGAGATCGACAGCATCCATCATATCGAGCGGGGCTATGAAACTCTTGTGGAGAAACTGGCCGCTGTGGGCGCCGAGATCCAGACCGTCACCGTGCCTGACGAGGAGAGCCAGCCACAGGTAGGATAAGCAGCACCGCATCAGGAATTAGGAGTTAGAAATCAGGAACCGGTCTATGGTCCCATTCCTGATTCCTCATTTCTAATTCCTGATTTTTTGAGAGGGATCTGATTTGCTTACATTTACAACACTGGCCAGCGGCTCCAGCGGCAACGCCGCCCTGGTATCCTGTGGAAATACCCATGTACTGCTGGACGCCGGGATATCGGCCAAGCGCATCACCGCCGGGCTAAAGTCATTGGGCATAGCGCCCGAAGCTCTGGCCGCCGTCCTGATCACCCATGAGCACCACGACCACATCAGCGGGCTCCAGGTGCTGACCAAGCGGTTCCGGCTCCCCGTTGTCGCCTCCGGCCCCACCGGACGGCAGCTTTGCTACCGTGTCCCATTCATGGACGACCTGATCCGACAGCAGGAGCCTGGAACCGGCATCCAGCTAGGGGATCTGTGGATAGAGTCCTTCCCCACGCCCCATGACGCGGCGGGCAGCGTAGGATACTCTATCACCGGCGGCGGCCATCGGGTGGTACTCTGCACCGACCTTGGCTATGTCACCGACCAGGTGAAACAGGCCGTCCGGGGCTGCGATCTGTTAGTGTGCGAGGCCAATCACGACGAGGACTGGGTCCGCTCAGGCCCGTATCCTTACCACTTGAAGGCCCGCATCCTGGGGGACCGGGGCCATCTGTCCAACGAGGCGGGGGCGGAACTGGCCGCTCTGGCCGTGGAGTCTGGCACCCGGCAGGTGGCGTTGGCCCACTTGTCCGCCGAGAATAACACTCCCTCCCGAGCCCGGCAGACGGTCTGCCGCCGCCTGTCCGCCATGGGCTGTGACCCGGAGCGGGACATCGCCCTGTGGGTGGCCCCCCGGAGCGAAATGGGGCCGGTGTGCCAGATGAACCGGGAGGAGGCTGTCCTGTGCTGAGTATATATCTAGTCTGTGTAGGCAGGCTGAAGGAGAGGTTCTACCAGGATGCCTGCGCTGAGTACTTAAAGCGGCTGTCCCCATACTGCAAGCTGACTTTATTGGAGCTGCCGGAGGAGCGACTGCCACAGACCCCATCCCAGGGGCAGATCGATGCCGCCTTGGAGAAGGAGGGACAGGCCATCCGCTCCAAGCTCCCCCCCAACACCAGCCTCGTCTGCCTGTGTGTGGAGGGCAGGCTTCGGTCCAGCGAGGAACTGGCCTCCCTGGTCCAAACCTGGGAGCACAACAGCGCCAAGCATCTGGCCTTTGTCATCGGAGGGTCCTTTGGGCTGGCGGAGAGCCTGAAGGCGGAGGCTTGGGTGCGCCTGTCCATGTCCCCCATGACCTTTCCCCACCATTTGGCACGGGTTATGGTGCTGGAGCAGCTCTACCGGGCCTTTAAAATCAATGAGGGTTCCAACTATCATAAATAAAATAAATAAAAGAGAGGGAGGCGTTGCCGTTGGGCAGCGCCTCCCTCTTTCTTAATATTTGAATCGAATCTCTGAAGCCACTGTGCCGCTTCCCCCAGTGTCAAGCCGGAGGCCTTGTCCGCGGCCGTGGGACCGCCGATCAAATACCGGCGCTTCATGGCGGCTATGGCAGCCTGAGCTGCTGACCCACATAGATACGGTGGGGATTGGAGAGGATGTCCCGATTCCGGTCATAGATCTCCTGCCAGCGGCGGCCGTCCCCCAACTGCCGCGCGGCGATGCTCCACAGGCAGTCCCCTTTCTGCACCGTATAAGTCCGGTCCTGGGGCTGTGTTCCTGTCACTGGCTCTGGTTCCGACACATCGGACAAGATGGTAATGCGGTCCTGTCCGGCGGGGTCCTGATAGGCCGCGCCTACCAGCCCGTCCAGCGCCTCTGCCACATAGCCGATAAGGGCTTGGTTGTCCAGCATGGTACAGTCCTTCAGCAGTCGGTCGTCCTGGAACATGGAAAAGCCGTCTCCTCCAGACTTGATCATATAGTTGTGGGAGGCCACAGTATATACCTGGTCCAGCACCAGGGGCTGGCCGCCCACCTTTACGTCGGATACCCGGTAGGGCCCCTCCACCCGCTGAAATATACCCTTGTCTGACAGAACCACCGAGGAGGGAGTGGAGGGATCCAGGGTATAGGTCAGGCCGGACACCTGAAGGAAGCCGCCGCTGCTTTCCGGATAGCGGCTGGCCCCCAGCTCCAGGGCATCCAGGATGTCCTGCCCGGTGGTCTCGACCAGGCACAGCTCGTTCCCATAGGGCTGGACGGAGATTAGCGACCCATAGGTGATATCGCCAGCCGCGACATTGGCCCGGATGCCGCCCCCGTTAGCAAAGCCTATATCGGCGCCCATCATCGTCCGGTAGGCGTCGGCCACCAGGTCCCCCAGATTGGTTTCCCGGACACGGACAGCCCAGTTCCACTGGTCAGCCTCGGTGGCCATCAGATCCGCGGCCGCAGTGCCGACCACCCGATTCAGCTGGACCTGGAACTGGCTGCTCAACTGGTCCAGATAGATCTGTGTCTCCTGGTCTGCCGGGACGCCCTCCCCCTCCAAGGGCAGAAGCTGGGTGGAGATCTCCCCAGTATCTGGGTCCAGGATCAGACAGCCCAGGCTGGCCAGCTTTGTTCCGGTCTGAGTCAGAGGGATAAGCTGGCCGTCCCTGTTGGCCGCCTGCTGCTGGTATACCTCGTGGGAGTGCCCGTCGATGACCGCGTCGATACCAGTGGTGCTGGCGATCAGGGCGGCGGAGGTCCACTCCTCAGTAATACCCTCTATGCCCAAGTGGGCCAGCAGGATCACATAGTCCGCTCCGCCGGCGGTCCGCAGGGAATCCACGGTCTGCTGGATATCCTCATAGAGCGCCAGGCCGCCGTCCCCTTCTGAAAATGTGTAGACATAGTTTCCCTCTCCGTCCTGAAAGTGGGTGGGATCGGATTTGGTCAGGGTCTCCGGTGTGGTGACTCCAACGAAGGCGATGCTTGTATCCCCACATCTGGCCATATAAGCTCCGGGCAGCACAGTGGTCCATCCGGCGTACGCATCTCTTCCCTTCCAATTTTCCGACAGGTAGAGGTACTCCGCCTGATTTTGCGCCAGGTCCAGAAACACGTCCATGCCATAGTCAAACTCATGGTTGCCTGGGATGGCCAGATCATAGCCCACGAAGTTCATCATGTCCACTACACTAGCCCCCTGGGTCAGTGTGGCGATGGGGCCGCCCTGAATGGCATCGCCAGCATCCACCAGAAACACCCGGTCGGCGCCGTACTCCGCCTCAAACCGCTTCTTATAGCCGGCCACCGCGGGGTAGTGGTCCAGGCTGGCATGGACATCGTTGGTATGGAGGATTACAATGGGTCCCTCCTTGTCAGGCCCAGCCGCCAGGGAAGTGACGACCAGCCCCAGCAGCAGAACGGCAAGCAGACAAAACCGGCAAAGCTTCTTCATAGGATGCTCCTTTCTCTTATCATATCCCCGTCAGGTCAAAGGGCGGGGTGTATTCTTCCTTAGCCGAGGTTCGCTCCTGGGTAAAGCCCGCCAGACCTAGATTTTCCATATATTCCAGAGCTGCCCGCATCTCGCTGGTCCGTAGCCGGCGGCTGATCTCTGGATAGCGTTCCAGATCTCCCCAGGGAGTATACTGGCTCATCAACGAGAAAAGCACCGTCCCCGGCGCAAATTCCGCAGATATCCAGTCCATAACCGCCTTGGCTTCGCCCACCTGACCGGGCAGGATGAGGTGGCGGATAATCGTCCCACTTTTCAGCAGGCCATCCCCGTCAAATTGACAGGGACCCGTCTGCCTTACCATCTCCCGGAGGGCAGCGACAGCTGCTTCGGGATAGTCCGGCGCCCCGGAATACCGGGCGGCCACTCCGCTGTCCAAATATTTCAGATCGGGCAGGTAGATGTCTACCAACCCCTCTAGGGAACGGAGTGTATCCACCCGATCATACCCTCCGGAGTTCCAAACCACGGGAATGGGCGGCCGCCAGTTTTCCAGCAGCTCTCGCAGCGTATGGGCGTAGTGGGTGGGGTTGACAAAGTTCAAATTGTGTGCCCCCTGGTCCGCCAACTCCTGACAGATGTCCCGCAGGCGGGCTATCGTCACCGGCTTTCCGAAATCCTGATGGCTGATTTTCTCATTTTGGCAGAACACACAGCCCAGGGAGCAGCCGGAGAAAAAGATGGTCCCCGATCCTCTGGTGCCGGAGATTGGGGGCTCCTCCCAGTGGTGGAGAGCCGCCCGAGCCAAAACCGGCAGAGCAGGCATCCGACACAGTCCGTCTCCCCGTGTGTCTGTACGGAGCGCCCCGCAGCTCCGGGGGCATTGGGTGCAGAGCATAGAACACCTTCTTTCTCAAAATCAAGGGTTGAGCTTCCGCCCAAATTCAAAACCGGCCCAACTGGTCAGCCACGACCTGGGCAAAGCTTTGAAACGCATTGGGTATGGCGTAGATATCCCGCAGTTCCCGCCGGTCGGCCCAAACCCAGCCTTCCGGCAGATTGGCGCTGCCCAGCTCCCCACCCATGGCGGTCATATGCCACTCGATGTGGGTAAAGATGTGCTTTCCAGCGCCCAGCCGCTCCAACGGCACCGTATCCAGGCCCCAGGAGGCTGGCCAGTCCGTGCCGTCCGCCAGCTCGTTGGGATATTCCCACAATCCGGCCAACAGTCCTCTTGGCCCTCGGCGGCGAAGGGCCACCCGGCCCTGGCAGAACAGGAGATAGACAGTCCGTACCTCCACCTTCCGTGCCTTCTTTGCGGCTTTGACGGGCAGCTCCCCTGTCCTCCCCTCCTGAAAAGCACGACAGAAGGGGGCGGCGGGGCACCGCTCGCACAGTGGCGCGCCGTTGGGCAGACAGACCGTGGCCCCCAGCTCCATCATGGCCTGGTTAAAATCTCCCGGTGCCTCCAGAGGAATGATTTGGGCCAGCGCCTGTGTCACCTTCCTCTTCATGGCGGGCGTGGTAATGTCGCTGCTATCTCCACAAACGCGGGCTGCCACCCGCAGTACGTTGCCGTCCACCGCGGGTACAGGCAGGTGAAAGGCAATGGATGAGATGGCTCCTGCCGTATAATCCCCAACTCCGGACAGGGCCCGGATCTCCTCATAAGTATTTGGGAATACCCCGCCATGAGTCTCCATGATCTGGCGGGCGGCCTTTTGTAAATTTCTGGCCCGGCTATAATAGCCCAGTCCCTGCCACAGCTTCATCAGCTGATCCTCCGGCATGGCGGCCAGGTCGGCCACAGCAGGGGCGGCCTCCAAAAAACGGCGATAGTAGTCCAATACCGCGGCCACCCTGGTCTGCTGGAGCATAATCTCTGAGATCCAGACCCCGTAGGGTGTGGGATCACTTCGCCAGGGCAGGACCCTGGCGTTTTCCCGGTACCACACCAGCAGCGGGATAACAAGCTGTTCCAATTCCTTCAAAGCAGACCTCCTGGCGCAAGATTTCTCCCCCTGATTATACTCCGGTTTTTGGATGCGGGCAACGGGAGAAATTATAACCTTTTCGTAATGTTGAGTATAACGGATTTGGGGATGGCAATTTCCAGGGCCCAGTGGTAAATTAATTGCAGGACAAGGGTTAAAAATTTAACGATATTCGGTGGCCGCTCTTCCGAATGTCGGGAAAGTCCTTTCGTCCTAACATTCCTTTTTCATCCATCCTTCCAGATCAAACCACAGAGGGACGCCTGTATGGGCGTCCCTCTGTGGTTTGATTGTTCATTTCTGGGCAGTCAATTGGTCCAGAGCGGCAGCGGTCTCCAGGACCAGGTCGTTGCAGAAGTCCTTGCGGTCCTGGCTGTCTGGATCAGAAAATCCGCTGATCAGCACACCGCAGGCGGTGTCCCCGCGGCGCTTCTGAAATTGTTGGATAAACGCTGCGGCCTCCTCCTCGCTAAATCCCATGGCACCCAGCACCAGCAGGGCGCCGGATAGGGCCCCGCAGGTGCCGCCGTGGCGCATTCCCTTCCCAAGGTGGGCCCCCAGGGCATAGGCCTGCTCCTCAGTCATGCCCAGCTCCTTACAGAAGGGAACCAGGATAGACTGACCGCAGTTGTAGTGGGGCTCCACAATGGCCCGCACCTCTTTCACTCGCTCTATGTGGCTCATTTCTATCTCCCTTTCTCTTTTATTTGATCTTATCCAGTACCATCTGGTCATACCGCAGATACTGGTATCCGCTCTTCTCATATAACCGGATAGCCCCCTGGTTGATCTGGGTCACCTCCAGGCGGAAACGCCGGGCAGCGGGGTATTCCCGCTCCAGCCAGGCCATAATCTCCCTGCCTAACCCCTGTCCCCGGAAGGGGGCGGCTAAAAATATCTCCTCGATAAAAACGCACCTGCCCCCCACCTCGGCGGAGTAGCACTGGGTCACATAAATATATCCTGCCGGCTCCTGGCCCTGGTACACCAGGATTCCCCGGAGCAGGGGTTCGCCGGGGTCCACAGCGGCCTGGAAGGACCGCTCCAGGATCTCCCGTTCCACGGGGTGATCCACCGCGTCCGATTGATAGAAGGTCTCCACCATGGGCAGGACCAGGTCCCGGTCCTGTATGGTCATGTTACGAAAAGTCAGCATAGTATCTCTCCTAGTTGAAAATATCAGGGGTAGCGGCAAAGAGTTGCCGCACCCGCTCCAGCACAGGCCGGTCCTCCGGAGCAGACAGCTCCGGGTCCTCCTCCAGCAGCTGCTTCGCCGCCTCCTGGGCCAGATTCAGCAGCCTCATATCCCCAGCCAGGTCAGCAATCTTCATCTGGGGCAGGCCATGCTGCCGGTTGCCGAAGAAGTCGCCCGGCCCCCTGGCCTTCAGGTCTTCCTCCGCGATCTTAAACCCATCTGTGGTGGAGGCCAGCGTCCGCAGCCGGGCCATGGACTCCGGATTACGGGTAGCGGTGATGAGGACGCAGTAGGACTGGTGCCTGCCGCGGCCCACCCGGCCCCGCAGCTGGTGGAGCTGACTGAGGCCGAAGCGGTCAGCATTCTCCACAATGATGAGAGAGGCGTTGGGCACGTCCACCCCCACCTCGACTACGGTGGTGGATACCAGCACCTGGGTATCTCCTCGGTGGAAGGCGGCCATCACGGCCTCCTTTTCCCGGGACTTCATCCTGCCGTGAAGGAAGTCCACCTTCAGATTGGGGAACACCTGCTCCTGGAGCTGGACAGCGTAGGTCTTTACCGCCTTCAGGTCCATGGGCGGCGAGGCTCCCTCACGGGCGGCGAGGGCCAGTTCCTCTTCAGATCGCTCCTCTACCGCCGGACAGATGATATAGACCTGCCGGCCTTCCTGGACTTGCTTGCGGACAAATCCATACATCCGCTGGCGCTTATCCTCACGAACCACAAAGGTCTCCACCGGAGTCCGTCCTGGCGGCAACTGGTCAATAACAGATATGTCCAGATCCCCATATACGATCAGAGCGAGGGTACGGGGAATGGGTGTGGCGGACATGACCAGCACATGGGGGGGCCTGTCCCCTTTGGCTGCCAGCGCAGCTCTCTGAGCGACGCCGAACCGATGCTGCTCGTCAGCCACCATCAGCGCCAGGTCCCGAAACTCCACCCCGTCCGAGATCAGGGCGTGGGTACCCACCACAAAGTCGATGTCACCAGAAGCCAGTGCTGTCCGGACCCGTTTTTTCTCCGCCGCCCCCATGGAGCCGGTGAGCAGAGCCACTTGGACTCCGGCCGGGGAGAGCAGGCTGGACAGGAATCTGGCGTGCTGCTCGGCCAGTACCTCTGTGGGGGCCATCAGGGCGGCCTGGTGACCATTTTTCACTGTCAGCCAGGCCGCATAGGCGGCCACCACTGTCTTCCCGGAGCCCACATCCCCCTGGACCAGCCGGTTCATAGGGCGGCCCGCGGCCATGTCGGCGGCCATTTCTTCCATCACCCGGCGCTGGGCCTGGGTGAGTTCAAAGGGGAGCAGGGCCCGAAACTCCTCCAAAGGGCGGGGCAGGATGGAGCAGCCGGAACACTCCCCCTCCCGTCGCCCCTTCAGGAAAGACAGCCCCACGGAGAAATAAAACAGTTCCTCAAAGGTGAGCCGTTTCCGGGCCAGCTCCAGGGCCTCCTCGTCAGCGGGGAAATGGATATTCTGGACAGCAAATTGGGTGGAGGCCAGCCCCTGCTCCTGGCGGATGCGCTGGGGCAGGGTATCCGCCAGGCTGTCGGCGCACGGGAGGACCTGCCGTATCAGGGAGGCCATCAGGTGATTGGAGATCCCCGCAGTCAGCCGGTAGATGGGCATGATGCGGCCGGTAAAGGACTGGCTGTCCGCCCGCTCGAAGATGGGATTGACCATGGCGCGGCGGCGGCCCTGCTCCTCGACAGTGCCGAAGAAGATATATTCTTCCCCGGCCCGGAGGGCTTTCTCTACATATCCCTGGTTAAAGAAGGTGAGGTGAAGGGCTCCGGTGTGGTCCACCACCTTCAGCTGGACCAGCTCCAGCCCCTGGCGGATGCGGGCCTTCCGCGGGTGCTCCGCCGCCATGGCGGCCACACATACCCGCTGTCCCACAGGGGCCTCCCGCAGAGTATATATCTTCCTCCGATCCTCATAGTCCCTGGGATAGTAGGTCAACAGGTCGGCGGCCTGGGCCAGCCCCAGCTTGGCCAGCTTTTTCGCCCGCGCCTCTCCCACGCCGGCTAACTGGGTAATGGGTGTATCCGGACCGACGGCCATCTCTGTCCCCCCTTTTCCGGAATATTCTAACAAATTATTTTATCATAGAACACGATGGGAGTAAAGGCGAAGAATGTCTTTTGTCCCGTCTTGCGGCGGGGGACAGAGTGTGGTATGATGAATGTAATTCTTCTAAAATCGTTTTATCTTCCCTCTAAGGAGAGAATACTATGTCTGAATATATCCTAAACCTCCTTCCGGTTACAGAGGCAGAAAAGGCGGAGTTTGAGGCCATCGCACCAGATGCCGTTCATGTCTATGCTGGCCGAAGGACGCTCACCTCGGAGCAGATTGCCCAGGCCACCGTCATCCTGGGCTGGCCCAGGCCCAAGGACATAAAGGGGGCGGCCCGCCTCAAATGGTTCCAGACCATGTGGGCCGGCACCGACGAGTACGAGGGGGAGGGCATCCTGCCCTCCGGAGTCATCTTCACCTCCTCCAGCGGCTCCAACCGCCAGTCGGTGGCCGAGCATATCCTTTCCTTCACCCTGGCCCTCTGCCGCCGCCTGCCCACCTACCGGGACGCCCAGAGGGACCACCGCTGGGAGGACCACGGGGCCATGAAGGCCATCTTTGGCGCCACTGTCCTGGTGGTAGGGGCCGGAAACATCGGCGCTACCTATGCCGAGATGTGCCGGGGGCTGGGGGCCCATACCATCGGCTTAAAGCGTACAGTGAACGGCCCCATTGCCGGATTTGATGAGGTATTTTCCATCGACCGCTTGGACGACCTGCTGCCCCAGGCGGACGTGGTGGTGCTGGTCCTGCCCCACAGCGCCCAGACTGTCGGGCTTATGGATGAGGGCCGCCTGTCCCTGATGAAGGAGGACGCTATTCTCATCAGCAGCGGGCGGGGCTCTGTGCTGGACCAGGAGGCCCTGGCTCGGACCATGAAGGGAGGCAGGCTATGGGGTGCTGCCCTGGACGTG
>NZ_JAOQKF010000009.1:25387-41758 GCF_025567565.1 Muriventricola aceti | reverse complement strand
CCCCTTTTCTATATTACACAAGTCTCCAGACCAGACCAGGTCAGGTCCCGGTCCTCGATATCCCGCCAACAGGAGAACTTATCCTCCAACTCCGCCCAGGTTAAATACCAGAAGTGGTACTGAATATCTAGGTGAGGGGGAAGGATGTCCTCAATGATCCGCTTCAGCTCCCCGAAGCCAGGGGGCTCTCCCGCCACTCCGGGGAAGGACACCGCCACCGCGGCGGCCCCCAGCTCCTCCACTTTGGCGGGGATGCCGCAGCCCAGGATGGTGTCGTTGATCGCCTCGAGGGTAAAGCTGTCCCCGCCGATGCGCAGCAGTGCAGCCAAGGCATCTGCCAACGGGCGGGGCTGGGTGGCTACTGGCCGCCGGAGAAACAGCCGGGCCACCTGTTCCAGTCCCCAGCTCTCTGCCGTGGTCAGGCTGCTCTCCCGCTGGATCTCCTCCAGGGCGGCCATAGCCCTGTCCAGAGCCTCCCCCTGGGCATCCAGCTCACCGCCGTTGAAGGGTGCCTCTAGGTCATAGATTCCCAGGGGACGCAGCAGATCTCGGAGGTATTGGCTGTGGCTCATGGCATCTCCTCCACAGTTAGGGTATCCAGAACGGGCAGCACATCCTGCTCCACATCCACGTCAGCGGTGGGGGAGAGGATGGCGTAGTTTGCCACGCCATCACAGCCGTAGATCAGGCTGCCCAACTGGGCCAGCAATACATCCTGCCCCAGGCGCTGTCCGGTAAACCAGCCCCGGACCGCGTCTTCTACTTCCTCCAACACCTGCTCCGCCCGGTATTCGGAGTGGGGCGCCACCTGGACGGCCACCTGGACAGCCTGTGTCTGGGGCGCCCGCACCTGGACCTCCACAGCGATCTCTCGGCGGCGCTGAAAATACTTGGCCAGTTCATCCAACAGGTCCCGGTCTGGAAGCCCCTGGTGGGTAGCCACCACCACATCCAGCGTCCCTGTTCCCCTGGGCTTGGGTACTACCACTGCCGCCGCCACCGGGTCAAAGGACAGGGCCCCCTGCTGATAAAAGGCGGCGTTGGCCCCGTTGGGCAGCCGCTGGAAGGTATCCAGCACCCGCTGACGCAGCTGCTCATCCCCCTCCCGGTCCACTCCCCCTTGGCAGGGCGACGGGTTGGAGCAGGCGGATATTCCAGCGGGCGCTACCGCCATGGACAGGATGGTTCCTGCTGCCACATTCCCAGAAATGCCGGGGACCAGAGCCTGGACCGGGACATCCACGTGGGCCTGTCCAGCGGCTAGCAGACCATCCTCGATCGTTTCAAAGCGGATCAGGCCGGCTGTCATACAGACCGTCCCCGCTGGAATGGGCCGGTCCGTATTCTCTGAAATTTCGCCAGAAAAACGGACTACGCCCCGCGCCGCCACCGGCTCCTTCCGCTCCAGCCCCCGGAGCTGGGCGTGGCGGTCCAGATACTCCCCCTCCGCCGTCTGGGGAAAGGCCTGCCGTGCCACCCAGCTAGCCTGGACATAAAGGGAAAAGACCTGAGCGGCGCAGGCATACAGGCGGGCGGACAGATCACACCCCTCTGCCGGGGCCACCCCTGTCTTCTCTCCATAGGCGGAGAGCATCTCCTGATAGATCTCCTCCACAGTCTTCACCATGTCACCTCCACCGCTTCACGGGGGGACAGCTCCAGGTCCAGGGAGAGCGGCTGACCCTGCCATTCCAATTGTACCCGAAGCTCCGCTCTGTCTCCTGTCTGTGCCAGGGCTACGTCTTTGACCTTCAATTCCCGCTCTCCTTCTAAGGCCTGGGCCACATACCGGGCAGCCAAGGACTGCCGGACCGATGGCTTCTCCCGCGGCACCTGGTAGAGCCGGCTGCCCAGCTCAGGCAGAAAGGGCAGCCCGCCCCGCCGGGCGGTGAGCCTGTACAACGCCCGGGCAAGTACCTCCTCGCTGCCGGTGAGGGTGGTCAGTCCTCCCGCCCCGTCGGGCACATAGTCCCCCTCAATCAGCTTTCGTTCCATATCTTCCTCCTCACCCCAGCATCTCGGCCACAATTTTTTGGATATATGCCTCCAGAGTCTGGCCGTTGAGATAGACCGTTCCCTCCAGCTCCACTCTGCCCTGGTCCAGCCCAAGGGCGCTGCCTGGGCCGAACAGACGGATCGGTCCCGCCTCCTCAACATTCTCCTGGATCTTTCCCAGGATATAGGGGCTCTCCCGTTCCACGCCCGCCTTGAGTACCAGCACCTTGTCCCCGGCGCCGGGCTGCCAGGAATAGCCGCCTGGGGCGCAGACCGGCAGCCACCGCCGCTCTCCGCCTAACTCCACGGCGGCAGGGTCTCCTCCCAGCGTGACTACGCCTACCTCTGCCGCCGGCTCCTGGCTCTGGGGCAGGCGGCCCCGCTCCGATGTCCACATATTCCATCACCTCAGACCACAAAATCCGGGAGCGCCAGTTCCAGCCTGGTCCATGCACCCTCCATACCCATCCCTGTGGCAGACTGGAGTACCCGGTATCGCCCGTTCCAGTCCCACTTGCTCCGCCGGATGGAGACCAGGTCTCCAGGCCAGGCGCAGAAGGGCTGGGCGATGGTCAGTTCCACCCGTTCCTGTTCCGAGGCGGACCGGTCCAGCTGAAACTGGCCGTTGTACCGCATCGTTTTATAGTTGCTCCGGCCTGGCATAGTCAGCACTCTCCGAGCACTGCCTCCCTGGGACAGAAAATCCCCGTTATCCACCCGCTGTACCGCCCCGGACCACCGGTCCCGGACCAGCACTCGGGATAGAACCCCATACCGCCGGTCCCGGCGGACCAGAGTGGTTACCGGAGTTCCATCCTCTACGAGCCGCTCCTGGCTGTCCTGCCAGCCAGACAGGACCAGACGGCCCAGGCGGTCAAACCGGGGACATACGCCGCCGTAATAGCGGGCGAAATCATAGACCACCGACCACTCACTGCTTCCTGTGGCCACGGAGAAGCGGGTTACAGCGGGCAGCGCCGCCCCTGGAGCGGTCTGGATGCCGTAGGGCGTCACATGGTCCCGGAGGATGTCCGCCAGGGTGGCGGTGCCGTAGTCCTGCCCAATGGCCTCGTTGTCCAGCAGCAGGGCCGCCAGCCCCCGGCCGCTGATTTCCAGCTGGCAGCCTCCCTGGTCCAGCGTGACCTGGCACTCGTCCACCACTCCGTTGAACATATCTTTTCCCTGGTACCGGGCGGAAAAGCGGACCCAGTCTCCAGGGGCGGTCTCTCCCCCCATCTCCCAAGGACAGCGAAAAGTAAAGCTGTCACAGGGCACCCCGGCAGTATACTCCAGCTCCCACTGAGTGGGATAGGGCAGCAGCCACTCCCTGCCCCGCCAGTCTGTCACATAGCCTCTCACCGCACTCGAACCTCCTCGCCCACCCGGATAAGATTCGGGTTTTTGATCTGGGGATTGAGGGCTACCAGCTCGTCCAGGGACAGGCCGTACTGTCCCGCCAGCGCCCACAGGGTGTCCCCCGACACCACCCGGTGGTAGACGGCGGACGGCTCCCACTCCTGGGCGGTCTGGCCGCCCGCTCCGCCCTGGTTCTGCCGGACCGCCAGGCCGGCGTACCAACTGTCGTCCTCCCAAAAGGTGAAGGAATAGCGCACAAAGTCAGGCCGGGGCTCTTGTTCCAGCCGCAAAGACACGAAATAGGCGTTGGCCGCCTGCCACAGCGGGTGGATCAGCAGTCCCGGACCGCCGTTGTAGAACATATTGGCCAACTGCCCAAACTGGCTGTATGCGTCCGGACCCACAAATTCCCCCTCCCCCTCCATGATCCGGTTGGTCCGCCCCAGGTCCTGGAGGCGGAACAGGCCGAAGGGTGTCTTGTGAACGGCCATCTTTCTCTCATAGTCGATGGAGTACACCCTGGGGTTGTGGGGCCAGGTGTAGCTCTTGTAACGCATGGGTGACAGGTCCATTCTGCATACCTCCTTCTGTGGCGGCGGGCCTGACTGCCCGCTCAATAGAGGAAAAAGCCCCCGTCATAGCGGCGGCTGTCCCGGCGAAAGGCCTGGTCCATCTGCCGAATGGACGGCCCGGAGGAACTCTCCGCCTCTCTCGCCCAGTCCGGCTCCGGTCTTCGGCTGTCTGGGTCCATTCCCAGCCCGCCAACTTGGGAAAATGGCCTGTGGAGCGGGATAGGCCCAGCTTCTAGGCCTCCTCCGGACCGGCGCATACCGGAAGCCTCCTGGGCGGTTCTGATTTCATTCAGGGCCGCCGCTGCCCGTTCCCGCTCCAGGAGGACGGAGAGCAGCGGGAGGGCTTCCTCCCCATCCTCCCTTCCCCCTCTGATGAGCGGGGCCTCCGCCCCGGTGGAAGAACCTGGGGCGTCCTCCCGGTCCGGCTCCCGCCGATCCGCCGGGGAAACGAAACTGCCCTGTATACAAAGATCCGTGGCAGGGAGGGAGGTGCCCCCATCCGCCTCCGCCGTCCGGCCGTCCGGGACCGGGATCCACAGGACCATCGCCTCCAGCGCTTGGAGCAGCGCCTCCCCCTGGCCGGGCCCTTCTTCCAAATAGTCGGTCATGGCTTCCCAGCTCCCTGTTCAAATTTCTCCATATCAAAGGAGGTGTTTACGCTCCCCTCCGCCCAGCTGGAGGCCGGCCGGCCGCACACAGGGCAGCGCTCCTCCGCTCCCCGGCTCCTGCACTCTGGGCAAAAACGCTCCAGCTCATCCTCCCGGTCCAGCAGAGTATGGACTAGGCACCAGAGATAGTCCCTTCCCTTCATCTCCCTGGCCCGCTCCTCGGTGGGCAGGGCGTGAAATTCCTTCAGCACCCGCCATCGGAGCCGTTCAGCGGGGGCCCCGCGAAGTTTTTTTTTAGTTCCTCCAACTCCGTTTGGCTCACATCCAGCCCAGGATCGGACCGGCGGCGCAGCTGGGCCCACCGGGCGGCCAGCGCCCCGATCTCCTCCACCGTCAGTCCGGCCAACACGCTCTGTCCATCTGGAAAGACGGGGGTGTGGTTCTCTGTCCGCTCCAGAGCCCGGGCCAGCAGGCAGGCGTTGGAGCACAGGGCCCGCTCCCGGTCCTCACAGGCCAGCTCCCCGGCCTCCCGTCTGGCCTGGAGCACCTCCAGAGCGGACAATAGCCGCAAATCCATCCCGTTATCTAGGTGGACACGGTCCTGCCGTGCCAAAATAGAACTGTCCACCCCTATACCCCCGTTTCGATGCGCCGGGAGGCTACCAGGGTTACCTTCTCCAACACCATGGAGCCTAGAGTGGCGCTCTCCTGAATGGCGCTCCACTGGCAGTCGGAGTAGATGATTTTTTTATCCGGCTTACAGATCACCAGGGAGAAACCGGACAGCTTGTAAAAGTCAATGCCGTCCCGGACGGCCTCGTCCGTGGCGTACAACCGAGTCAGCTCTACTACGTGGGTGGCTTGTCCGGGGACGGTGGCCACCGGCTCCGACTCCCCAAAGGCCTCCACGGCGGTGCTGGATTTGGTAGCCCGTGCGGTGTAACTCTGGACTACCGCAACCCGGGTGCCATCCACTTCCAGATAGATGTCACTGCTGGTGGGAAAGCCAGCGATACTCATATCAATACCCCCTTCTCGCTCTTGTGCCTCAGTCTTTTTTCAGCGGGGCCATTATACCGTGATGTGGGCGGTCAGCCAGATTTGGTTGAGACCGTGGGCCACTGTAAAGGAGAAGTCCACTAGGCATCGGGTGGGCTCCTCAGGGTCAGCGCTCACCGCCACATCCTCATAGCCGGTGATAATCTCCCTGGACAGCTTTTGCTCCAACTCCAGCACTACCTGGGCTCGGATCGCGCCGCGGCTCTGGGGTGTGTTTTTGGCTCTTCGAAACTTGGCCGCCAGCGCTTGGCGCAGGGATGGGATCACGTCGTCCACCACCCGAATGGTGGCCAGGTCCCGCCAGGTGGGGTCCGCCGCAGCCCCGGTGGCAGTCCGGGTGGTCACACCCCGTACCACGCTGACTGTGCCGCCTACCTGCTCTACCGGGGTAACGCCCCCCAGGATAAGCCGGTCCAGGTCCTTTTCTCCATAGCGGCCCTCCAGGCCGTACAGTCCAAGCAGTTCCGCTCCGCCCAGAGGGACTGCCGGATCCGATTCCCCCGCCAGGGCTCCAGCCACCGCCGCCGCCACGGTCAGCCCGGAAATGTCCTCTCCCTCCTGGTCCAATCCACCTGGGGCCACCAGGACCGCCCGCTCCGAGTTCAGTCCCTTTGCTCGGTCGATCAGGTCGTCCACACTCTCCCCCTTGGCTCCAGCCAACAGGGCAAGGCGCTCCCGGTGGTCCGCCGAGGCCGCTTTCACGCTGTCCAGCAGCAGCTTCTGTATCTCTGTGTCGGTGCTGTCACAGAGGACTACGGCGATATCCTCCACCTCTGACAGCTGCGCGAAGGCGGCCTTATAGCCCGCCTCGTCCGCTGTCGCCACAGCGGCCACACCGGAGGCTCCGTTTTTCAGGGCTAGCCGAATCAGCTCCGCCATGCCCTCCGCCCCTTGCGAGCCAAAGGCGGCCACCGCCCTGTCATAGCTGGTGATAATATGCGTCTCTCCGGGAGCGGCTACGGTATTGACTGCCGCCAGTCCCACCAGCCGTCCGCTTCCCCGTCCGCTGACCAGGGATGAGGCATCGTAGGAGGAGTAGACCCCCGGACGCTCATGTACTGTTATGCTCATGGTTTGATTCCACCTCTCAGTTCAAAGTCGGTAAAGAGCCCTCCGGGCTGGGCCGCGGCGTAGAGATAGGCCTGGCATACCACTTGGGCTGGCCGCTTCATCCGCTTGGCCTGACCGTCGTAGACTGTCTCTCCGCAGGCCACCTCCTGAACGGCCAGCCCCTGGGGAGCGCCCTGTGCGAAAGCCTGGACCACCTGGTCAAAGGCCGTCTGAATGCCACCATCCCCCTGTCCCCGAGGGGCGTACAAGTCCAGTCCAAATGTCAGGGCAGCCTTTCGGCCGTACAGCTCCTGCCACAGGCCGGTCCTCTCGTCATACCGCTCTCCCAGGTAGTGCTGAAAGCCGGCGGGACCGGCCTGACATCCCCGGAGGGACACCACGACCAGTGCTCCTTCTTGAACTGGGCGCTCCCCGGCGGGCCAGGCGGCGAATGCCTGAACTCCCTGCTCTTTCAGGTAATCCACCATCTGTTCCCGGATGTTTTCCAGTCCTCCGCTCATGTTGCCTCCCTGTCCCTGGGCCGCAGCAGGGCCCACCAGTGGCTGTCCCCCACCAGATGGGCCGACTGCACCTCAAAGGCCCGGTCCTTCCACTCCACTTGGCTCCGCCCTGCCTCCAGCGGGATGTCGGCAGGTCCTAGATATAGATACCGGTCCTCCGGACGCTGGCCCAGGGGAGAAGGGAGGCGTTGCTCCCTCTCCCGGTCCAGCACTGGCTGGAGGAAAGCCCGCAGAGGCCGGTCCTCCATCCCTTCCAAGCGCAGCGTCACCTCCTGGCCGTACATGGCCAGAAGGGAGCGCCACTCCCGCTCCATCATCCCCGCACCCCCCGAAAGGCAAAGCCGGTCTCTCCCAGCCAGGGGGCCAGCAGCCGTTCCGCCGTAGCGGTCAGGCCGCCCTCTCCGGCCGTTCCCCCCATACGGATGGACAATTCTCCGGCGGTGAAGGAGGACACTCGGCCGCTTCCCACGGCCCGCTCCAGCCCATCCATCGCCAGCATGGCGGCAGCCAGAGGGAAGGCGGGACCACACAAGCCGGGGGAGGTCCCCGGCTTCAGCCGCCGCTCCAAAGCCTGCGCACTGGCCTGAGCCAGGGGGAGCAACAGCCCCTCCTGGTCCTCGGTGGCTCCCATGGCTCGGCACAGAGCCATGATCTCCTCCGTCATGTCACACCTCCAGTACCCGGCTGGCTCCCTGGAAGATCTTGGCGAAGCCGCAGATCGTGGTGATGGCGGCCCGCTCTAGCTGCCGGTCGATAAGCTTGTCATACTCCACCATTACGTCGCTCCCCTGGACCATCTCCAGGGCAAATCGCTTGTCCAGCCCGATAGCGGTGCCGCTAGGCAGGACCGAGGTACGCAGCAGCTGGGCGCCCAGGGGGGTGGTCAGCTTGCCTGTCCCCTGGAAATTCAGGCCGGTAAGGGGGTTCTGGAACTCCGTCAGCTTGAGCAGCTTGACCATAACATCCCCGGACACTAACAGGGCGTTCATCTCATAGGGGTCAAATTTGGCCCAGAAGTCCACCAGGTCCTCATACGTCAGAGTGCCGGTTGACTTAACCTGGTCCGCCTCGGCCCCATTGTCGTTGCCGTCCCCATGGATAAGCACTTCCACGCCGTCGGCCAACAGTGTCCGGGCGATGTGGGCCCCCATCTGACGCAGAGTGACCGAGAACAGGTCCAGCTTTTGATAGCGCACCGCCTCATAGCTGGCTACCAGCATCCGTCCTCTCTTGTGGAGCCGGACCAGGTTGGACTGGACCTGCACTGTGGTGGCGGGGATGGAGGCGCCCTCCTCCACGTGGCGCAGCTCCTTACTGTCCCCTCCCGCCTCGGCAGTGATGGAGCGGTAGTCCATGCCGTCAAAACGGGTCACAGCGGCGGTGATGTGGGGGAGAATGTCGCTCTCCTCCATACCCTGCCGGACCGACCGGGCGATGTACTCTGGAAAGAGGACGGCGGAATCGGCGGTTCGGAAAAACTTTTCCACTACGTCGCTGCCAGCTCCCTTTACCCGGATATCAAACCGCTTGAGCTGCCGCTGGAAAGCGTCCAGCCCCTCCAGGCTGGTTCCCTTGTACTGGTCGCTGGGGTCCTGGCGCTCTAGCACCTGGGTGAAGGTACTGCCCGCCTCCTGATACATCCCTTTGTCCAGCTTCAGATTATCGTAACAAAACGCCATGCTCACACGCTCCTTTCCAAATTACAGGCAGAGGACAGCAGTGCCGTCCTCTGCCGTGCTGACCACCAGGGCCCTGACCCCGGCGGGGGAGGGCAGTGTGACCGCTCCGCTTTCCACAGTCACCGAAGGGGCTTCGGCCGCCTTTACGCCTCCCTGCCCGTCCGCCGCCAGCTCCACCCAGCCCAGGTTCAGCTGCCCAGTGCGGGACACTTTTGTAAAGCCCTTCACCTGGACGGCCGCGGCCCCATTTCTGGGCTCCAGAGCCACGCCGCAGAAGGCGTCCCCATCCGCGCAGGGACCAACTGTGCCATCCTCTGTCACCTTGACCACCTGGCCGCCCTTCACGCCGGTGTCGGCGGCAAAGCTGACCGTCACCGCTCCCATCTCTTCAAAGGAAAATTTGCTCATCCTCATGTCCTCCTCTGTTTATTTGGCAGGGCGGGGCAAATCCCCCGCCGCTGTCCTCAGATCAAAAACGCCCTGTCCCTGTCCCGCTCTGGGGCCTGGTCCTGCTGATATTGGAGCTGGGGGAGCAGCGGATACCGCTCCGCCGCCCGGCGACGGCAGCCATCTTCCATCGCCAGCAACTCCTCCCAGGACAGCTTGGCCGCCACACCTTTTAAGGTGTCCCGGTCCAGTCCTATCTGGGCTAGCATGCCAAGCCGGACTACCTCCTCCCGTAGCCGGGAGAGATAGCGCCGCCCTGTTTCAGCCTCCTCCTCCAGCCGCTCCAGCTCCAGGGCACAGCCGGGGGCCTGACGGACCAGCTCCTTCAGGCTGGTATGCCGCCCCGCCCCTTTGATCACCCCGGCCAGGGGCTGGGCGGGTACCGCTACGAAGGAAAACTCATAGGCGTCGCTCGCCCCTTCCAGATTGGCAAAACAAAGCCTTCCGCCGTATTCCTGGCCCTTCCGGTGGCCGCAGTCCCCAGTCCGCAGGTCCCCGCCGCAGATGGAACACACCGCCCGCTCCACGGCGCAGCCCACGCTGACCTCCCGCTTGATCCCCCCTTCGATCTCCGCGATCAGGTCCCGGCCGCTCTCGGTCCGCACCATGTAGGCGTAGCCCTTCAGCCAGCAGTAACCGTCCCCGGCCAGAGTGATTTTTTCCGGCTCCCGGATCACCTCCGTCTTATAGATCCGGGCCGACTGCCCCCGGGCGGACCACTGGTGGTCAAAAATTCCGCTCTTGCCCACAAACAGTCCGGCCAGCTCCTCCAAAGTCTGTGGAGAAAACCGCTCAAAGTCCCGGTCCACCTGGTCGTCACACAGTCGAACGGAAAAGGTGTACACCTCCTCCGCCTTGAGCTCTTTGCGGGCCAGCTGGTTGATCAGGGCCAGGTCCTCCGGACTCACCTCTGTTTCCTGCCCCCCCTGGCTCTCTTTTATGATCTTCATGCCATTTCCTCCCTCAACTTGTCCGCTTGGGCCCGGTACAGCTCGGCCCGAGCTTCTTCCACCATATCCTGCAGGTCGATGTCCTCCCACTCCAGCTCCACCCGGTCGTCAAAGCCGTGGAGCTGCAGCCACAGCTCCGCCACACGGAGCAGGGCCGGCTCCACCGTCCGGCGGATGGCTGTGATCTCACTGGTCAGCAGGTCGGCCTGCTGGGCGCTCATCCGCTCCGTGGCCGACCAGGACAGGCCCAGCATGAAGGGCGGGATGCCTGTCCGGGCCACTAATTGTTCCAGAATCTGCCGCACGGGTACTTGGCTGTCCAGCACCGGACTGTCCGCCCCGATGACCTTGATGTCCACGTCCCCCACCGCTACAAAGTCACGCACCTGACCCTCCCGGCCGGCGGCCATGGCGGAGGACCACTCCTGGACGATCTGGCCGCACCGCTCCTGGGCAAAGGCCTCCTCGCCCTGGCCCGGCCTGCATACCACCGCAAAGCGGAGGTTACCTGCCCGCTCCCAGTTCTGGCCGGTGGCCTGAAAAATCTTCAGCAGGATGCCTGCCAGAAAGGGCATGGAGCGCAGCAGGGATACCCCGCAGGGGGCGTCTCCTGTGGGTTGGAATGGTGTAAACAGGAGCAGCTCCTGCCAGGGCAGCTCCCGGACTGCCCCCGCCTCTCTTCGGCACAGGAGGAAGTCCATGGGGCTGTCCCCCAGCCGCGCCTCTACCTGCTCTGGATCGGCGCAGAGCAGGGCGGCGATATCCCTGCCGTCGCCGGACAGCACCATCTCCCCCAGACCGTGGCCGCAGGTGAACAGGTCGTCCAGATACCGGTCCAAGAAGGATTGGACGCCCCGCTGCCCCCAGCCCGTGTCCACAGTTCGCCAAAAGCGATCCAGGCCCGCCTGAGCCCTGCCGTCTCCACACCGGGGAGTCGTCCCGCCACACAGCCGTACCAGCTTCCAGATGGCGGCGTCCACTAGGGGGACCCCCTCCCGGATCGCCCGGTACAGCTCCACCTCACCGGAGCTCAGGGGCACATAACGGTCCAGCGCCCCGAAGGGCTGTCCCTTTCCCTGCCGTACCTGGACCACCGGGGCGGGAGGCTCCCGCCGCTTTCGTTCCCACCATTTCATGCTGTTTGCTCCTTTCTATGGATTATCTGAGAGTACCAGCCTCTATTGGTAATCAGGGTCTGATCTTCCGCCGCAAAAATAAGGGAGAACTATGTCTTTAAAACCCGCTCCGCTCTACCACTCCGGCGTAGAGACCGCCTCGTCTCTCCTCTCGGGCGGCTACCGTGGCAGCGAAATACCGGATTTCGTCCATAGCGTGGTCGTGCTCCTTTTTTACCTGGTCCCGCCCCTGGCAGTCCGGGTCCCAGTGGTAAAGGGAAAACTCCCGGATGGCGGCCGTGCATCCCGCGCAGACGACCAGCTTTCCGGCCTTTAGCAGCCTGGCGGTGAGACGAATACCTGATAGGACCCGGTTGTCAGCCGGCAGCACCCGCCATCCCCTGCGGCGCAGAGTTTCCAGGAAGCTGGCCGCAGCCGGGTCTACCACTACTCCCTGGATGGACCGTCCACCCGCCAGAGCCGTTAGGTCGTCGGCGTACTCCTCGTCGGTCTTTTGCCGGTGTTCCTCTCTTGAGTTGTAGTAATACTCCTTTACCCGATACCAGACTCCATCTCGCTGTCCCCACAACCCCATGGAGGTGGGGTTGGCCGTACCATAGTCCACAGAGATGTGCCACCGCTCCAATCCGTTCTCCGGGGCCTCTTTCCAAAAGCTCTCGTCCAGAAAGTCGTAGACCAGCCCTTCGGCGGCTACCCACTCTCCCAGAACGAACCGCCGGTAAAAGGTCCCCTGAAACATGGTACGGTATCTCTCACGTACCTCAGGGGTCAGCCCAGGATTGTCCTCCATAGAAAAAGGGAGGCGCAGGACTTTCTTCTCCTCCGCCTTTCGTACCCACTCCTGATAAAACCAGTGGGCTGGAGACTCCGGGTTGCAGGAGAACCACAGTCTGCTGCCCGCCACCGAGCACCGGGCCACAGCCTGCTCCACAAAGGACCGAGGCATGAGCGCCACCTCATCTAGCAGGGCTCCCGCCAGCGTAATCCCCTGGATCAAAGCCGCTGAACCCTCGTCCCGCCCTCCAAACAGATAAAAGGTGTTGACCCGTCCCCCCAGTCGGACGGTGAGCAGGTTTTTGGACGTCCTTTTCTCGCACCGGAATCCCATATCATCCAGCAGAGGCAGCAGTTCCTCCAGCAGATTGCGGCCTATGGACTGGATGGTCTTGCCACACAGGGCAAAGTTCTTCCGGTGAAAGGACACCATGGCCCAGCAAAAAAAGGACAGGCCAGTACACAGTGTCTTGCCGCTTCGTACTGCCCCGTCGCAAAGAATAGCTTGCCTGTCCCGGTCCGGAGATCCTGGCCGCCACCAGGTCAGCACCCGCCGTTGTTTTGGGGAAAATACCAGCTCTCTCACTCCTGCCCCTCCATAGCCTGGAGGAACCGATCCACCTGTTCCTGACCGCTGTGTTCCGCCGCGTCCAGCAGCAGCTCCAGCAATCTGGCCCGGTCGGTAAACTTCAGCTCAATGACCCCATTCGCCCCCCGCTTAAATTCGGTGAGCCCGTCCAGCTCCAACTTCTCCAGCCGCCCCGGCTCCTCCTCCGGCCAGCAGGCCAGCCGTACCGCGTCCTCCACCCTGGCGTTAGCCAGCTTCCACATCCGTTCTAAAATATCCTCCCTCCCAGGGAGCTTTTTCTTTGCCACCCTATCCCTCCTCACCCTCTGCCCTCCCGCCCCAAAAGTTGTATCTTCCCGTCCATGCAGGAGCAAAAATGAAAATTTTTTCTAAATAGTAAAGTCAGCTTGACACAAAATGTTAAGTGTGCTATACTTCTTGTTGTAAAGTGCGCTTTACATCTCGAAAGGAGGTGTCTGGGTGACCAATCGCATCGCGGAGCTTCGGAAGGAGCGCCGTATCTCTCAGGCGGAGCTGGCGGACGAGGTGGACGTCACCCGTCAGACCATTATTTCCCTGGAGAACGGCCGGTACAATGCCTCGCTTCTCCTGGCCCACCGCATTTCCAAATACTTTGGGTTGACCATCGAGGAAGTCTTTTTGTTTGAGGAGGATGAGCCATGAAAAAATTTCCACCAAAAAATTTTTTCCCTGGGATCGGTCTGGGGATCGCCGTTGGACTTGGCGTAGCGGCGGTTATTTTGGGGGACCGCCTCACGGCCCCTATCAGCGGGCTGTGCTTTGGCCTGGCCGGGGCTTTGGGCGGTCTCTCCGGCAGCCGGCTCCTCATGGCCCACTTTGACCGGACCTGGACCCCGGAGGAGCGGAAGGAGATTGAGCGAGCGGAGCGTGACGAACGCAACGTATCCATCCGGGAAAAGGCGGCCTATTCCAGCTGGTACTGGACGTTATATCTTCTGTGGGCGGTATTTTTTCTTACGTTGGTGCTGGGCAGCGGATTTCCCACCGCTCTAGTGGCGGTCGTCATCACCCTCCACTGTGTGTTCTACATGGTCAATGTGAACCGCTGGACCAAAAAGCTGTGAGCCGCCGGTTGGAGTTGTCCATTTCCCCGGAGCTGGAGGGGAGCAAAGTGGACACTATTTTAAAAAAGCGGCTGGGACTGTCGGGCACGGTGGTCCGCCGGATTAAGTGGTGGCCGGACGGCATTCTTCTGGATGGACAGCGGGTTCAAACTGATGCCCGCCCCCAGGTGGGCCAGCTTCTCTCCGTCCGGCTGGATGACCTGGAGCGGCGCAGCGGCATTGTCCCGGCCCCCGGCCCCTTGGACCTCGTCTACGAGGATGAAGACCTGATAGTAGTGAATAAGGCCCCCGGTGTCCCCGTCCATCCCGGTCCGGGGCATTATAATGATACTCTGGGTAATTTTTTACTCTGGCATTACGATTTGGAGGGAGATTCTGCGGACTTTCACCCGGTCCATCGGCTGGACCGTGGCACCTCCGGCCTGCTGGTGGCGGCCAAACACCCTCATGCCCAGGAGATTCTGAAACGCCAACTCCACGCAGAGGGATTCCGACGGACCTATCTGGCGGTCTGTGAAGGCAGGCCGGAGCCCCCCTCCGGCCTCATCAGCGCCCCTCTGGGGCCGAAGGACGGGTCTCTGGTGGAGCAGATGGTCCGCCCAGACGGCAAGCCGGCCCGCACGCGCTATCGAGTGCTGTCCGCCCACAGTGGCCGCTCCCTCCTCCGCCTGGAGCTGGATACCGGCCGAACCCACCAGATTCGGGTCCACATGGCCTATCTCGGCCACCCCCTTACCGGGGACTTCCTGTATGGGAGGGAAGACCGGACGCTGATCTCTCGCCCGGCCCTTCATTCGGCGGAGCTCTCCTTCCTTCACCCCCTGACTGGCCGCCTTCTGTCCTTCTCCCGCCCGATGCCAGGGGATATGGCCGCCCTGCTCTCTGATTAGAGGTGTTTTCCCCCAAATGCGGCTGGAAATTTCCCTTTTTCTGTGTTATACTGTGGGCGAAACCTGATCTTACCACCAGAGGAGGATTTTTCTATGTCCTATCAAGATAGATACCAGGAGTGGCTCCACAGCCCCGCCCTCTCCGCCGCGGAGAAGGCGGAGCTGGAGTCCATCCAGAACGACCCCAAGGAGATCGAATCCCGTTTCTTCGATCAGCTCTCCTTTGGCACCGCCGGCCTGCGGGGCACCATGGGGGTGGGACTGTACCGGATGAACGTCCATGTCATCCGCCACGCCACCCAGGCCTTTGCCCAGGTGATTCTGGAGGAGGGGCCCCAAGCTGCCGCCCGGGGGGTGGCGATCTGCTTTGACTGCCGGAACAATTCTGATATTTTTGCCAAAGAGGCCGCCTGTGTCATGGCCGCCAACGGCGTCCCTGTCCGTCTGTTCCAGGCGCTCCGCCCCACGCCGGAGCTTTCCTTTGCCGTTCGGGAGTATGGCTGCATCGCCGGCATCAATGTCACCGCCAGCCATAACCCCAAGGAGTATAACGGCTATAAGGTTTACTGGGAGGATGGGGCCCAGCTCCCTCCCAGGCACGCCGACGAGGTGGCCAAAAAGATGAAGGAGCTGGACGTGTTTGCCTGTGTAAAAACCATGGATTACGACCAGGCCGTAGCCAGCGGCCAGATCGTCCTCATGGGGGCGGAGACTGACGAGAAATTCCTGGCCAACGTCATGGAGCAGGTCAATGACAAAGCCGTGGTGGAGCAGGTGGCGGACACCTTTAAAATGGTGTATACCCCCTTCCACGGCACCGGCTACCAACTGATTCCCGAGGCCCTGCGCCGTCTGGGCATGAAGCACGTCATCTGCGTTCCGGAGCAGATGGTGGTGGACGGGAACTTCCCCACCGTGGTCTCCCCCAACCCGGAAAACCCAGAGGGCTTTGCCCTGGCGGTGGAGCTGGCGAAGCGGCATGGGGCGGACTTTATCCTGGGCTCCGACCCGGACGCGGACCGGGTGGGCATCATGGTCAGGACCGGGGACGGCAACTTTAAGGTCATTTCCGGCAACCAGACCGGCGTACTGCTGCTTGACTACCTGATCGGAGCCAAGCGCCGCACAGGCAGGATGCCGGACAAGCCCGTAGCTCTGAAAACCATCGTCACCACCGAGATGGCCCGTAAGGTGGCCGAGGTCAACGGCCTTCAGTGCTATGACACCTTCACTGGCTTCAAGTTCCTGGCCCAGAAGAAGGACCAGCTGGAGGAAAGCGGCCAGGGCAGCGTCATCATGTCCTACGAGGAGTCCTACGGTTATATGCTGGGTGACTATGTGCGGGACAAGGACGCTGTGTCCGCCAGTGTGGAGCTCACCGAGATGGCGGCCTGGTACGCCTCTCAGGGCATGACGCTCTATGATGCCCTCCAGGCGCTCTATCAAAAGTACGGCTGCTACGGGGAAAAGACCCTGAATCTGGTCATGCCTGGATTGGACGGGCTAAAGAAGATGGCCGCGCTCATGGCGTCCTTGCGCTCCCAGCCCCCGGTGGAAATTGCCGGTGTGGCGGTAAAGGAGCAGAAGGACTACCAGGATGGCTCCGTAGTCGCTGTGGCCGATGGTTCCAAATCCTTTATGGAGCTGTCCGGCTCCAATG
>NZ_JAOQKF010000009.1:18178-25096 GCF_025567565.1 Muriventricola aceti | reverse complement strand
CTGACAGCCCCCCCAAAAAAAGAGAGCCAAAACAATAACTTTAATACTTAAAGGAGGAACTACCATGTCAACGAACAAGACCCAACACTACCACCTCAACCAATGGGAGGCGGAGGACAAGGTGCTCCGTGCGGAGTTCAACCAGGACAACGCCAAGCTGGACAGCGCCCTGGCCCAGGCGGCCCAGGAGCGGGCGGAACTTCGCTCCGCCATCCCCAAAATTGTCACCGGGACCTATCAGGGGAATGGAGCGGCCAGCCAGACCATCCCCCTGGGCTTTGCTCCCAAGGCGGTCCTGACCATGACCCAGAGCGGCCTGATGTACAGCCCCAATTCCTCCGGCTATATGTTCGGCGGTCTGGCCCTCCCCGGCCATTCTGCCAGCCACCGATATCGCCGGTCAATTTCCTCCCCCTATGAGTATTACCCCGGTGTGGAGGTGACGGATGCGGGCTTTACAGTGTACGAAACCAGAATAGGGGAGTACGCCGGGGTATCCTGCAATTCAGCGGATACCACCTATCACTATCTGGCTGTTGGATAAGGAAAAGCCACCCCCGGGCCGAAGTCCGGGGGTGGTTTTAATTCGTTGCTATGAGATAATGAGAGATTTATCAGTTATGCAACAGTGGCAGTACCGACGCCGATGGTCAGAGTACCAATAGTGTTGTTGCTAACCGTAACAGTGACACGATAGTTTCCGGCAGCCAGCTCATAGGGCAGGGTGAAGTCGCCGTCAATCATGCAACCGGCGTACTCACTCTGATTAGCGGTAGCGGCAGGAGCAGTAAAGGAAACTTCTTCCTGATAGCCGCCGTCACGAACTTCAATCTTGAAATTCAGAGTAGCAGAACCATAATTGTAGTTAGCTCCGTTGCTATCCACGACCTTGACGTTAGCAATGGTCACCTTGTTCTTGTCCATGGTAACAGAAACAGCGCCGCTGTTGGTATTGCTAATCGCATACCCGGTTACAGGAGGAGTGACACTGCCGCCGTTCACGGTGGAGCACTCAGTCACGACCACGTAGATTCGGGCGGCCAAATCGCTGTCGTTCTTGTCATCATAGATGACATAGGCATTACCGGTCACGGTGCGGTCCTTGAAGGTGTTGGCCAGAGTCTTGGCGGCGATGTTCTGCTCCACCTGATAGTCGGCGTTGTTGTCGTTCATGACTTCACCGGACAGGGGGTAGCGGTCGCCCTTGTTAGCGGGCAGCATGATCAAAGTAATCTCGCTGTCGCTGCCAATCACCAGGGAGGTGGTATCCAGGGTCAGGGTATCGCCGCTCTGAGTGATGGCATCGCCGTTCAAGGCAACAGTTTCCTTATCAGCATCGTCGGGGGTGTCAAAGGCGGAACCGGTCTCATAGTAGCCGTCAGCGTCAATGGAGTAATCCTCATACAGGTTGCCCTTGCTCCAACGCTCCTTGGTCTCCACCTTGGTCAGCTCGCCGTCCAGGACCACGAACCAGCGCTCCACCTTCTCATTGTCGCTGTTGTCCACAAAGGTGGTATCCTTCTTCACGGTGTACAGCAGGCTGTTGGTGGTGCTCTTCACGCGGCCGTTGTCGCCAGTGTCCACAAAGACCAGAGAGGCTGCCTTAGTGTTGTTGTCCTTATCGCGCATAAAGGCAATCTTGCCGTCGTTCGCAGTGTCGATGGTGATATCAGGCACGTTGACGATGCCGGTATAAATGGTAATGTCGTCGTTCTTGTCCTTCACGATAAACACGGTGTTGCTGTTGCCTACCACGCTGTCAAAAATGACTACCTTGTTGTTCTTGATGCTGGTGGCAGAACTGGTTCCGGTAGTGGCTGCAGCAGTCAGAGTGTACTCGTCTTTGCTGTTGCGGCTATAGGAGTACCAGCCGTTGTAGCTATCAGTACGGTTACCGCTGGCGTAAGTGATTGTCTGCTTCTGGCCGGCCGCGTTCCGCAGCTCCTTGATGGTGATGGTCTCATTAGCGCCGTCGGAGAAGTAGGCGTCAGAGATGTCCTTAGTAGACAGGTTGGTTTCCTTGGCGATGCCGTTGATGTAGACATAGTTGCCCATGGACAGGGAAGCGTCGTCCACATACAGGGCATAGCCGTACTGATCCAGCACGATGGCGGCGTTGTTGCCCACAGAGAACTCGGTGGCGCAGCCGTTGTCGCCGTCAACCTCAGCGAACTTGGCGTAGTCGTGCTTGGTGCCGTCGATGGTCACGTTGCCGCCGGCGTCGCCATAGGTCTTGGTAGCGGTGGAGTAAGCGGTGACCTCGCCGGTCAGGACCTCAGCCTTCACAGCGGACTGAACCTTGCCGCCAGCGTAGGTGTACAGGATGTAGTCGTCCTCGGCCATATCCTTGACGGAGTCGAAGTCGTCGTCAGCCAGGGAGTTGACGCTGTTGGTCAGACCGCCAATGGGAGTGGTCAGAGTGGTGACAGCCACAGTGCCCTTGCTCTCGTTGTAGTCGCCGGTGGCCTGCATCAGATAGGTGTTGGACACGGTGACGGTGACCAGTTCCTTGTCGGCGTCCGTATACACCTCGGTCAGCACGCCCTTGCCGCTCTGGCAGGAGGCGGAGGAGGAGTTGGCCTGAGCGTAGGTGGTGGTGATGGCGACCTCGTCGGCAACCTTCACACCGTCAACGAACAGATCCAGACGATAGTCGTCCACCACGTCCTTGCCCAGCAGGTCGTACAGGTCGTCCTTGCTCATCTTGGCGGTGTAGGTGGCGGCGGGGGTATCGGAGTAGGTGCCAATGGTAGTGGTCTTGTAGGTCCAGCGGGTGCCGGGACGGCCGAAGTCGTCGCTGCGATCCTCGTACATCTTCAGATCGCCCTGATACAGCTTCTCGCCCAGCTCCACGATCCGGGTGCCGGAGTTGACAACAGTGCCGGCGGTGGTCAGGCCCTTGATGGCGCCGGCATAGGACTCGCCGCTGGTGATGAAGTTGTAGCTGACCTTACCAGCCTCAACCTTGACGCCGTCGGCGTCAACCTTGATGGTGTCGTTGTCGGCCTCAACAGTGCCGGCCTTCAGAGTATTCAGCACCAGTTGAGCCAGGTCGTTGCGGGTCATGGGCTCGATGACGCCGGACTCCACATCGATGAACAGGTCGATCTTGTTGGCCTGCTTGATGGTGGAGAACTGCCAGTCATTCTCAAAGTCGGACTGGAACTGGAAGTAACCCAGGGCCTTCATCAGCATCAGAGCGGCCTGGGCAGTGGTGACAGACTGGTCACCGCCGTAGGTGGTGGCGCTGACACCGGAAGTGATGCCGTTGGTGTAGCAGGCGGCTACATAGGGTTCAGCCCATGCGGGGACATCGGTAAAGGGGCTGGTGCCCTTGTAGTTGGCTACGCGGTAGTCCATCAGGTTGGACATGACCACGGCCATCTCATTACGGGTGACCAGTGCGTCGGGGTTGAAGTTGCCGTTCTCGTCGCCGGTCATGACACCGACTTCCTGGAGAACTTCGATGGCTTCCTGATTCTGCTTGGAAGACACATCGTCGTAGGCCGCGCCGGTGCCGACTACCATCAGGCCCATGACCATGACGGAAGCCAGAGCCAGGCTAAGGGCCCGCTTCAGGTTTCTCATTCGGGATTCCTCCTTAAATTTTTTGGCCCTCGGACCTGTGCAGCCTTTCGGACCATATCTCAACTGACCGCTTTTCGCCCCGGAACCCGAAACAGGCGGGAGAGCTGCCCCTTCCTGTGCCGACCGTCAGCAGAGGCCCTGTGGAGCGCTCCATGGCAACGTTCAGGGGCCGCCCTCCGACCTGTTTCGAGTAGAGAGCCATTATTTTACAGCGGTCATTGTTAGGGGAAAACGCCTGAATTTTCGCGCTTTTTTCGTTCAAAACAGGGGTGTTTTCGCCCAATAGTCGGCCCAGCGGAGTATAACGCCCCTTGCAAAGCAAAAAAGGTGAGGAAAACCCGCTAAGAGAAAATAAAAAAGGGCGCTTTTTCAAAGAAAAAGTGCCCTTGGTAGACATCTGGTAGACACCCAGAAAATGGAAAAGCGGGAAAGCCACGTTTCCCAGCGCTTTCCCGCTTTTTTTGGTAGACATTTGGTAGACAAGATCACAAACTTGCATCTTGGTATGCCGCTTGAATAGAGACGAGCCGCTGGCGGTATAAATCCACAGCCTCCTGCGGGGCCACCAGCTCGATACCGTCTAAGGCAAAAAGCCAGCCTAAAAACTGGGGGCTCATGACTAGAGAGAGGGTGACCCGAAAGTGGGACTCCCCGTCAGGGACCAGAATGATGTCCTGGCCGAAGCGATCCCAGACCACACCAGCCATGGATTGGAGACCCCGAAGGGTAACTGTCATCTCTTTGCCGGAATACATGGCAAAGTGCTTCTGGCCGTAGGAGGCTACCTGAAAGTTGGGATACTGCTCCTGGCCGGAGCGAGGAAGATTGGTGACTACGATATCTGCCATCTTGTCCACCCGGTAGTGGCGCATTTCCTGATTGACATGATCAAAGGCTACCAGGTAGTAGTTCTCGTTGTCCCAGATCAGGCCATAAGGGGAGACAGTATACCGCTTGCCGTCCCGGCGAAAGACCTTCTGGCGAGAAATGTCGTAGTCGAAATATTTGAAGGTGATGGCCTTCTGGGCGGACAGCGCCCCATGGAGCCTGTCTACATTATAATAGATGCTCTCGTTCATCACCTTGATCCGCCCGCTGACATAGACCTGGCGTTGGAGCTGCCGGGCCTGGTGGATGCTAGCCAGCCCCTCTAGCTTGCGAATCAGGGCGTCGCTCTTTTTCTGGGTGATAAAACGGGAGGACTGTACTGCGTCCATGAGCAGCTTCAGCTCCGGCAGCTCAAACTCTCGGGAACCGATGAACCAGCCTGGTGAACGGCCCTTGCGGCTCTGAACATCCAGGCCGAACAAGGAGAGCGTCTCAAGGTCGTCATAGATACTCTTTCGCTCCGCTTTGATGTCCCGCTTGGCCAGCTCCTGAATCATCTCAGGGACGGTGATGGGGTGATCCTCGTCCGTCTGCTCCAGCAGGATCTTGGACAGATAGAGCAGCTTGGATTTTTGATTGGCGCTTTTTGCCACAGGGCATCTCTCCTTTCTCGACTCAAGGATAGCAGAGCCTATGTCCGATAAATAGGACTTTATTGCCAGTGGGCCCAGACGTCGGGACAGTAGCCCACGGTGGCCTGCCTGCCATTCCTGACGATTGGGGTGCGGAGCAAAGTCGGGTCCTGGTAGAGCTTCTCCAGTTTAGCTTGGTCGGAGGCCAGATAGGACAGCAGCGCCGCGTCCGGGTGTCCCGTGTCTACCATGACGGCTAGTCCCACGGCGTTTTTCACGCTGGTCAGCTCCCCCAGGCTCATGCCATACTTTTTTACGTCCACAGCCTGAAATTTGATGCGCCGTTCCTTAAACCATCGCTCCGCCTTTTTGGTGTCGAAGCACTTGCTTTTTCCAAAAATCTGAATATTCATCCTATATCCCCCACAAAGATAAAACGAGGGCCAGAATACCCGTCCCGCGTTATCCACTCGCTCCACATAACGGCCGGCCGGACCCACAGTCCGCCCTCCCCGTATAAGGCCCGGTAGACCACCATAGCCTCCCCGGTCTCCGAGTGCGTGGCGGAACCGAGCACCTGGTATTCACTCCCTTTAAAATGGCGGTAGCGCCCCGGCTTGATGTCCATATCCAGTCCCTCCTGTTTTTCCAAAGTATATCATATTCAATTGAACTGGACAAGCTGCCGGTTGGCATGAAAGGCAACCGGCCGGACCATACTAACCGTTACTAACAAAGGAAAGGACGGTAGCGGTCCATGAAAGCAGTTATTATGGCCGGCGGGGAAGGCACCCGGTTGCGGCCCCTATCCCTTGGTGTCCCAAAGCCCATGACTCCCCTGTTCGGGCGGCCGGTAATGGAGCACATCATCACCCTGTTAAAGCGCCACCACATCACCGATATCTGTGTCACTCTGTGCTACAAACCCCAGTCAGTGATGGACTACTTTGGCAGTGGGGAACAGCTGGGCGTCCAGCTGACCTATTTTGTAGAGGAGGAGCCTCTGGGGACCGCCGGAAGTGTTAGAAACTGCCTGTCCCACCTGGGGCGGGAGGACTTCCTGGTCATCAGCGGGGACTGTGTCTGCGACCTGGACCTGACTGAAGCCATCCAGGCGCATCAGGAGTGGGAGAGTTGCGCTACTCTGGTCCTCTACGCCCACCCCAAGCCTCTGGAGTACGGTCTGGTCCTCACCGACGAGCAGGGGCGTGTACAGCGGTTTGTGGAAAAACCCTCCTGGGGCCAGGTGGTTACCAACATGGTAAATACAGGCATCTATATTCTATCCCCACGGGCTATGGAGCTGGTGCCCCAGCAGGGCCCCTTTGACTTTGGCAAGGATCTGTTCCCTACCCTGCTGGAACAGAGGATGCCTCTGTACGGCTGTCCCCTGGAGGGCTACTGGTGCGATATGGGGGACTGCGGAGCCTACCTTAAGTGTGTTCAGGACGCCCTGGATGGACGGGTAACAATGGACCTGAATATTCCCCAGCGGAGCGACGGGATCTGGTCCGCCCAATCTCTTCCCCAAGGGATCACGCTGACGCCTCCCTGCTGGATCGACCGGGATGTGGAACTGGAACCAGGCGCCATTGTAGGCCCCTATGCGGTAATCAGCAGAGAGTGCCGGGTGGGAGAACGGGCGGTGGTCCAGCGGTCCGTCCTGCTGGAAGGAACCGCCGTAGACTCTAGGGCCTCACTGGACGGCGCCATTTTATGCCCCGGCTCTGCCGCTCAGAAGAAGTCTATTTTGAAGGATGGAGCTGTGCTGGGGGACAACGCCCTGGCGGAGGAGGGGGCCATCCTGTTGGAGCGGGTGCGTCTGTGGCCTGGGCAGACAGCCCCCGCTGGCTGTCGGCTGGCCCGATCT
>NZ_JAOQKF010000009.1:0-17965 GCF_025567565.1 Muriventricola aceti | reverse complement strand
CCGTATGCTGCCCATCTCCCTCTTTATAGAGGAAGGGGAGGAGCGCGTCTTTCTCCATTTCTTTGACCGCCAGGGCCTGCCTCTGGAGCGGGCCAGGGAGCGGAAGCTGGAGCACGCCCTTCTCCAGGGGGAGTTCCGGCGGGTCCGAGCCCGGCAGGTGGGGCAGATGGAGCGTCTGGAACTGACGCGGAAGCAGTGGGCCGACCAAGTGGCTGCCGCCGCCTCACTGGGTCACCCCGCCCTCCGCCGGGTGACGGTGGCGGTGGAGGGAAATGGTCCGGATGACCGGGCCATACGGGCGGTCCTCCTGTCCCTGGGCTGCCAGGTGGAGGACCGCTGGCGGCCGGGCATCCCGGCCTTCCGGGCCAGCCACGGCGGCTTCTGTCTTACCGCCCAGGATGAGCGGGGCGCCATCCTGGATTCCAGCCAGCTGTTGGCCCTGGTGGCCCTCATCGAGATGGAGAACGGTTCTGGCAGACTGGCCGTCCCCTCCGGGGCCAGCGCCGCGGTGGACTTGGTAGCCGCCGGTTATGACGGGACCGTCCTGCGGCTGGACCGGGACGGAAAGCCAGCCAGAGACCTGTATGCCGCTCAACCTTGGTTTTGGTCGGCGCCCAGCGCCGCAGCCCGGATCTGCGCTCGGATGGGCGTATCGGGCCAAAAGCTGGACGCGCTGATCTCCAAGACCCCCCGCTTCTCCTCCTGGCGGCGGGAGGTCCCCCTCTCCTCAGACCGGGGGCGGGTCATGGAGGCTATGGTTCGGGAGCAGGGCCGGACCTGCGGGGGCGAGGGCCTACGTGTCCACACCGGGGGTGGCTGGGTCTATCTGGTCCCCCTGGCCCGCCGGTCCGCCCTTCGGGTGGTGGGCGAGGGCCCCGACCTGGAGATCGCCGCCGAGTTGTGCGATTTCTACGCCGGGCGGGCGGCCCAGCTGGACCGGGCCATTTCTGAACAATGTGCCCAAGGAAGGGATAAAAAGTAGTTCTTTTGTTCTCTTGAAAGCAATAGTATACTTTTAGAAAAAAGTGTGGTATACTATCTGTGCCAGTAATTGGCTTTGTTTTTGATTTATGCGCGTATGGGCCCCAGGCCCGCGCGTTTAAATATATCCTGTGCGCCCAAACCGTGAGTAACAGGCGGGGCCGGCCCACAGGGGACCAAGGCGAGATCCACTAGACAGGCGAAGGGACCATTTTCCCCTCCGGCGAGGCAGGGCCGGAGGGGAGCAGTCCTTCCGTCCAGTAGCTGTGCCGTGGGGCACGGCTGGTTTTTGTGGGTCCTTTCGCCGCTACATCCAAATTAAAACGACGATAAGGAGTATTTATGGCTGAAAAATTGAAAATCATTCCTCTTGGCGGCCTCAACGAGATCGGCAAGAACCTCACGGTTTACGAGTACGGCGGCGACATCGTGGTGGTGGACTGCGGCATGGGCTTTCCCGACGACGATATGTACGGCATCGACGTAGTCATCCCCGATGTCAGCTATCTCATTAAGAACCAGCAGAAGATTCGGGGCATCTTTATCACCCACGGACATGAGGACCACATTGGCGCCCTGCCCTATGTCCTCCGCTCCATCAACGCCCCTATCTACGCCACCCGGATGTCCGCGGGCCTCATTAAGCTGAAGCTGGAGGAGCACCGTCTGCTGGATAAGACCAAGCTCATCACCTGCGAGGCGGGGGATGTGGTCAAGGCGGGGAAATTCAGCGTGGAATTTATCCACGTCAACCACTCTATTGCCGACGCGGTGGCCTTTGCCATCAAGTGCCCTGTGGGAACCTGTGTCCACACCGGCGACTTTAAGATCGACACCACCCCCATCCAGGGGGGGATGATGGACCTGGCCCGCCTGGGCGAGCTGGGCAAGGAGGGCGTGCTGGCCCTTCTGGCAGACTCCACCAATGTGGAGCGCCCCGGCTATACTCGCAGCGAGCGCAGCGTGGGTGCCTCCTTTGACGCCCTGTTCCGGGGGTGTGAGGAGCGCATCATCATCACCACCTTTGCCTCCAATGTGGACCGCATCCAGCAGATCATCGACGTGGCGGCCCGGTACGGCCGGAAGGTGGCGGTCACCGGCCGGTCCATGGAGAACGTGATGAAGGTGTCCTCCGAGCTGGGCTATATGAACATCCCAGACGGAGTGCTCATGGACCTGAACCACATCAAGTCACTGCCCAAGGACCGGGTGTGCATCATCACCACCGGCAGCCAGGGCGAGACCATGTCCGCCCTTACCCGCATGGCCTTCAACACCCACCGCCAGGTGGACCTGCTCCCCGGAGACCGGGTCATTATCTCCGCCTCCGCCATTCCAGGCAACGAGAACGCCATCGGCAACGTGGTCAACGAGCTGTACCGCAAGGGCGTGGAGGTGATGAACGAGCGGGAGATGACCCTCCATGTATCCGGACACGCCTGTCAGGAGGAGCTGAAAATTGTCCACGCCCTGGTCAAGCCCAGGTTTTTCATCCCCGTCCACGGGGAGCAGCGGATGCTCCAGATCCACTCCAAGCTGGCCCAGCAGATGGGCATGACCCCCAACCAGGTCATCATCGGCGACATTGGCCGGGTCATCGAGCTGACCCATTCCTCCGCCAAGCTGGCGGGTACCGTAACCGCCGGGCAGGTCTTTGTGGACGGCTACGGCGTGGGCGACGTGGGCAGCGTGGTCCTTCGGGACCGGCGGCACTTGGCCCAGGACGGCATGATCGTGGTGGTCCTGTCCATGTCCGGCGAGGACGGCGCCCTGGTGTCCGGCCCGGACATCATCACACGGGGCTTCGTCTATGTGAAGGAGTCCGAGGGGCTGATGGAGGAGCTGCGCCAGGTGGCCCTGGAGGCCATCCAGTCCGTGGACGGCCGCTACGCCACCGACTGGTCCGCCATCAAGGGGGCCATCAAGGGCGACCTGTCCAACTACCTCTATAAAAAGACCAAGCGGTCCCCCATGATCCTGCCTGTCATCATGGAGGTCTGACGGCCTTAACAAATGAAAACAGCCCCCTGGGTGTACGGTCCTGTGCCACACGCCCGGGGGGCTGTTATTATAATGTAAGGGGACCGTGATCTCATGTCCTGGAGATGTGTGGTAGCACGGGGAACAGCAGCCCCAAGCAGCGGGTTCCCCGCCCCAGGCAGAGATCCCCTGAAAAGCCGCTGATTTCCTCTGCTGTAACAATCCGGACGCAATATTACGGTTCTGTTACACTTGTATCAAACCCGTTGACTTCAAATTTGACTTCTGCTAAGATAATCACGAGGCAAGGGGAGTTATACAGGGCTAATGCCCTAAAAAGTCCTCAAAGCCTCGAAAAAATGGGGATTTTGTCAGAAAAGTCCCCGAAAAAATTTAAGGAGGAATCCCGAATGAGAAACCTGAAACGGGCTCTTAGCCTGGCTCTGGCTTCCGTCATGGTCATGGGCCTGATGGTAGTCGGCACCGGCGCGAGCTACGCCGATGTGTCTTCCGAGCAGAATCAGGAAGCCATCGAAGTTCTCCAGGAAGTCGGCATCATGACCGGCGACGAGAACGGCAACTTCAACCCCAACGCTAAGGTCACCCGCAACGAGATGGCCGTGGTCATGTCCAACCTGCTGGACTACCGCGTAGCCAACTACAAGGGCACCAGCCCCTTCACTGATGTGCCCTCCTGGGCTGAACCCTATGTGGCCGCCTGCTACACCAACGGCATCATCGCCGGCTACGACGCCAAGACCTTCGGCGGCAGCGACTCCGTCACTACCTCCCAGGCCGCTCTGATGCTGATGAAGGCCCTGGGCTACTTCCAGTATCAGTCCGACTTTGAGGACGACTGGCAGTTCGCCACCATCAAGCAGGCTGGCAAGATCGAGCTGTTTGAAGATGTGGACTCCGGCGTTACCGAGGCCATGACCCGCAACGACCTGGCTCAACTGGTTCTGAACGCTCTGGAGTCCGGCATGGTCGAGGCTGACGACGACACCATCAAGGTCAACGCCGACGGTGTGATCGTAGAGGCCGGCAAGGTCACCTACAACTATGTCACCAGCGACAAGGCTTATGCCCGCGCCATCAGCGATCTGCAGCCCACCTCCTCCACCAGCTCTACTAAGGGCTCCATCGTGGAACTGGGCGAGAAGCTGTACAACGGCGACCTGAAAAAGGACGAGGGCAGCGACGATTTCAACCGTCCCGCCAACGTCTGGACCTATAAGTCCAGCGAGATCGGCAAGTATGCCGACTCCGCCGAGCAGACCTGGACTGTCAAGGTCACCGAGAAGGCTCTGTACCAGGCTGTCGGCTCCGCCGCTTTTGATAACTACGACTGGGCCATCTACCAGAACGGCGGCCTGGTTGCCGAGGACACCAACGCCGCCCCTCACGCTGCCCGCGACCTGGCTATCGCTCACAGCAAGACCAGCAGCGAGCGCGTGCTGACCGCTGACAAGGGCGTCCTGACTGAGGTCTTCGTGGACTCCGACAAGGAGACCGTCGTTCTGACCCTGATCGACACCGGCGTAGCCAAGGTCACCAAGGTCACCGGCGACGAGGGCGACTACGAGGTCACCGTGTCTTTTAAGACCAAGGTAAACAACGGCGCTGGTTCTGCTTACACCCCCGACAACAAGTTCACCACCGATCAGAAGTTTGAGAAGGACGACATCGTCATCTACACCGCTTCTGTTTCCTCCGGCGAGATCGAGTCCCTGGCTGTAGCCGAAACTGTAGCCGGCAAGGTCACTGCTGTGAAGAACGCCGACTACGCCACTCTGGACGGCACCAAGTACAGCTACAACTACGCTTACACCAAGGCTGTCGCCGCCAACGGTATCGGCACCGGCCTGTACAACCTGGAGGACAGCGTCGCCGACGCCAACCCCGTCATCGACAAGGAAGCCACCCTGTATCTGGATGCTTACGGCTACGCCGTGGCCTTCGAGGGTGATACCGCTACTGCCGAGGATTACCTGTTCGTGAAGGAAGTGGGCACTGTCTTCAACAGCGAGCCCTCTGCCAAGGTCGTCTTCTATGATGGCACTGAGGACACCATCACCGTAGACCAGATCATCGACGGCGGCAAGTCCTATGACGCCGTTAAGAATGGTGGCGACAATAGCACCACCAAGACCGTTGCTGAGAAGACCATCTACAAGTTCACCAAGGGCTCCAGCAGCTATGACCTGGAGGTCGTCGCCGAGAAGGCCGGCACCAGCGCCACTGTGAAGAAGGATGTTCCCTCCATCTCCGCCACCGGCACTGCGAATGGGCAGGCTACCAACAACAATACCGTGTTCGTAGACGTGGAGAATAACAACTCCTGGGTCGGCTACAAGAACGTATCCAGCAAGACCGGCGCTGATGTAAAGCTGGTTCTGAACAGCGACAACGTGGCTGAGGTCGTCTTCATCTATGGTAACTTCACCAGCGATGCCGACGCCGAGGACTACATCATCCTAAAGGGCACCGGCTATCAGGCTGAGAAGGACAAGAACAACAAGACCGTCTATCGCTTCATCGACGCCTATGACGCCAACGGCGAGAAGGTCGAAGACCTCTATACCGCCAGCGAGACTCTGGCTAAGAATGCCAAGAAGGCTATGTACCTGATCGACAAGCGCGATGGCGATGACTATGTCCAGACCTGGACCGCCAAGTTCGATCTGAAGAGCAACGCCGGTAAGGCCGCTGCCAACTGGGCTACCGCCGCCAAGGACGGCGTGCTGACCCTGAACACTGGCATCACCTTCGGCGGCAACGCCAAAAAGACCTTTGCCTATGACGACAACACCGTCTTCGTGGTGGTGGAGCTGAAGGCCAATGGCGATGTGGACCTGCTGCGCACCGGCGATATCTCTGATATCGAGGCCGATACCACTCGCGCCGCTGACACCACCGGCGTGTATGTCATGACCGTGGACAACGAGTATGACCAGGCTCCTCTGGCCGAGACTGTCCTGGTTGTCGTACCCGACGACAAGGGCATCACTGAGGGCGGCAAGGACCCCGTGGTGACCACCGATGGTTCTGTGACCGTCGGGCTGACGAACTCCGGCAGTCTGGCTATGACCATCACCGCTCCTACCATTGATGGCAAGGACATCTCTGGTTGGGAAGCCAAGAATGTCACTGTGAAGACCACTCTGACTGTTGACGGGAAAGACTTCGCTAAGACTGTCAGCAGCGCTAAGGATGAGAAGGTTTCTCTTGGTGCTACTCTGAGTTCCCTCGACGACAGCGCACTGCCCAATGTGGCTATCTCCGGCAGCCATACTTATCAGGCTACTGTCGTTGTCACCTTCCAGGGCATGGACAACAACACCTATACTCTGACCGGTTCCAGCGCCATGATCTTCTCCTAAGCTTTTATTGGTCAGCAATCTAAGACAACCATAACGTGTCGCCCCTGGGCCAGTTGGCCTGGGGGCGATTCTTTCATATCAGGCTAGTGCAAGGTAATGGTATACCGTCCCATTTCGGTTGGTGGCAATATTGGCAGCCTTGCTCTGGTCCGAGAAAATTTTGACGGCAAACCCGGTGTCCGTGATTTCCGCGCAAATGATGTTGCAGCGGTCATTTTTTAACCGCAGAGGGTATCCGTCTAAGATCAAGCCGCCCTGACAGGTAAAATAGTTTGGTGGACAGTAGTAAAAGCAGGTCGTTCCATCTTCTGGAAATAAAAGCACCGCCTTGGGACGGAACCCCAGATAGATTGTCCGGTCTGCCGTCCCGTCGCCGGTATAGGTCCCGGTGACGATTCTTGGAATTACTTTGTCTAACTTTGCGTTGTCAGCATTGAAGTCCTCCCGGAGGACGGGGTCTTCCGCCGCCCATTGATTGAGCTGGAAATGTTCCGTGTAACTGCTTGCCATAGTCCATCGTCCTTTCTGTGTTTGAAATCTTTGATTGGGGCGTGAGGCCTTTCCCTCTGTCTAACACAAAAAACCGCCCCGGAGTGGGACGGTTTCATACATTTTTTGGAAATTATAATACTTCTATATTCAAAAAAAGAAAAAGGGCGCCGCGGCTGCGGCGCCCTGATCGAATCAGAAAAATCTTACTTGTGATCCACAGAGTACATGTGCTTGATGAGCTCCAGGACCTTGTTGGAGTAGCCGATCTCGTTGTCGTACCAGGACACGACCTTCACAAAGGTGTCGGTCAGGGCGATGCCGGCGTCGGCATCGAAGATGGAGGTACGGGGATCGCCCAGGAAGTCGCTGGACACCACAGCCTCGTCGGTGTAGCCCAGGATCCCCTTCAGTTCACCCTCGGAGGCGGCCTTCATAGCGGCACAGATCTCCTCATACTTTGCGGGCTTGGCCAGGTTAACGGTCAGGTCCACCACGGACACGTCCAGGGTGGGAACACGCATGGACATACCAGTCAGCTTGCCGTTCAGCTCGGGGATGACCTTACCCACGGCCTTGGCGGCGCCGGTGGAGGAGGGGATAATGTTGCCGGAGGCGGCGCGGCCACCGCGCCAGTCTTTCAGAGAGGGGCCGTCCACGGTCTTCTGGGTGGCGGTGGTGGAGTGGACAGTGGTCATCAGACCGTCGGTGATACCCCAGTTATCGTTCAGAACCTTGGCAATGGGGGCCAGACAGTTGGTGGTGCAGGAGGCGTTAGACACGAACTTCATGTCGGGGGTGTACTTATCCAAGTTGACGCCGCAGACAAACATGGGAGTGTCGTCCTTGGAGGGGGCGGACATAACAACCTTCTTGGCGCCGGCGTCCAGGTGGCCCTGGGCCTTCTCTTTGGTCAGGAACAGGCCGGTGGACTCCACCACATACTCGGCGCCCAGTTTAGCCCAGGGCAGGTCAGCGGGGTTGCGCTCGGCGGAGACAGGGATCTCCTTGCCATTGACGATGATGGCGCTCTCAGTGTAGCCGATCTCGGCCTGGCAGTGGCCATGCATCGTATCATACTTCAGCATATAAGCCAGGTAGTCGGCGGGACACAGGTCGTTGATGCCAACGATCTCGATCTCGGGGTGGTTCAGGCTGGCGCGGAACACCATACGGCCGATGCGGCCAAACCCATTGATGCCAACTTTGATGCTCATGTTGAAAACTCCTTTTTTTCAAAGAATCAATATCTATTGCTTCCACTGGTATTATACCCCGTTTCAATGCCTTTTGATAGTGACTTTTTTCATATATTTCGGGAGGATTTTCCAATACTTTTCCGATAAAATTGGCAATTCGACAAGTTAAGCGAGGACTAGGTAGGATTTTCGGAGGTTCTTTGGGGTTAAGGCGGGGCTTATCCGCCGCTTTCCCCAAAGAGGCTGTTTTTCGACTTTTCTCTTGTTGCCAGTGGAAATTTTTGATATACTGGAAATGCGTCATGATAGCGGCGCAGGCAACACATCCTAACCGCGCGGCTGTCTTCGGTACGCGCCTTAAGAAACCCTGACCGAAAGGATGCGACATGATCGAATTAAACCTGTCTATTTTAGAAAATCTGCCAGAGGCGGCGGTCTATGTCGTGCTGGGACGGATCACGGCCATCAATCCCATGGCGGCCCACTATCTGCCCCAGTTGGAGATCGACGGACCGGTGCCCGGTTATCTGGACCTGCCCCGGTATGGCCCTAAGGGGGTTGGCACGTTTACCGCCGGACGGACCACCTATGCCTTCAGCCGTACAGACACAGGAGAGGGACAGTTGTTTTTGTTCCACCCCGCCCCACAGACGTCGCTGACAGACCTGCAGCTGGAGGGGACTATCCGGCAGATGCGGCAGCTGATGGCGGAATTTCTGACCCAGATCGGACCCATGACAGAGGGGGGAGAGGGGAAGCTCTCTACCGCGGCCCGGGAGAATTTCAGCAAGAGCTACCACCGGATGTTCCGACTGCTGAACAACCTAGATTTTGTCACTTCGGCTGCCGGGCCGGACGGCATCCCCTTCCGACCGTCCGTATTAGACCTGGCTGGGCTGTGCCGCCAGATCGCCCGGGACGCGGGCCAACTGCTTCAGCAGGACACCCACCTGGAGTACCGCTCTGACCTGCCCTCTCTGCTCATCCAGGGAGATATCCCCCTCCTTCAGCGTATGCTGCTGGGGCTGATCTCCAACTCAGTACAGACGATGAGGGGTGGCGTGGTGCTCCTCTCTCTGCGCCGTCAGGGTGACCGCGCTGTACTCTCCCTCACAGACAGCGGGGAGCGGCCCTCTGACCGGCAGTTGGCGGCCCTGTTGCAGCAGGACACTGATCAAGCTATCCCCCAGCCCGGCCAGGGGGCCGGACTGGGCCTGTCGGTAGTTCGGCACATCGCAGCCCTCCACAGGGGGACCATGCTGGTGGAGTGGGGTGAGAAGGCCCCGGTCATTCTCATCTCTCTGCCTGCTGGTGCCCAGGAGCGGCTTGCGGTGCGCACACCGGAGGTACAGCAGGATGGCGGCCTATCCCCACTGCTGGTAGAGTTGTCCGACGTGCTGCCCCCTCAGCTCTTTGGTCAGGAAGGGCTGGACTAAAATTCTTTTGCGGACGGCCCGGAATAAGAGTTCCGGGCCCCTTTTATGCCCGATAATTCTCGAAACCCCTTGACGGTCCCCGCCGCCCAGGGGTAAAATATCTTGTTTGTATTAGGAAAGAACGGGGGAGTCTTTTGTGAGCAAGACAGGCTTTGACAACCAGCGGTATCTGCAGCTCCAGTCCCAGCATATCCAGGACCGGATCGATCAATTCGGGGGCAAGCTGTATCTGGAATTCGGGGGCAAGCTCTTCGACGACTACCATGCGTCCCGCGTCCTGCCCGGCTTCGCGCCGGACAGCAAGGTCCGGATGCTGGAGAAGCTGAAGGACAAGGCGGAGATTCTCATTGCCATCAAGGCCGGCGATATCGAAAAGAACAAGGTCCGTGGGGACCTGGGTATCACCTATGACAGCGAGGTACTGCGCCTCATCGATATTTTCCGGGGCAGGGGCCTGTTCGTGGGCAGCGTGGTGGTGACCCAGTATACCGGCCAGCCTGCCGCCGACGCCTTCCAGTCCCGGCTGGAGCAGTTAGGCGTCAAAGTGTACCGCCACTACCCCATCGCCGGCTATCCCCATAATATCACAAAGATCGTCAGCGACGAGGGCTTTGGAAAAAATGACTATGTGGAGACCAGCCATCCCCTGGTGGTGGTCACCGCCCCCGGCCCGGGGAGCGGGAAGATGGCCACATGCCTCTCCCAGCTCTACCATGAGCACAAGCGGGGCATTGTGGCCGGCTATGCCAAATTTGAGACCTTCCCCGTCTGGAACCTTCCGCTGAAGCATCCGGTAAACCTGGCCTACGAGGCGGCGACCGCGGACCTGGACGACGTGAATATGATCGATCCCTTCCATCTTCAGGCCTATGGGCAGACCACCGTCAACTACAACCGGGACGTGGAGGTATTCCCCGTTCTGGCGGCCATGTTTGAAAAGATTACCGGAAGCTGCCCCTATAAGTCCCCCACTGATATGGGGGTGAATATGGCAGGCAACTGCATCACTGACGATCCGGTGTGCCGGGAGGCCGCCTGTCAGGAGATCGTCCGCCGCTACTATGAGGCCCTGTGCGATCAGCGCCAGGGCCGTGGCTCGGAGGACACGGTATACAAGCTGGAGCTTCTGATGCAGCAGGCCGGCGTCACCCCCGATATCCGCCCTGTGGTGGCAGCGGCCGCCCACATGGCCGAGGAGACCGGCGAGCCCGCCATGGCCATCCAGCTGGCAGACGGCACTATGGTCACCGGAAAGACCTCAGAGCTGATGGGCTGCTCCGCCGCCGCCCTGCTTAACGCCTTGAAATATCTGTCCGGCGCGGGAGGCCACGGAATCCATCTCATTGCCCAGTCCGCCATCGAGCCCATCCAGACCGTGAAGGTCAAGCATCTGGGTTCAGCCAACCCCCGTCTCCACAGTGACGAGGTGCTTATCGCCCTGGCCTCCTCGGCCAACGCCGATCCCAAGGCCGCCAGGGCCCTGGATCATCTGGAAGAATTAGGGGGATGTCAGGCCCACTGCACCGTCATCCTCTCCCCCGCCGACGCGGTGACCTATAAAAAGTTGGGCCTTCAGCTCACCTGTGAGCCCCAGTACCAGACCAACAAACTCTATCACCGGTAACATGAAGGGTGGCGTTGGCTTGTCCAAACGAAGTTCAGCAGAGACAGCGCTCCTTCTGGGGGCGCTGGTATTCTATCTGTATATTGCCTGGTCGGTGCCATACAGTACCACGGACGATCTGCAGTGGGGCATGGACCAGGGGCTGCGCTGGTGGCTGCAGGGATCGCTGAACCGCCGGTATGTGGGTAATTTCTTTGCCGTTGCCATGTGCCATTCTCCGCTGGTCAAAACTCTGGTCATGGGGCTGACCATGTTCGCTATCCCTCTCCTAATGGCCCGACTGGCGGCTCGTGGGGAGGAGCGGTCCCTCCTGCCCATTTATCTGGCCTCCAGCGCGGGGCTGCTGCTCATGCCGCCCGTCATGTGGCAGGAGACCTACGCATGGGTGTCCGGATTTGGCAACTATGTAGTGCCCACCCTCTTATTTCTGGTATGGCTGCTTCTGGTACGCCGCGTCGTGGATAGGGGCGGACATCGTCTGCTTTGGGCTGTTCTTTTCCTTGCCCTTGAGGTGGTTATGGGGCTGTTCGTGGAAAATTTGACCTTGCTGTTTTTGGGGGCCGCTCTGCTGACCGCCCTCTGCTCCTTGGGAAACAAATCCGCGCGTTTGCCCCTGTGGGCGGGATTCTTAGGCTCCGCCCTGGCAGCGGCCATCATCTTTGGCGGCGGTTCTTTTTCCCAGCTACTTTTGGAAGGCTCCGCCCTCAACGGTCTGCGTGACCTGACCTTCGACTGGTCTGGGGGCCTCCCAGCGGCTTTGACTGGTATCCTGGAACAGTATTTCGTCCGCCTGCTGCCTATCAGTTTCCTGCGGGGGCCCCATATCGCCCTGCCCTCGGCGGTCATCCTTGCCCTCGGCTTCTGGAACAGCCGGCTCCGTCCCCTGGCGCTTCTGGGGCTTCTGCCGCTGGGTTACCATGGGCTGCTCCTCCAGACTGAGGAATACGACACTCCCGTTCGAGTCGCCGTCAGCGCCCTGATCTGGGCCCTGGTCCTTTTGGCCCCGTTGGTTCAGCGGACAGAACCTAGTGTAAAGCTCGGCCGGTTCCTCCTCTGCCTGGCCGCCCCACTGTCCTTACTCCCCCTGGCCGCTACCACTACCCTGGGCCAGCGGCTGTATTTTTTCCCCATGGCCATGCTGATTCTGACCGCCGCCGATATGGCCGCCCCGCTGCTCGCCCGTTGGCCCGTCCAGCTCCTGACCAGTGGGGCGCTGGCGGCTCTGATGATCTGCTGGGGGTGGATGCACTGGACAGTGCTGGGCTGTACAACATTGCGGGAGGAACTCACCTCCCAGGCGGTGGAACAGGGAAACGACACCCTGATCCTGCCTACCGACCGGTACGAGAGGGTGGTCTGGCACACCCGAAACCCCTGGAATGTGGAGTACGCCGACTACTACCGCCAGTTTTATCACATCCCCGACCAGGTAACGCTGGTCATCCTGCCCGCCGGCTCCTATGAGTGCTGGCCGGATGTTGACCCGGAACAGTGGGAACGGAGGCTGGAATTTTTCCCCTCCAAGGACTACACCCCCTCCTTGCCCTAAGAGGAAGACCGCTCCCCCAGCAATGCCGGGGGAGCGGTCTTTCATTTCAGGCGCCAGATGTCCTGATCATATTCCTGGATGGTCCGGTCAGAGGAGAAGTAGCCCGACCTGGCGATGTTGACCAGCATCTTTTTGGCCCAGCCCTGCCGGTCGCCGTAGTCACCCACACACTGGTCCCTGGCGGCGATGTAGTCCTCTGTGTCCAGCAGCGCCATGAACCAGTCCTTGCACTTCATATCATTCCACAGGGCCGACAGGCAGGCAGGGTCCCCGATGGATAGCAGCTCCGGGGACACCAGGAAGTCCACCAGCTCCTCGATGCTCGGACGGTGGTAGAGGTCCAGCGGCCGATAGCTTCCTTCATCGTACATTTGGATGACCTGGCCGCTCTGTACGCCGAAGGTGTAGATATTCTCTGGCCCCACCAGCTGGGCGATCTCTACATTAGCTCCATCCATTGTTCCTAGTGTGACCGCCCCGTTAGCCATGAACTTCATGTTCCCGGTGCCGCTGGCTTCCTTGGAGGCCAGGGAGATCTGCTCCGAGATATCACAGGCGGGGATCAGCCGCTCCGCCCAGGTCACATTGTAGTTCTCCACCATGGCCACCCGGAGCCATGGGCGGACCTGGGGGTCCCGCTCGATGAGCTGCTGGAGGCAGAGGATCAGATGGATGATGTGCTTTGCCATGGTATAGGCCGGGGCGGCCTTGGCCCCAAAGAGGACGCTCACCGGCCGCTGGGGCAGCCGGCCCGCCTTGATATTCAGATACTTCCGAATGATATACAGGGCGTTCATCTGCTGCCGCTTGTACTCATGGAGCCGCTTGATCTGGATGTCAAAGATAGACTGTGGGTCCAGGGCGATGGACTGCTCGGCCCACAACAGGCGGCAGAGCTGATTCTTGTTGTCCTGCTTGATAGCCAGCAGCCGCTCCAGCACCGCCGGATCGTCCCCGAAGTTCAACAGGTCCTCTAGCTGCCGGGGGTCCTTCCGCCAGCCGCCGCCGATGCACTGGTCGATAAGGCCCGCCAGGCTGGGATTACAGGCCTCCAGCCACCGGCGGAAGGTAATGCCGTTGGTCTTGTTGTTGAACTTCTGGGGGTAGAGGTCGTAAAAGGGCTTCAGCTCAGACTCTTTGAGGATCTGGGTGTGGAGAGCGGCCACCCCGTTGACGGAAAAGCCGTAGTGGATGTCCATGTGTGCCATGTGGACCAGCCCTTGGCTGTCCAGAATGGCCACACGGGGATCTGGATGGTCCTCCCGGACCCGGCGGTCCAGCTCTTGGATAATAGGGACCAGTTGAGGCGCCACATCCTGGAGAAAGGAAAGGGGCCACTTTTCCAGTGCCTCCGCCAAAATTGTGTGGTTGGTATAGGCACAGGTGCGGGACACCTGATCAATGGCCTCATCCATAGACAGTCCCCGGTCCGTAAGCAGGCGGATCAGCTCCGGGATGACCATAGAGGGGTGGGTGTCGTTGATCTGGATGACCACATGATCAGAGAGCTGACGGGGAGAAAAGCCCCGTTCCTCCAGTTCCGTCAGGATGAGCTGGGCGCCGGCGGATACCATGAAGTACTGCTGGTAGACCCGAAGCCGCCGGCCCGCCTCGTCGCTGTCATCGGGATAGAGGAAGGAGGTCAGGCGGTGGGCAATGTCCTCCTTGTCGAAGCTGATGCCTACCCAGGGCTGAGGAGCGGGCCGCTCCACGTCGAAGAGGTGGAGGCGGTTGGCGCACCCGCTGCCCGCGCCAGGAACGACGATATCATAGAGGACCGCAGTCAAATCAAAACCACCGAATGGGACAGAGAAGGTCCGGCCGGTGGCGATGAGCCAGCTGTCCGGCTGGATCCAGGGGTCCGGCTCCTCCGCCTGCTTGTTATGGACGAACTTCTGCCGGAACAGGCCATAGTGGTAGTTGAGTCCAACCCCGTCCCCAGGCAGCCCCAAGGCGGCGATAGAGTCCAGAAAGCAGGCAGCCAACCGGCCCAGGCCGCCGTTGCCCAGAGAGGGCTCCGGCTCCATAGACTCAATGATCCCCAGGTCACGGCCCAGGTCGGACAGTATCTTCTTCACCGGGTCATAGAGGCCCAGCGCCAGCAGATTGTTGGACAACAGCTTGCCCATCAAAAACTCGGCGGAAAAATAGTACAGCTTCCGGCCGCTGTCCGGAGCGGGGAGGCTTTGAGCCATCTGTTGGGTAAGGAGTAGCAGCCCCTCATAGAGCTGGCCGTCGTCACACTGGTCCGGGGCGCGGCCAAACCGCTCTTGTGTCAGCTGCCAAAACCTCTCTTTCAATTCCATGATAGGATCTCCTCTCTGGCCCCAAGGGGGGCCGGAAATGGGAACAAGTTCCAATTCGGCCAACAGTATATCAGTAAGAACCATGGCACGTCAAATCTTTTGAAAAGATTTTTCCCAAATTTTACATAGATATTAGAACTTTCTACCTATTTTTGAAAATCAACACCTTCCAGATGAAATTTTTTATGAGAAATCCATGGCGCTGGTCTTGTGGATATTTTAAGGAGTAGAACGCAAAAAATAAAAAAGTGTACTTTCCCAAATTTGAGAAAGCACACCTTTACAATAAAAAATATAGCATTTTTCCTTGCGTGAATGCTATATTTTTTATTGTAAAGGTGTGCTTTCTCAAATTTGGGAAAGTACACATTTTCAAATTGGATTAAGGGGGATCTTGAAAACAATGAAGAAGCAAATCATGGCAAAAATATTGGCTGTAATAATTGTGATGACTTTTGTTCCTTCGAATGTTTTTGCGACCGAACCGCAAGGGGATGCCGAATTCAATTATGTTTATGAAGACGGCGTAGTTTACAAGCAAAACGGTGAAGAAACAAAAACTGAGCTGACCGGCGACGAACTGGCTGAGTTTAGCGGTGTCAGTCTGCACGGCATCGCGGATTTTAATGGGAAGGTATTTCCTACAATGGAAGCCGCCGTTAGCGCGGTCAGCGCAAAGCTGGCAGAAACAGGCGGCTTAGGGCAAGATGGATTAACAGAGGAAGAATTTAACGCGTTGTACACCGATAAAGTGCCAGAAGATAGCGAGCACCAAGGTGTCAGCCTGACGTGGACTATATTTGGAGAGGTCCAGCTTCCCAGCACTTTGAATCAATATTATTTGTCTGGAGGCCGACAAGCCGCATGGTACGGCAGTGTTGATAGGAGTATCCGCGCCATCAATATCGTAGGTTATGATGACAATGCCTCCATCGACATTGAAAAGCCCCTGAAAATGCCCTATCTGTGGTGGGGAGAAACCGCGGATGACTTTATGGCTCTCTCAATTAAAAATTTGACCTTAGACTGCGCAAAGGTCAATGCGGCAGGATCTTTTGCCATTGAGGCTAATTACAAATCGGGGTTTGACACCACCCTAGATAACTGTAATATTCAGGGTTCCATACACTACTACTTTCATGGAAAAGGCAATGTGACCGTCAATGATTGTAATTTTGATGGGAACGGCAGTACAGCATCCTATGCATTCTTTGCGCAGGGGCACGAAACGGAACCCTTGGCGGTTCAGTTTACGAACAACACGGTATCTGGATATCCCAGGGGGATCAACATTGATCAGGCAACAGCGGACGCCGTCATTTCCGGAAATACCATTACTCCGGGTGTGGGATATTCCGCTGTTCAGATCTCTGGTTGTCAGACCATTTTAATTGAGAATAACACTATTTATGATCAAGGAAACGCGATTACTCTGCATGAGAATCTGGCAAACAATCAAATAGACAACCGGGAGATCACCGTTAAAAACAACAAGATATACAGCGTAGATGGTGTGCAGGGTTATTTGATTTATGACGACATTAGCGCAACGAATAAAGACGGGGAATATTTCACGCTTGTCTGGGAGGGCAACGCTGTTGACAGTGGGATAATCTCCAATCAGGGCATCAAAGGATCAGAGGTATACGACCTCTCCAGTTATGTGAGCAGTGTCCTTTCTCCCGTAGCCAAGATTGGAAATGTGGGATACAACTCCTTGCAGGCCGCCTTGGACGATGCTCAGAACGGAGACACGGTCCAGATCCTGCCTGGCACCCATTCGGAAGCTATCACTATGCCCTTAACAAACATTACAGTGCAGGGCCCGGAGGACCATACAGCCATTTTGACCGGCGGTATTTCCTTCGCCGGAGGGTCGGCCAGTGGACTGAATATGACCATCGAGGACCTGGTATTCGACGGCAAAGGAATCAACCTGACAGCCTGGACCCAAACCACCGATCTGGCCCAGGCAGAGGCTTTGGTTTTCCGTGACAATGAGTTCCGGAATATAACCGGCGACAATATCTATGCCATCCATATCAATAATGGCGACTCTCCTATCAGCGGGCTGACCATCACCCAAAATCAATTCAGCGGCGCCCAGGATAGCACTAAAAACGGCGGCGTGTATGCCACAGTCTGCGGCACAGCTACAATTACGAATAACATTTTTGCGAATATGGGATTCAATGGAATCACCCTATCAGGTTCTGACGGGACTAAAACTGTTGTTATCTCTGACAACAAATTTGACCAGTGGGCCACTCATGGCACTGGCGAGAAGGACGGCCGCGCGATGAGACTGTCCAATCTGTCCGGCGCCACTACCTTGGATATTACCAAAAACAGTTTTATCTGCGATACCATGCAGGAGGAGATCATCAAGGTCACCGAGCTGGGCGCGGAGCAGGACATCGACCTGAGCTATTGCTATTGGAATGGCTTAAATCCTGATGAGATCATTGGCGAAGGCCAGGGAAAGATCCTGCTAGTACGAGATGACACGACAGAAGAAGGGACAAATGAAAACACACAACTAGGTCCTTACTACACCGCGCCTACTATGCGCCCTGAAGATCTGAACACTTATGTCCCCTCCTCCAGTGGTGGAGGCGGCGGCTCCAGCAGCTACTCCGTCAGCGTGGACAAGAACATTGACAACGGCAGTGTGACCGTGTCCCCCAAGAGCACCTCCAGCGGCCGGACGGTGACCATCACCGTCAAGGCCGACGAGGGCTATGAGCTGGACGAGCTGACCGTCACCGACAAGAACGGGGACAAAATCGAGCTGACCGACAAGGGCGACGGCAGGTATACCTTCAAGATGCCCCGGTCCAAGGTAACCATTGAGGCCTCCTTCGTGGAGATCGACCACCAGGATACCTGCCCCGCCGCCGACTTCCGGGATGTGGACGAGGACGCCTGGTACCATGAGGCGGTGGACTACGCCCTGGACAACGGCCTGATGTCCGGTGTGTCCGACCGGGAGTTCGCCCCCGGCAGCACCCTGACCCG
>NZ_JAOQKF010000008.1:0-158895 GCF_025567565.1 Muriventricola aceti | reverse complement strand
CGGGTCAGGGTGCTGCCGGGGGCGAACTCCCGGTCGGACACACCGGACATCAGGCCGTTGTCCAGAGCGTAGTCCACCGCCTCATGGTACCAGGCGTCCTCGTCCACATCCCGGAAGCCGGCGGCGGGACAGGTATCCTGGTGGTCGATCTCCACGAAGGAGGCCTCAATGGTCACCTTGGACCGGGGCATCTTGAAGGTATACCTGCCGTCGCCCTTGTCGGTCAGTTCGATCTCGTCCCCGTTCTTGTCGGTGACCGTCAGTTCGTCCAACTCATAGCCCTCGTCGGCCTTGACAGTGATGGTCACCGTCCGGCCGCTGGAGGCGCTCCTGGGGGACACGGTCACAGTGCCGTTTTCGATGTTCTTGTCCACGCTGATGGAGTAGCTGCTGGAACCGCCCCCGCCAGAGGATGGTGTTGAAACGCCGGTTTCGGTTGTCGCGGAAAGTCTTCCCGCATAGCCAGAGCCAGCAACGGGAGTTACCACTACACGAATATATTTACCTGCGTCCTCATTGGTCATCATATAGGCAGCTTCCGTCGCGCCGCTGATATCATAGAACATTCCGTCCGCAGTATCACCGGACTGCCATTGATAGGAAACAGATATGTTATCCGGGATTCCACTTGTTTCCGCAACAAGCGTTTGGCCAATCTCTGCCGTACCAGAGATAACCACATTTCCTGTCAAAGAGGGAAGGATCGTAACTGTTTTAGAGGGGACAGAATAAACGCTTCCATCCTCCGGATTGGTAAAATAATTACCAATTGTATTGATATATACATACATTCCCAAGTCGATGTAGTCCTCTAAGAATTCAGTCAGCGGCGCTCCGCCATCGTACTCGCCGTCTTTTAAGATTATGAGATCATCTGCTAACATGATTTCTTGAGGCTTTTCGTCATACTGTGGGTCGCCGCCGTAATAAATCTTTTGAAGCTGAATGGCCTGGCAATACATATATGTGACTTCTTCTGGACTATCCACGTCCCCAGCGTCATGAGTTGAGATGGATAGAGAGGACCCTGGTTCTAAAACCAATTCAGTCCTGACGGGGACTGGATCAGTCTCAAAATTGTCCATATTGATTCCGATCCCCGTAGCACAGGCAGGACCGATTTGCTCTCCGTCAGATTGGCCATCAGTTGTGGCCTCGATTGTGATGCTTCCCGAATTCGTTAATGTAGCATTATCCGTCAGATTGCTTAAATAAATGCCCCATGTATAGGCATCATAGGCTCTGCAGTGGATAGTCCCCGTGTTATTTAAAACCGATGAGGAGCTGTCCAGTTCAAGGCCAATCGCATATTCCGCGGTTAGGTTGTTTCCAGCGTTTTTCGCAGTCAACTCCATGGTTCCAGCATTGGTCATCTCCATTTGATCGCTCACAACAGAAACCGCACAGGCATGATTCGAGCCCTTATGCAGCTCCTCTGACACACCCTCGTAATTGCCACCGTAAGCCACTACATCCGACCTGATCAGACCATTGTTCTGCCATGGAACCGAGGTGCTGGTACCGCGCAGGCCATAGGCATCTCCATTTACTGTAGAAACAGTCAAGTCCAACTCTCCGCTGTTCTCCATCCCTCCGCTGTAGATCAGTATCCCATAAACGTCCGCACCACTCCAAGTGGTCAGGCTTTGATTCTGAATTTCAGCGGTGATTTTACCCGTATTTTTTAGAAACGCAGATTGCTCTTCATACTCGCCGCCTATAATACCGGCTATGGTATCACTATACCCGGCCTGGGATGGCACAGAGATTTCGATAAAAAGTGTGGCATTGTTGACCAGTCCTGTTCCGGTATAGATACCTGATATTTTTTCGGTACTGCCAGACTCCGCTGCCTGTGAAACGGAAATAGTCAGGGAAGAATCTTCTTCACTCTCAAGAAATTCGATCTCACCACTGTTTTGAATGGCAAAGAACTCAACATTCTCTTGGGTATTCTTTGCGGAAATACGATTTTCTCCAATCAGTGAAATGGTCAGCTTTTCTATGTCTGCCTGGATGGCAGAGATATCCTCTGCGCTAATCTCCGCACCATTCAGCGTCAATGTCGCAGAGGATGCCTCCCAGCGGATGTTATAGTCCTCTTGGGTAGCGCCCTCAGTTGTGACTGTCCCCATGTCCGTTTTAGCGTATTCTGTTTCTGGAGTCAGAGTCACATTTCCGACAGAAATACTCTCTCCATCTTCCTCTGTTGCCGACACCGTCATTGGCAGAAGACAGAGACAGAAGGACAAGACGGCTAGTAAACTTCTCTGCCATTTTTTCATGGGAATAGACCTCCTTTAAGTAACTATACTTTTATAATTTTTTAAGGAAGCCTAAATATCAAGAAATTTCTTGCTTATTTTGCATATTAATGATATATTTTTTATTGTAAAAAGTATGCTTTGTACAATTTGTAAAAGTATACCTTTCCAATATTCCTCCTTCTAGCCGGAGGGACCGATATCTTAAATTGAAAAGCAGCGGCTCCGCTTTTGCGGAGCCGCTGCTTTCATTAGGATACCTCAGAGTAGCTTTGGAGATTCCCTCATGGGGGCGATCTCCTTCCGGTAGACTCGGCGGAGGAACAACGCAGACATGGCCAAAGAGAACAGCTCCGCGATGGGGATGGACCACCATACCAGCGAAAGCTCCCCCGTCTGAGCCAGAAGGAATGCCATAGGGAGCAGGACCACCAGTTGCCGCACCACCGAAACGGCCAGAGAGAGCACACCGTGACCTAGAGCCTGGAATACGGAGGAGCAGACGATGGCGAAGCCGGCAAACAGGAAGCTGTAAGAGATGGTGCGCAAGGCGGGGACTCCGATGGTCAGCATATCTCCACCGCCCTCTCCTTCCGCCATGAACAACCCCAAAAACACATGGGGGATCATCTGAAACAGGAGCAGCCCCACCGCCATAATACCTACAGCATAGGTTATACTCAGCTTGATGGTCTTGATAATCCGGTCCGGCTTCCTGGCCCCGTAGTTGTAAGCCACGATCGGCACCATGCCGTTATTCAAGCCAAAGACAGGCATGAAGATAAAAGACTGGAGCTTGAAATAGACACCAAAGACCGCGGTGGCAGTAGCAGTGAAGGCGATCAGGATCTGGTTCATCCCAAACACCATTACCGAGCCGATGGACTGCATGGCAATCGAGGGGATACCCACGCTGTAGATCCCAGCCACGATGGCTTTGCGGGGCAAAAAATTCTTCCAGCTCAACTTGATGTCCGGGTTGTGCGTCAGGTTGAAGAACAGGGCCAGCAGGCCGCCGCAGATCTGTCCAACCACGGTGGCCACAGCAGCACCAGCTACCTCCATTCGGGGAAAGCCAAACAATCCAAAGATGAGAATGGGGTCCAGAATGATGTTGATAATCGCGCCGGTGGCCTGGGTAATCATGGTGTAGAAGGTACGGCCGGTAGCCTGGAGCAACCGCTCACAGGCGATGGACAAGAAGATTCCCACACTGACCCCGGACACGATGGTCAGATAGTCCGTGCCATACTCCACAATGCCGGGGATGTCAGTCTGTACGGTATAAAACAGCCGGGCGCAGGTCCAACCCAGTATGGTAAACACCAGACAACTGGCCGCGGCCAGGAACAGGCCGTTCATGGCCGTCTGGTTGGCCCGCTCAAAATCTTTCTGTCCCAGGCTGCGGGACAGAAGGGCATTGATACCTACTCCAGTACCCACGGCCACGGCGATCATCAGGTTTTGGACTGGAAAGGCCAGAGACACCGCATTCAAGGCGTCCTCGCTGAGCTGGGCCACAAATACGCTGTCCACCACATTATAAAACGCCTGGACCAGCATGGATATGATCATAGGCACCGCCATGTTCAGCAGCAGTTTATTTACCGGCATAACGCCCATCTTGTTCTCTGCGGGTCGCTCCACTTCCAGTTCCCCCTTTTTTCATATTTCGAGCAATACAGACAGTAATAGATTATAGTGGAAAGAAATTTTAATGTCAATGGCTTTCTTTCTGTGGTTTCCTTGGAGTAGAAATATCCTTCTACCCCTTGCGGGCCCGGCTCTCCTGTGGTAAAATAGTTTGCTAAATTATGAAATCACTATTTTTTAGAGGGAGTGGACTCCTTTGTCGAGATACGAATCTGAGATCAAACGCCGCCGCACCTTCGCCATCATCAGCCACCCGGACGCGGGCAAAACCACCTTGACGGAGAAATTCCTGCTCTACGGCGGGGCCATCGCCCAGGCCGGTCAGGTGAAGGGCAAGAAGAATACCCGGGCGGCCACCTCCGACTGGATGGAGATTGAGAAGCAGAGAGGGATCTCCGTCACCTCCTCGGTGATGCAGTTTCAGTACGAGGGCTACTGCATCAACATTCTGGACACCCCAGGCCACCAGGACTTCTCCGAGGACACCTACCGCACTCTCATGGCCGCCGATTCCGCCGTCATGGTCATCGACGGGGCCAAGGGCGTGGAAGCCCAGACCAGGAAGCTCTTCAAGGTGTGCGCCATGCGGGACATCCCCATTTTTACCTTTATCAACAAGATGGACCGAGAGGCACGGGACCCCTTTGAGCTGTGTGAGGAGCTGGAGCATGAGCTGGGATTGGACACCTATGCCATGAACTGGCCTATCGGCTGCGGCAAGGAGTTTAAGGGCGTTTACGACCGGAACAATGGCCGGGTGATCCATTTTACCTCTAATACCAACGCCCGGGCGGCGACCGCCACAGAGATCGAGCTGGAGGATCCGGCCCTGGCCGACCTGATCGGTCAGGCCAAACGGGACCAGCTGGTGGACGAGATCGAGCTGCTGGACGGGGCAAGCTGTGACTTTGATCTGGACCGGGTGCGCCACGGCAAGCTCTCCCCGGTGTTTTTCGGTTCCGCCCTGACCAACTTCGGTGTGGAACCCTTCCTAGAGGAGTTCCTCCGGTTGACCACCGCCCCCCTGCCCCGAAAGGCGGGAGATGAGGTGATCGACTCCTTCGACGAGGACTTCTCCGCCTTCGTCTTTAAGATCCAGGCCAATATGAATAAGGCTCACCGGGACCGGATCGCTTTTATGCGAATCGTGTCCGGTAAATTTGAGGCGGATAAGGAGGTCTACCACCTGCAGGGCGGAAAGAAGATCCGTCTGTCCCGGCCGCAGCAGCTGATGGCCGCCGAACGTGAGATCATCGAGGAGGCCTATGCCGGCGACATCATCGGTGTGTTCGATCCCGGTATCTTCTCCATTGGGGACACCCTGTGCGCCCCCGGCAAGAAATTCCGCTTTGATCCCATCCCCACCTTTGCCCCGGAGCACTTTCAGCGCATCCGCTCGGTGGATACCATGAAGCGAAAACAGTTTCTCAAGGGTGTGGAGCAGATTGCCCAAGAGGGCGCCATCCAGATCTTCAAGACTCCCTACACCGGCATGGAAGAGGTGATTGTTGGCGTGGTGGGCACTCTGCAATTCGATGTGCTGGAGTACCGCCTGCGCAGCGAGTACAACGTGGAGCTATATAAGGAGAGCCTGCCCTTCGAATACCTGCGCTGGATTGTCAAGGAGGACGAGGAGGCCCCCGCTCTCAGAGAGGAGGACCTGCTGCTCCCCAATGACGCCAAGCTGGTGGAGGACTACAAGGGCAACCAGCTGCTGCTGTTCGCCTCCCAGTGGTCTATTCAATGGGTACAGGACCGGAACAAGGGACTGGTCCTGGCTGAGTTCGGTGGGGCAAAGTTTTAATGTCTCCCTCCCCCTGTTCTCACAATACAGCGCCCCCTCGGATACACTAGACCGAGGGGGTGCTTTCTATGGAATGGGAAGATGAGGACACGCTATGCCGCCAGCTGGCGGACGCAGACGCCTCATTGTATTTTTTAATCCTGTTGATCTTGTCCGTCTGCCTGTCCTGGGCCGCCACAGCCATCCAACGGCAGGGGCTGTACCGTGTCCTGAAAGGCGAAATCCAGAAGCTCCCTGATGTCTTTTCCCTCCGTCTGGCTGCCAACGCACTGGTGGTAGGGGCGCTGACCTTCTTCTTTGGTCTTGCTCTAAAGGGCTGGGCGGAGGCAGACCGTTGTGATCCATCCGCTTGCCGGGCCGCCGAGACCGACCTGTGGGCCTCTCTCTTTGTTTTGGCCGCGGCCCTACTCCGGCTATCGGCCCTAGCGGACGGCCAAGGGCAAGCTCCGGCCCCAGATTAGGACCTGCCTGATTAAATTAAAAAACAGCGCCCCCTCCTGGGGGGCGCTGCTTTTTCAGTCTTTCGGGGTGGGCAGCAGCTTTTTTCGCCGGGTAAGGAAAATGGTCAGCGTGGTGGCAGAGGCTAGAATATCAGCCACCGGCTCGGCGATATAGACCCCCATTACGCTGTTGGTGATTCGGGGCAGAAGGATGGCAAGAGGCACCAAAAGGATCACCTTTCTCAACAGGGCAAGAAACAGGCTGGTCTTGGCCTGGCCCAGCGCCATGAAGGTAGTCTGACAGGCCATTTGGGCCCCAAAGGCCCAGATCCCGGCGAAGAAAACCGGCATGACCCTGTCCACCAGAGCGACCAGTTCCTGGTCGTCGTTGAAGATTTGGGCCAGTTGGCCGGGGAACAGGGATACGATTAGAAAGGCGGTGATGGTGACGGTCATCGTCACGGTCAGCAGCCGTTTGAACACCTGGCGGACCCGCTGGAAGTTTTTTGCCCCGAAGTTATAGCTCATGATGGGCTGGGTCCCCTGGGTGATTCCCTGGACGGGCATGACCACCATCTGCATCACGCTCTGCATAATCGTAAGCGTTCCCACATAAAGATCTCCGCCAAAGGTCTGAAGACTAGAATTGAGAACGACAGTGACCAGGCTTTCTGTGGACTGCATGATAAAGGGGGCCACGCCCAGCGCCGCAATCCTGGATACAATCTCCTTTTTCAAAGCCATATTGGCCAGCCGGATCCGAAGCCCGGACCGCTTAGTACACAAAAAGCCGACAACCCAGCAGGCACTGACAGCCTGGGAGAGAATTGTGGCCAAGGCCGCGCCGCGCACCCCCATTTGGAACCCAAAAATAAAAATCGGGTCCAGGACGATATTTAGCACAGCGCCAATCAGGACGGAGAGCATAGAGGTGAGGGCTTTCCCCTGGGCACTGATAAAGGTGTTCAGACCAAGGGCAAGCTGGACGAACACTGTGCCCAATAGATAGATGGATAAGTATTCCAGCGCGTAGCCCACTGTGTCCTCCGAGGCGCCAAAGGCCATCAGGAGAGGCCGCTTAAACAGGGAGAAAAATACCGTCAGCACCGCGGCGGTGCCCAGCAGAAGGGTGGTAGAATTTCCAAGGATCTGTTCAGCCCCCTTCCGGTCGCCGGCCCCCAGCCGAATGGAGGCCAGTGGGGCCCCGCCCATGCCGGAAAAGGCGGCGAAGGCGGACACCAGCATCAGAATGGGGAAAGAAACCCCAAGACCGGTCAAAGCGGTTTTACCCACCACAGGGATATGGCCGATATAGATTCGGTCCACGATGTTATACAGCATATTGATGAGCTGGGCGGCGACTGCCGGGACTGCCAGCCGAAGCATCAATCCACCGATAGGGGCAGCGGCCAGAGCTTCCTCGCCCCTGTAATTGCTAGACACGGGGACACTTCCTTTCTTGTTTCAAAGCACACATGATAAAGTTAAGAAAGCCGTAATAATTAGTATATCATGCCAGCCAAAAAAAGAAAAGAAACTTTCTGTGAACTTCGGCTTGGGATACCATAGAAAATCAGATCGTCTCACTTAATTTGGATAATTTCCGCATACTATTTTGGTTTCTCTCTCTTTTTTTTCTGCCGCCTGGGGTGTAAAATGGGGGAGAATTTGAATATCCGGCTAATAAGCAGCCGGACGGGCAGAAAAAGGAGGCCGTTTTATGAAAACCAAAAAGACCTTCAAGCCAGATGAGCTGCGCTATCTTCGGCTCCTGGCCAGACAGTATCCCACGGTGCAGGCAGCCAGTACCGAGATCATCAATCTTCAGGCTATTTTGAACCTTCCCAAAGGGACAGAGCACTTTATTTCTGATATCCACGGGGAGTATGAGGCGTTCAACCATATTCTCAATTCCTGCTCCGGTGTGGTGAAGGAAAAGCTGGATGAGCTGTTTGGCACCAGCCTGCCCCGGTCTGAGCGGGATGAGCTGTCCACCTTGATCTACTACCCGGAGGAGAAGCTGGCCCTCATTGCCAAGCAGACCTCTGATCTGAATGAGTGGTACCGCATCACCCTACATCGTCTCATCGAGGTATGCCGCTGGGTATCCTCCAAATATACCCGGTCCAAGGTCCGGAAAGCTCTGCCCAAGGACTACGCCTATATCATCGATGAGCTGCTCCATACCCATTATGACGAGGCGGACAAACGGGACTACTATGAAAATATCATCAACACCATCATCGACATCGACCAGGCCCCCAGCTTTATTGAGGCCGTGTGCGAGGTCATTAAGCGGATGGCGGTGGATCATCTCCATATTGTGGGCGATATCTTCGACCGGGGGCCACGGGCAGACGTGGTAATGGACGCCCTGTTGAACTACCACAGCGTGGACATCCAGTGGGGCAACCATGATATCCTTTGGATGGGGGCCGCCTCTGGCTCCCGGACTCTGGTGGCTACCGTGTTGGCTAACTCCATCCACTATAATAACTTGGATGTCATCGAAACTGGGTACGGCATCTCCCTGCGCCCCCTGTCCATCTTCGCTAACGAGGTATACAAGGACTGCGACACCCACCGCTTCGCTGTCAAGCTTACCGGCCCAGACGCCGACCAGTACAGCGAGAAGGACAAGCTGCTGTCCGCCCGGATGCACAAGGCCATCACCATTATCCTCTTCAAGTTGGAGGGACAGAAACTGGTCCGCTGTCCGGAATTTAATATGTCCGACCGTTTGCTGCTGGACAAAATCGACTATGACACCAAGTCTATTACCATTTCTGGCGTGACCTATCCTTTAGAGGACTGTGACTTCCCTACTGTGGACCCAGCCGATCCCTATGCCCTGACACCAGAGGAGAGCCAGGTCATTGACCAGCTCACCGCCTCCTTCCAACGCAGCGAGAAGCTGCAGCAGCACATCCGCTTCCTCTACTCCAAGGGCGGGCTGTACAAGGTGTTCAATGGCAATCTCCTGTTTCACGGCTGCATCCCCATGGCCGAGGATGGCTCCTTCCTGAAATTCACCATCGGCGGAAAAGAGCGCTCTGGCAGGGAGTTTTTGGACTACGCCGAGAAGACCGCCCGCAAGGCTTATTATGACAAGCCCGGTTCCCCGGAGCGGCAGTTCGGCATGGACTTCCTGTGGTGGCTCTGGGCGGGCCGGAACAGCCCCATCTTCGGCCGGGACCGAATGACCACCTTTGAGCGGCGGCTCATCAAGGATGAGGGCGCCTGGACCGAGCCCAAAAACTGCTACTACACCCTTTATAACGACCCGGAGGTGTGCGAGCGCATCCTGAAGGAGTTTGGCCTGGAGGGTCCCCATTGCCATATCATCAACGGCCATATCCCCGTCAAGGCCAAGAAGGGCGAGAGCCCCATCAAGGGCGGCGGCAGGCTCATCGTCATCGACGGCGGGTTCTGCAAGGCCTATCAGCCCACCAGCGGCATCGCTGGCTATACGCTGATCTACAATTCCCGGAATATCCGCATCGTGTCCCACCAGCCCTTTGAGGGCCGGCTGGAGGCCATTCGCTATAATCACGATATTGCCAACAACTCCCTCATTTTTGAGAGGATGGACGCCCGGGTTAAAATTGCCGAAACGGACATCGGTAAAAAGCTCCAGGCCCAGGCCAATGACCTTCGTCGGCTGCTGGAGGCCTACCGTGCCGGTGCGGTCACCGAGGACCACAAGGATTGACCCCTCTGTTTGAACTGGGACTGTCACGCTGTGACAGCCCCAGTTTTCTATTTTTTCACAAAGATGTAATAATACCGCCCCGGTGCCCTGAACCACGGACATCTCCTCACACCCCTCCTGAACCGCCTGGGACACCATGGCCTGGCCCTGCTCCATCCCATCCTGGGACAGGACAGGCTTCCGCCCTGTTTCCTCCTCCCCCACTCCTTCCCTACCGGCGTCCAGCCTTGACAAGCGTGGCCCCATAGCATACAATATTTTCAGCCATGCACATCTAGGCGCAGACACGGCTGGATGTGCATTCCCCCAAAATAGAGGGGCGGCGGGTCCTCCTAATTGGGCCGCGCCGGTATAGGGCCTGAATGGTCTTTTCTCTGCTCTTGATCCCGCGCCTCTTTGGTTGTAGCGCGGTATTTTTATGGCGCTCCCATCAATGCCCCAATAGGGCGGAAAGGAAGTCCCCCATGGGAAAATTTGACGGTCTGCTGCTGGTCAGTGATTTCGACGATACGCTCTATGACTCCCACCACCGGGTGCCGGAACGGAACCTGAAAGCCCTGGACTACTTCCGCAGACAGGGTGGCCGCTTCACCGTGGCCACTGGAAGAGCCCACAGGACCTTCGCCCCCCACGTCCATCTGGTCCCGATCGACGTCCCCGTGGTGCTGTCCAACGGCTCCGCCCTGTACGACTTTCACCAGGGCCGGATGCTAGTCCAGACGCTCCTGTCCCCTACCGCCCCCCAGGATTTTGGGGCGCTGATGGATGCCTTTCCCTCCCTGGGCATCGAAACTTATCACGACGAGGATATCTTTGTCTACAACCCCAATCCCATCATAGACGCCCATATGAAAAAGGTAGGCACAGACTATGAGGTCAGACCCGTCAGCCAGATGCCCGTCCCCTGGACCAAGGCCATCCTCCAGCAGGATCACCCACTTCTTCTCGAGGTCCAGCGGTGGCTGTTGGAGCGGTACGGCCACCTGTATGAGGCCATCTTCTCCAATCCCTACTACCTGGAAATCACCAAAAAGGGAAGCACCAAGGGTGGTATGGTGGACCATCTAGTGTCTCTGCTGGGCATCGACCCCGGAAAGGTGTACTGTGTGGGGGACAACCAGAACGACATTCCTATGCTGGCCCGTTCGGCCATCCCCTTCGCCCCCGCCAACTGTGCCCAAGAGGTCCGGGACTGGGGTGCGCGGGTCCTGTGCCACTGTGATGACGGGGTCATCGGCGATATCGTGGAGATACTGGACAAGCTCTATTAAAGATAAAAAGCGCGCGGAGCTAGGCCCCGCGCGCTTTTTCCTAATGTTCCTTCTGTAACAATAAGCCGGCCAGTTTCTCCCCTTCCGTCCGTGTCATGGGGTCCAGCGGGCGGAACGCTCCGCCCCGAAGCTCCATCAGATCAAGGGAAAGGGCCTGCATAACTCCTTCCTGGGCCCACAGGGCAATCTGATCTCCATCCGCAGGCTCAGTAAACTCCCCCTGTCCGGCCCGGCCGGACAGCTGGGCAGCCTTGACCGCCATCACAGCCGCCTCCTGACGGGTGATGGGTCGGGCGGCCTGGAATCCGCCCTCCCCAGTGCCAGCGGCCACACCGCTCTCAACGGCCCAGTAAATCGCTGGGAGATACCACTCGATGCCGAGAACATCCGCAATCTCCACGCTCTGTGCGTCCGGACTTCCAGCTGCCTGCCACAGCAGAGCCACGAACCGTCCGCGAGTCAGTGGAGCGCCAGGGTATTCCTTTTGCTCCAGCCGCTGGGGATTGGCCAGCAGCCACTCCACCGCGGTGTCGCGGCCCTCCAGCGTGTCCTCCATGGTCTGGGGTACCAGTACATCGGGTTCCAGCGATTCCACGCCCCGCCCGGCGTCAGCGTCTAGCAGTGTCCCCAGATCAATATACTTCCGGGAGCAGCCCACCTGTAGCCCGGAGTTGGGCAGGCGGAAGGAGCCCACTGACCCAAAGTGGTCCACGCTGCCGCTGGTCAGGTCGCCCACCAGCGCCGCTCCCATCTCCTGAAGCTCTACGGCATTGATGATAGCGGACGAAAAAGTGGTCTCCCCGATCAGACCTACCACCTCGGTTCCCCTGTCCATCTCCTGGCGGAGCACCTCCAGGAGAGGCCAGATGACCCCGTCGGAGCCGCCTCCATTATTGCGTAAATCGAGGAGGATGCGGCGATAATCCCCAGCCTCCAGCTCGGCCTGCACCTGACCGGAAAATCGCTCCATAGGTAGGTCCGGGTCCTCCATGCAGCTGTTATATTGGATATAATAGGCGCTGTCATTCAGTGGGAAGGCCAGATAATTCTGGTCCCGGCCAGCCGTCGCGGGCTGGGGCAAAGAAGCGCCCATCTGGACAAGATCTGTCCGGCCCAGCTCCTCCGCGGCCACAGGAGCGATCTCCAGGCTCTCCCCGCCGGTAATCGTCAAGATCAAAGGCTCCCCCTTCTCCACCAGGCCCAAATATTCGTAGAAGTCCGCCACATTACAGGTCTGCCGGTACTGCCGCCGCAGTTTTACCTGGTTGTCCGCGCTGAGGACCACCCCAAAGGCCTCCACGACCCGCTCCATAGTCCTGCCGTTAACCGCGGTGACCTGCCGCCCCAGCATATCCTTCCCTGCAGCGGGGGCTGTAGTCAGATACCACTTCCCATCCCTCCAAGTGAGGGCTATGGGATAATAGCGCATGGTCTGGGCCAGGCTGCCCAGAGCTATCGTAGTGTGGGAATCTCCCACCATAGCAACCAGGCTTTGCAGATCCAGCGCAAAGGTCTGGTCGCTGGCCGAAGCCAGCGACTTCTCTATCTCCCCCCTCCGAGCCAGGAACTCCTCTTCCGGCGTGTTGGCAAACAGGTCCGGATGGCCCCGTTTCAGTGTGTCATACAGGAAATCCAGGTCCTCCTGTCGCTGCTGGGCCACAGTGTCCTCCACCGGAGCGGCACAGACTGGGACTGCCAGGCACAAAGCCAGTGTCCCAGCTAAAATTCCTCTCCACAGGCGCATCACATCTCCTCCTAATCTCAATCAAGTTTTATGGTAGGTCTATCATAGCAGAACCGCTCCGCCTGTTCCATTGAAATAAAATTAAATTTAGGGGCGCCGCCCATTCTGGCATTTCAAGCCCCTGTATGATATAATAGAATAAATGCCAGCTCCGCCTTCCAGCGTGGCTGAGATCAGGGAGGAACACCATGTCCTGCAAAGAGGAATTTATCGACATTTTCAAGTCCACCATCACCCGGGAGGGGGCCGACAAGCTGCTGGATTTTCTGGAAAATAAAAGCGACTTCTTCACGGCCCCCGCCTCCGCCCGGTATCACGGGGCCTATGAGGGCGGCCTGTGTGAGCACAGCCTGAACGTATATCACTGTCTGGTGGACTATCTCCAGCGTGAGCGGGTCCAGGAGCTCTATGGCCTGGAGTACGGCGAGGAGTCGGTGGCTATTGTGGCCCTGCTCCACGACCTGTGCAAAGTGGGGTGCTATAAAAAGGGGTTCCGCAACGTGAAGAACGACGCCACCGGTCAATGGGAGAAAGTGCCCTCTTACACCTTTGACGACCCCCTGCCCTATGGTCACGGGGAGAAGAGCGTATACATCGCCAACGGCTACATCCGTCTGACCAGGGAGGAGGCTATGGCCATCCGCTGGCACATGGGCTTTTCCGGGCCCGAGGATAACCGCACCGTGGGCCAGGCCCTGCAGAAGTATCCCCTGGCCTTTGCCTTGGCGGTGGCCGACATGGAGGCCTCCTACTTTCTGGAGGGGGAGGACTGACACAAATAGGAACCCCCCCGGCATAGCCGGGGGTTCTTCATATGCGGGCAAAGCCCTATGTTACTAGCAGCGCCTGCTGACGCTTTGTACGGTCTGTCAGCTGCGAGGGGCTTGTTACTTGCTACCCTTAAAAGGGTCTACAAATTCTTTCATTGTAATTTAATCCTGTATTTTATCTTCGTCCAGCTGGTGTTTGATATACTTTGCTATCGCTTTTGCGTTTTTTCCGGCCGTGTCCACATAATATCCTCTGCACTAGAATTGTCGATTCCCATATTTGTACTTCAGATTTGCATGCCTTTCATAAATTATCAGAGTACTTTTTCCCTTAGGAATCCCACAAATCCAGACACACTAATTTTTGGCGGTATGCTTACCAACATATGGATGTAATCTGGGCATACTTCCGCTTCTATAATCTCAACTTGTTTCCACTCGCATAACCTTCTCAATATTTCCCCGATTTCTTGCTTCTTTTCCTGATAAAATAGCTTCCTACGATACTTGGGGGCAAACGCTATGTGATATTTACAGTTCCATCTTGTAGGTGATAAACTACTGCTGTCATTCATTTTGGATGACCTCCCTTTGCTTCTTTGGCGCAGTTGCCAGACCGCACTTCAAATATAGCAAAGGGAGTTTTTATTGCATGCTCTCCGCTAAAGCTTTTACGGAACTCCCCGGCATAGCCGGGGGTTTTCGGAATACAAAAAGGTCCGGAAATTTTGAATTTCCGAACCTTCGATATATTTTTCTTTGCTTTAACGTTTGCTGAACTGAGGCGCGCGACGGGCGGCTTTGAGGCCGTACTTCTTGCGCTCCTTCATTCTGGGGTCGCGGGTCAGGAACCCGGCGGCCTTCAGAGCAGGGCGGTACTCCTCGTTGACCAGCAGCAGAGCGCGGGCAATACCGTGACGGATAGCGCCGGCCTGGCCGGTGACGCCGCCGCCGGTAACGGTGGCCACGATGTCCACCTTACCCACAGTCTCCGTGGTGACCAGGGGCTGACGGACAATGAGCTTCAGGGTCTCCAGACCAAAGTAGTCGTCGATGTCACGGCCATTGATGGTGATGGCTCCGGTGCCGTTCTCGAACAGGTGCACGCGGGCCACGGAGGACTTCCGGCGGCCGGTGCCGTAGAAATAAGGCTTCTTGCTCTTATACATGATCTAAATCCTCCTCTTACTCAGCGTCCCAGACCTGGGGCTTCTGGGCAGCGTGCTCATGCTCGCCGCCGCGGTAAATGTGCAGGCGAGTCAGGGAGTCCTTGGCGATGATGTTCTTGGGCAGCATCCCGCGGATGGCCAGCTTCATGGCCAGCTCGGGCTTAGTCTGCATCAGGGTGCGGTACTTGACTTCCTTCAGGCCGCCCACCCAGCCGGAGTGGGAGCGGTAATACTTCTGGTCCAGCTTCTTGCCGGTCAGAACAGCCTTCTCAGCATTGATGACGATAACGAAATCGCCGCAGTCGGCGTTGGGGGTAAACTCGGGCTTGCGCTTACCGCGCAGCAGATCAGCGGCCAGAGCGGCTGTCTTGCCCAGAGGCTTGCCAGCAGCGTCCAGGACGTACCAGCTACGCACGATGTTCCCCTTGTTTGCCATAAAAGTGGACATAGGTGAAACCTCCATTTTCCTCTACTTATCTCAACCATTTTGGTCAATGATAAAAACATTTTGCCCAACTCTGTACAAGCGGAGCGTTTTGTATTATAGTACGGGAGTAAGCGGGTGTCAACTGATATTTCATGTTTTTTTAGCAAAAGATTAGATATCTTTTATTTTCTCTTATATTCTTCCGATATCTCTTGATATCTCATTTTTAATTTTTGTTTTTATTCAGTCAAAACTTCAGTTTTTGTAACAGTTTTACTCAAATGGAGGAGATCCCCCATGAACAAGATTCTATCCCTGACTCGCCGGTGTGTAGAGGACTATCATATGATACAGCCCGGCGACCGGGTAGCCGTCGGTGTATCCGGCGGAAAGGACTCCTTGGTCCTGTTGATGGCGCTGGCCAAGCTGCGTGAGTTTTACCCTATCCCCTTCACGGTAGAGGCTTTTACCTTGGATATGGGTCATTCCGATGGGAGGGACGGGATGGACTTCTCCCCCATCACCCGTCTGTGCGGGGAACTAGGTGTTCCCTACACCATACTGAGCAGTGAGATCCAGCACATCATTTTCGATATCCGCCGGGAGAAGAACCCTTGCTCCATGTGCGCGAAAATGCGCCGTGGGGCTCTTCACCAGGCCATTCTGGACCGGGGCATCACCAAAATAGCCCTGGGCCACCACTATGATGACGCCATTGAGACCTTTTTCATGTCTTTGATCTTTGAGGGACGGCTGTCATGTTTTCAGCCTGTCACCTTCTTAGATCGGACCGGCATCACCCAGATTCGCCCTCTCCTCTATTGTGGCGAAAATCTGATTCAGCACACGGCTCAGAGGCTGGGATTGCCCGTAGTCAAAAATCCCTGTCCAGCCAATGGGAACACCAAACGGCAGGAGATCAAGGAGCTCATCTACGAACTTCAGGGACGCTACCCTGGGCTGAAAGCCCGCGCCTTCGGCGCCATGCAGCGCCTTCCCTTGCCGGAGTGGGGACCAGTGGAGCACCGGAGGCGGCCTTTGCCGGAGGAGCTTGGCGAATAACAGGACGGTGTGCTACTACTAGATACAATATACTCAGTTATACCAGAGGTACCGTCGGGAGACATAAAAACGGCCGCCTGTGCAGAAATGCACAGGCGGCTTTCTGATTTCTCTCTATTCTTTCGCCAGCAAGTGTTCCAAGCTCTGGCGCACCTTTTCTAGGTCCGGGTCGCAGAGCAGCGGCAAGACAGATACCAGCGCCTCTCCCTCCAGTTCCCACCACCGGAACCGGAGGAGTAATTCAGTCAAACTCTCGTCAAAGCGCCGCTTCAGAAAGCGGGCCGGGTTCCCCCCATAGACAGTATAAGGCGGTACATCCTTCGCCACCACAGAGCAGGCAGCGATAATAGCCCCGTCGCCAATGCTCACCCCCGGCAGGATGACGCTATTCCGCCCTATCCAAACGTCATTTCCCACTACCGTGTCCCCTTTGAAGGGCAGTTTCTCCAGGTGGGGCGGGGTATTTTCTGCCCAAGCTCCCCCAAAGACATGGAAGGGATAGGTGCTGACGCTACTGATCCGGTGATTGGCCGAGCCCATAATAAACTGCACGCCGCTGGCAATGGCGCAAAATCTACCGATGATCAGCCTGTCCCCAAACTCCGGCCAGTTGAACAGGACATTATTTTTCTCAAAGGACGTGGGGTCCACAGGGTCGTCGTAGTAAGTATAATCCCCCACAGAGATGTTAGGGGCAGTAATCACATTTTTCAAAAAGCAGGTAGTCCCATACGCATTGGGGAACAACACATTGGGATCCGGGATTCGGTCCATTTCAAATCATTCCTCCTTTAAAGTCGATCTTTCACATCCTTTCTCCCTGTATATACAGTAGCTACCGCCCGCCTTTTCCGCATCTCTTTCATATTATCCACCTTATTTTCATTTTCTTAATTTTAACAGAGCCGGTACGGCCATCCTCGGGCTCTCATAGGCCGGGTCCGGGACGGCTCTCCAGGAAGCAGCCCTCCTCATGGGACCAAACGACCCCTACGGCCTGGAGGTAGGCGTAGATGATGACTGTCCCCACAAAAGTCATTCCCCGTTTTTTCAGATCCCTGGATACCCGGTCGGACAGCGGGGAGCTGGCCTTCCCCTGCTCACAGACCACCTGGCCCTCCGTCCAGTGCCACAGATAGCGGTCGAAGCTGCCCCACTCCCTCTGAATCTCTCGGAACACCCGGGCGTTCTGGACGGCGGCAGCGATCTTCCTCCCGTTGCGGATGATGCCTGGGTCACTTTTCAAGCGGGCCTGCTCCTCCGGTCCATAGGAGCACACTTTCTCCAGGTCGAAGCCGTCAAAGGCCCTGGAAAAAGCCTCCCACTTATTGAGGACACACTCCCAGGACAGTCCAGCCTGAAAATTCTCCAGGATCAGCATTTCAAAGAGCTTTTGGTCGTCGTGGACGGGGACCCCCCACTCCTTATCGTGGTATTGGAGGTACCGGGGGTTGTTGGGGTTAGCCCACGGGCACCTTGTCTTTCTATCTGGCCAGTCCATGCTCCCCCTCCTCACAGCGCCGTTCCCCGTGTAGGGGTGCTGAGTGTTGTCACATCAATCCCCTCCAAAGAGAGGAGATACCTTTTCTTTTCCAATCCTCCGGCATAGCCGGTCAAGCTGCTGTCGCTCCCCACCACCCGGTGGCAGGGAATGATGATGGAGATGGGATTATGCCCCACCGCGCCGCCCACTGCCTGGGCCGACATGGAGGCTCTGCCCAGGCGAGCCGCCATCTCTTTCGCCAGGTGACCATAGGTCGTCAGCTCTCCATATGGAATCTGGCACAGCAGCTCCCACACCGCCTGGCGGAACTCTCCGCCCCGCGGCGCCAAGGGGAGCTCCGACGGGTCAGGCCTCTCCCTTGCAAAGTACCGCTCCAGCCATGTTCGGGTCATAGCAAAGACGGGCAGGTCATCCCTTTGGACCAGTTCCTCCCGGATGGCGCCGCCAAAATATTTCTGGCCCTCCATCCACAGGCCTGTCAGACTAGTCCCATCGCTGGCCAGCATAAGAGGGCCGACGGGTGAATCATAGCCGGTCCGGTAGTACATCGTTTTTCCTCCTCTACTCCATGTTTCAAACCGCCCAGGTACGCTCCCGCCTGAAATTGGCTTCTGGCGGTGGGGGAAGGGACAAGGCGGTTAAATTCTTTCATAGAATTATTATACCATATTTCTCTAAAAATCGCCCCGTTTTTTTATCCACTGGACCGGCCTTTTGGGCCACTCCACAGGGAAAATCCAAGCCTCCCCGTCGGATTTCTGCCTGTCACCCCTTGCATCCCCGGATTAAAACAGATATAATATTTGGGCTGATTCATAAAAATACCATTTGGAAAGAGGGATCGCCTTGAAATTGGGCATCGTGGGGCTTCCAAACGTTGGAAAGAGCACCCTGTTCAACGCCATCACCAACGCTGGCGCCGAGAGCGCCAACTACCCCTTCTGCACCATCGACCCCAACGTGGGCATGGTGGCTGTCCCTGACTACCGGCTGGATAAGCTGTCCGAGATGTACCACCCCAAGAAGACCACACCAGCGGTCATCGAATTTGTGGACATCGCCGGTCTGGTGAAGGGAGCCAGCAAGGGAGAGGGCCTGGGCAACAAATTCCTGGGCAACATCCGCATGACCGACGCCATTGTCCATGTAGTCCGGTGCTTTGATGACGACAACGTCATCCATGTGGAGGGATCCACTGATCCCGTCCGGGACATGGACACCATCGACCTGGAACTGGTAATGGCTGATTTGGAGATGGTAGAGCGGCGCATTGACAAGGCCAAAAAGATGGCCAAGGGGGACAAGAAGTTCCTTCAGGAAGCGGCCGACTTTGAGGGCCTGCGGGACTGGCTCAACGACGGCAAATCCGCCCGCTCCTATGAAGCGGTGGATATCGCCGCCGAATATCCCGACTGTGAGTTGCTGTCCTTAAAGCCCGTCATCTACGCCGCCAATTTGGACGAGGAGGGATTCTCAGATCCTCACTCCGTCCCCTACTACCAGCAGGTGGAGGAGCGGGCCGCCGCTCAGGGGGCCCAGGTCATCCCCGTGTGCGCCAAGCTGGAGGCGGAGATCGCCCAGCTGGACGGCGAGGAGAAGAAGATGTTTCTGGACGACCTGGGGGTAGCCGAGTCCGGCCTGGACCGGCTGGTGAAGGCCAGCTACACCCTGCTGGGCCTGATCTCCTACTTGACCTCCGGCGAGGACGAGTGCCGGGCCTGGACCATCGTGAAGGGGACCAAGGCCCCCCAGGCCGCTGGCAAGATACACTCCGATTTTGAACGGGGTTTCATCCGGGCTGAAGTGGTCTCTTACGAAGACCTGATGGCCTGTGGCACCATGGCCGCCGCCAGGGAGAAGGGCCTGATCCGCTCTGAGGGCAAGGAGTATGTCGTCCAGGACGGCGATATCATCCTCTTCCGATTTAATGTATAGGACCTGTCCGCCTAGCCAGGAGCACCCCGCGCCCCACCGACACGCCGCGTTGAAGGCGGGGGCCGCCGTCCTGTCTGGGCTCTATATCTGAATATTGATCGCTGAGAGGTAGCTGCTACATGAATATTATGGTCGATCTGTTCGTCACCTTCGCCAAGGTGGGGGTATGCACCTTTGGCGGCGGCTATGCCATGCTTCCCATCCTTCAGCGGGAGGTGGTGGAGAAAAAGGGCTGGGCCACCGAGGAGGAGCTCACCGACTACTTCGCCGTGGGACAGTGCACCCCCGGTATTATCGCGGTAAATACCGCCACTTTCATCGGATACAAGTACAGGGGAATCCCTGGCGGTGTGCTGGCCACCCTGGGCCTGGTCTTTCCCTCCCTTGTCATCATCACCTTGATCGCCGCCTTCCTGTCCAACTTTGCGGATATCCCTGTGGTCCAGCATGCGTTGGCGGGCATCAACGCCGCTGTGGTGGCCCTGATTGCCGCCAGTGTGGTCAAGCTGGGCAAGTCCAACTTGAAGGACGCCCTGTCTGTATGTATTTTCCTGGCTGTCCTGCTGCTGGCCTTCTTTGTGGACCTGTCCCCCGTCATTCTTATTGTGTGCTCCGGCGTGGTTGGCTATGTGGCCCGTATGATAGCCGGTATGAAGAAGGGAGGGGCTGACCAATGATCTTACTGCGCCTGTTTTTTGAATTTGCCAAGGTGGGCCTCTTTGCCGTGGGCGGTGGACTGGCCACCATCCCCTTCCTCCAGGACATGGGGACCCGCACTGGCTGGTTCACCGACGTGGAGCTGACCACCATGATCGCCGTGTCCGAGTCCACCCCCGGTCCCATGGGCGTCAACATGGCCACCTATGTGGGCTTTGAGATCTTCGGTCTACCCGGCGCTGTGGTTGCCACTCTGGGGCTCATCTTCCCCTCCATCGTAGTTATCATCATCATCGCCGGCTTCCTCCAGAAATTCCGCCAGTCCAAGGCGGTGGACGCCGTCTTTTACGGCCTGCGCCCCGCCTCTACCGGGCTGATTGCCTCCGCTGGGTTGAGCGTGGCTGTTTCGGTATTCCTGCTGGTGGGCGGCACCGCGGAGCACACCTTTGCCCTCCACTGGCCCTCTATCGCCCTGGCCGTAGCTATCTTCCTGTGTATGCAGACCAAGAAGCTGAAGAAGCTCCATCCCATTGTCTTTATCGCCGCTGCCGCCGTGATCGGCGCTATATTCCAGTTTTAAAGCGGACAGCGCCCGCCCCACGGAGGGGCAGGCGCTCTCTTTTCACGTTCCACTACCATCTAAATTACGAGGGACCGATATGTACATAGATAAAAACCGCTATACCACCCGCCCCACTGACGACCGCATCCCCCAGGAATTTGCCATCTATGACCGGCTGGAGGAGCTGTCCATTCCCTTTGTCCGGGTTGACCATGACCACGCCGACACCATTGAGTTCTGCCAGGAGGTAGAGGCGGTCCTGGGCTCTAAGATCTGCAAAAATCTGTTTCTCTGCAACCGCCAGCAGACGGAGTTCTATCTGTTGATGATGCCGGGCGACAAGCCCTTTAAAACCAAATTCCTGTCCGCCCAACTGGGGTGCGCCCGGTTGTCCTTCGCCGATGACGGCCATATGCGAGACTTCCTTCAGACCGTTCCCGGCTCCGTATCCGCTCTGGAGCTGCTCTTTGACGCCCAACATCAGGTCCAGTTGGTCATTGACCGGGATCTGCTGGCCGACGAATTCATCAGTGGCCACCCTGGCCGCTCCACCTCTACCCTCCAGTTGAAGCGGGAGGATCTGCTGAGATTTGTGGAGTCCACCGGCCACAGCCCCATCTATGTGGATCTGCCCGACCCCCGTATGGAGGATCAGGCATGAAAAAGCCTCCGGCCCCTTGCTAACGGGCCGGAGGCTTTTGTTTTCCTGTTATGCCCGGCGGATGATGCCCATGGGCGTACATTCCTCTCCCTGGCCCAGGGGGTTATCCCCCAGGATCTTGGCGATCTGGTCCATAGAGGGCTGTTTTTCCGAGAAGCCTAAAATATTGGCCCCCAGGTCGTTGATGTCCACGATGGCCACCGGGTGTCCAAGGGCCTTCGCCAGACTCTTGGCCGTCCCCATGGGGTCGGCCGGAGTGAGGACCACATAGTGGTCATAGGGCGGAATGGTGCCCTCCGTAGGGCCGTCGATGCCTCTGGCTTTCGGTCCGGCCACAATGTAGAACCACCCCTTCTTTCCCAGCAGCTTGCCGATGACCGAGCAGAAGGCGGCGAAGAGGATGCGCAAGGTACCGCACTCCTGAAGGGCCATCTCCATAGTCTCCGGAATCCCCAGGCCAATGCCCGCCGGGGTCTTAGTGACATAGCGGCTCAAGGTGACGGCCAGCTTACGGGGCTTAATATCCTCCATGGGGATGGCACGGCACTGGGTACAGGCCACTGCCTTCTCCGAAATGAAGAGAATATCTCCCTCCCTCATCAGATCCTGAGGATATTTTTTCACCACGTCCGCCATATCGTCATCCTTTGTGATCAAGTGTGTCTTGACCGGGATACGCATATAGTCCACCCCATCCACCGCGCGGATCAGGTTTTTCCCCGGATTGGGGGTAAAGTTCATCTCTTCGCTCATTTGTGAAGCGCTCCTCTCAACGGGCAGCGTGATGCCCTAAACATTATCGCCCAGCAGCGGCTCCTATTATAACACCGGCGGCCTTCGAGAGCCACATTTTTTTCAATCCGCCTCCCGCCCCAGCAGGACGCTGCCCTCCACAGCGGTGAAAGTTACCTGTCTGATCTGATTGTGCAGGTTCTCCCCGCTTTGGAGGGCAACCTCTGTATACCGGGTGGTGTGGCCCCGCCACAGGCCGTCCCGCTCCTCCTCAAAGAGGACAGGCAGGGTCCGCCCCACAAACCGCTCCAGGTATTCCCGCTCCATCTGGGCGGCCACGGCCGCTCCCCGCCGAGCCCGCTCCTCCTTGATGGCCTTAGGCACCTGGCCCGCCATCTGGGCCGCCGGAGTGCCCGGCCGCCTGGAGTAGGGGAAAATGTGCATGGCGGAAAATGCGCACCGCTGGATAAAGTCCATTGTCTGCCCAAATTCCGCCTCCGTCTCCCCCGGAAAGCCCACGATCATATCCGTAGTGATGGCCGGGTCCTCGAAGTGGTCCCGCAGCAGGGCCACGCTCTCATAAAACCGCTCTGTGTCATATTTCCGGTTCATCCGCTTCAGGGTGGCGTCACAGCCGCTCTGCATGGACAGGTGGAAGTGGGGACACAGGTTGTCCAGCCGGGCCGCCCTGGTACAGAACTCTCTGGTGACAGTCCGGGGCTCCAGAGAGCCCAGCCGGACCCGGCAGCCGGGGACCGCCTGACACACCCCTTCGACCAGGTCGATGAGAGCAGTGCCGTCCTTTCGCTCCTGTCCCCATGAGGAAATTTCGATGCCGGTGAGGACCAGTTCCTGGTAGCCCTCCGCCGCCAGTTGGGCGGCCTGTTCCTTCGCTTTTTCCAAAGGCAGGGACCGGATTGGGCCTCTGGCGTATGGGATGATACAGTAAGTACAGAAGTTGACGCAGCCGTCCTCCACCTTCAGCATGGCCCTGGTGCGGCCCTCCAGCCCGCCGGCGGGCAGGACCTCAAAGGCCCGCCTTTTCAGCGCGTCGTCCAGGGCGGTGATGGGCTGGCGCTCCCGCCAGGTCCGCTCCAGCAGGTCCACGAAGCCGGCCCGGTCCCCGGTGCCGGACACCAGGTCAATGGACAGCCCCTCCAGCTCCGCCGGATGCGTCTGGGGATAGCAGCCGCACACGGCAATGACGGCGTCCGGGGCGCGCTTTCTGGCCCGGCGGATCACCTGTCTGGACTTCTTGTCACTTACTGCGGTGACCGTGCAGGTGTTGATGATGTAGGCGTCTGCCTCTCCCTCAAAGGGCACCAGAAGATGGCCACGGGCAGTCACGATCTGCTCCAGGGCCTGTGTCTCGTACTGGTTGACCTTGCATCCAAGGGTGTAAAAGGCGATTCTCATGCGCCGTGGTTGGGAATGATGGCCACCAGGACCAGGTCCTCGGTGCCGTCATTCATCAGGCGGTGGCCATGGCCCTTGGGGCAGTAATGAAAGCTGCCGGGAGCCAGCGGCTCGTCCACTCCGTCACACAGTACCTTTCCGGTCCCGGACAGGATATAGAACGCCTCGCTGTCCACCTCATGGGTGTGCATCCCCAGGTGGCTGCCGGGGGTCAGGCGGATCTGCATGATCTTGTTATTTTCGTCCTGGAAGGTCCGGGTGTACATCTCCCCCTCCCCGCCTCGAGGCTTGGGGACCAGGTTCTCCTGCAGCTTTTCAAACTCTATGAGCATAATTTTTCCTCCTTATGTTGCGCTCTTTCCCTCTGTCTTTCAGGGGAGAGCAGTTCTTACGGCTTGATATCCTGGGGCAGCAGCTCCATCAGCTGCTCCCTGGTGGGGCCGTCCAGCTGGGCCACCCGGTCCGCCTGACGAGCCACCGCCTTCTCAAAGAGGTTGCGTACCTCTCTGGCGTTGCCAAAGTTCTCGTCCCGGTTCCGGTACAGCTCCTCCAGTTCCCTTCGGGCCAGCCCCTCCCCCTCTCCGGACAGGGCATAGCCGTTCTTACGGCACATGGACACGAAAATATCCATAAGCTGGGCGGCGTCGTAGTCCTCAAAGAAGAAATACTTGTTGAATCGGGACTCCAGCCCCGGATTGGCGTGGATAAATCGCTCCATCCGGTCCGTGTAACCGGCCACGATGACGATCAGGTCCTTTCGGTGGTCCTCCATGTTTTTCAGCAGCACCTCGATGGCCTCATGTCCGAAGTCGTTGGCGCTGTCCGAGCTGGCCAGGGCGTAGGCCTCATCGATAAACAGCACGCCGCCCACCGCCTTCTGTACCGCCTCCTGGGTTTTCAGGGCAGTCTGGCCCACAAAACCGGCCACCAGTCCGGACCGGTCCACCTCCACCATCTGCCCGGTGGACAGCACCCCTATCGCCTGGTATATCTTGGCCAGCAGCCGGGCTACCGTGGTCTTGCCAGTCCCCGGATTTCCCATGAATACCAGGTGGAGGGACATGGGCGGGACGGGCAGGCCCGCCTCCTCCCGAAGCCTGCGCACCTTCACCAGATTGATGAGGCTCTTCACATCGGACTTCACCTTGTCCAGGCCGCATAGCCCGTCCAGCTCGGCCAGCAGCTCCTCCAACTTGGGACGTTCAGCGGCAGGCCCTTCCTCTTTCTTTTCCGCAGGCTCCTCCCTCTGCGGCTGGGCAGGGGACGGAGGCGGGACAGGCCGCCGGGCGATGAAGTCGTCCGCCTTCAAGGGGGGACGGTCAGCACGCAGCCCCTCCTGGTCGCACAGGTGGAGGAGAGTGTCGTTACAGGAGTTGACAAACCCCGCCTCGCTCTCGCTCACCACATCGTCCACAGCGGCCAGCAGGAGTAGGACCAGGGTAAGCTGGTCAGCAAATCGCCGGGCCAGAGTGGTTCCCTTCATCCGGTCGTACCGGAGCAGGTCCTGGAAAAAGGCGGGGGGCTGAAACAGGTCAAAGCCGGCCACCCCTGTGGCCACCTCCCAGTACAGGGCGGAGGGCACCGGATTCCCGGCAGAATAGACCGCATTATAAAATTCCACATGTCGGGGAGTGATGGCGCTGGCGTTGTCCGCCTGCCACACCCCCAGGGCATATTGGCGCATATAGCCGTCCACCTGACGGCTGAACGTCAGGCGCAGAGCTGGGTCCGGAATCAATTTGCGGAAGGCGGTGACGATCTCGTTGTACTGCTTATGCACCTCGCCGGCGGTCATAGTCCCCTTCATCGCGCACCCCTCTCTTCCCGCGCCAGCGGCACGGGGGCTTTGTTCCTTTTATTATAAAAGAAAGGGGGGCGGCGGTCAAGGATACACGCCTCCCTTTCTCTCCTTCTCACGAAATTCCGACATAAGATTATGAACATTTTGTTATTTCGACATTTTTCGTTGACGACACTATAAAATCCTTGTACAATGGACTATATCCCCTTGTTGACGCAAGGATATCCTAGCTTGTGGAGGAACTCGATCATGGCAGAAAAACAGGCCCCCTCCCGCCGCGGCGGAGCCGGCACCCAGAATGCTCCCCGGCGCAACGATGTGATACGCTGTGACAAATGCGGCGAGTACTACGCAACTACTTATAAACGCTGTCCCTTCTGTGACGAGCGCCCTGGACGGGGCGGAGGCAGTGGACGGCGTGTGGCCAATACCCGAGGCGGCGGCTACGGAGGACCGGTGAATCCGGTCCAGGTGGTAGCTCTGGTCATCTCTCTGGTCTTGATCATCGCCGCGCTGTTTATCGTCTTTACCAAACTGCTCCCCCTGTTTACCCAGGACAAGGACGGTGGCTCCTCCTCGGCGGGTACCAGCCAGAGCACCTCCATCGGCGGCTCCACCTCTACAAGCTCCCCTGACGGCAGCTCCCCCAATTCCAGCCAGAGTGGCGGAGACCAGTCAGAGCAGCCGGATCCCCAGCCCGACCCCGAACCTGTGGCTGTGTCCAGCCTGACGCTGAATAAGTCCGACATCACCCTCCAGGCCAATGAAACATTTGAATTTGTGGTCAAGGTGGACCCCGCCGACGCCACAGTTGCCTGGTCCAGCAGCGATGAGTCGGCCCTGACCGTCACCCAGGACGGTATGATCACCAATGTGAATACCACCGGTGATCTGGTCAAGGTCACGGTCACCGCCACCGCCGGAGACAAGACCGCCCAGTGTACTGTTTACTGCAGGGGTTCTGGCGCCTCCTCCAGCGGCAGCACCGGCGGCCAGAGTGGAAATACTGGCTCCACCGGTGGGAACACTGGAACTACCGGCACCATCGCCCCTAACACGCCCGCCACCATTGTAAACGCTGAGAACGGTTTGAATATCCGCTCCGGCCCAGGCAAGGAGTACGACGTGGTGGCCAGTGCTTCCAACGGCGCCAAGATCACCGTCTTGGAGGAAACCAACGGCTGGTGCAAATTTGACTACGGCGGAGGCAAAATCGGCTACATATCCAAGGACTATGTCTCGGTCGGCTGATATTCATTGAAAGCTGGGGCCCGCTGGGCCCCAGTTTTTCTTGACATTCCAATTAGACAGTTGTAAAATATAGATAGACAAACGTCTAATAAGGAGGTATCGATATGACCGACTCGCTGATCCGACTTCCTGACGCGGAGCTGGAGGTAATGCAGGCCCTGTGGGCTCTGGACACCTATCCTGCCCACACGGCGGACATCGCCGCCCGGCTGGAGCGGGACTGGAAAGCCCCCACCCTGCTCAAGCTGCTCTCCCGGTTGGAGGAACGGGGCTTCGTCCGAGGGGAGAAGGCCGGCAGAGCGAACCTGTATACCCCGCTGGTCGCCCAAAAGGACTATCTGAAGGCCGAGAGCCGCTCCTTTCTGGACCGGCTCCACGGCGGCTCGCTGCCCAGTCTGGTGGCCGCCCTGCTGCCCGACGCCAAGCTGACCCAGGAGGACGTGGCCGCGCTGGAGGCGCTGCTGGAAAAAGGAGGTCGCTGATATGGCAGAAAATCTGACCCATCTTCTGGCCACCAGCCTGGGCTTTGGGGCCCTGATCGCCCTGCTTCTGTTCCTGCGCCGGCGGCTGGAGGGGCGGTTTGCCCCAACCTGGTGGCGGCAGGTGTGGACCTGGCTGATGGTGGTCATGTTCCTGTACCTGCCCGCCCGGTCCTTTCTGGCCGTCTGGGTACCCTCCCTCGTTGATGTGGCCACCCCCCAGGCGGTGGTGGAGGGGGCTTACGACCGGGTGAACGGCTATTTGCGGGACCACGAGCGGATCGTGGAGGCCGGGAGCGGCGGGGGCGGCGGAGCTATGGCGACCATTGGTGGAGAAAATATCTGGTTCCGACACAGTGTCCACTATGAGGATGCCGCGGGCCGGGATGTGCTGATCCGGGACAACGACTACCTGCGCACGGTCACCATAGACGGCGCCACCACCTACACCGTACACTGGACTGGAATGGCCTATCTTGTTTACTGGCTGACCGCCGCCGCCCTCTTTTTCGGGGGGCTGGTCCGCTATGGGCTGTTCCGCCGCCGGGCTCTCCGGCAGAGCGTCCCCGCCGGGGAGGAGGACCTATCGGCCCTGGCGGAGCAGAGGAGGGTGGTGGGCTGTGACCGTCCGGTGGAGCTGTACCGCTGCACCCTGGTCCACACTCCGCTGCTCATGGGATTTCTCCACCCGGTCATTCTGCTGCCCCAGGGCCAGACCGGCGGCAGTCTGGGGACCGCCCTGGCTCACGAGCTGACCCATCTGAAGCACCGGGACACCGGCTATCTGCTTCTGATTTCTCTGGTCCGAAGTCTTCACTGGTTCAACCCTCTGGTGTGGCTCATGGCCCGCCGGGCACAGCAGGACGTGGAGCTGTGCTGTGACTACGAGCTGCTGAAGGCCCGGGACGAGGCAGGCCGACGGGCCTATGGCCGGACCCTTCTGGACCAGATGACCGCCGGGGAGCATGGCCTGTCCCGGCTGACCACCGGCTTTTCCGGGGACAAGAGGGAGGTCTTTGCCCGCTTCCGGGCCATCATGGACAGCTCCCCCAAGCGCCGGGGCCGGGCGGCGATGGCGGCGGCAATGGCCGCCGCTGTGCTGGCAGGCAGCCTGGTTGGCTGCCAGGCCGAGGCAGATAGGCCGGAGGGGGACGGAGCCTGGATCACCGCCCTGGACCCGGAGGCGGGCACAGTCGCCTATGTCCCCCTGACCCGGGAGCAGCTGTCCGACCCCGACGCCCTGTGGGATGAGGTATTTTCCGGAGATCTCCTGTCCCGTGAGCGCACAGCGGAGCTGGCGGAGGGGGCATCTCTGCTCCACACTTGGGAGGGGGATGCCTACTCCCTCAACCCCGTTACCATTCAGCACACCGTTGGCATGTCCCAGGCCGGCGTCCCCGGCGAGGTGGTGCTGGACGGAGCGGGGCGGGCGGTCCGGGTCCAGCTCTCTGACAGCGCCCATTTGGCTTTGGACGGGGCCGGCCTGAACTTTACTGGCTGGTGCGGCCGGATAGAGCTTCCGGGGCCGGGGGCCGCCCTTCTCTCCTCCATTCCTGTGGAGCCGGGCAGCATCTTTTTCTACGACGGCGGGGATAGTGTAACCATCGACCCGCAGAGCAGACAGGGCGCTGACAGCGACCACACTCAATATACCCTGCCGGTGTCAGCGGAGGCCGCCCAGGCCTGGGCAGAGCTGGAGGGGGACGATTTGGCCTATGGATATACCCTCACGGTGGTGGACGGCACAGTCACCCAAATCGAGGAGACCTCCTGGCCGGGGGCCCGGTCCACTGACTAACCCAAAGGCCGCTGCCCCTCCCGTTCTCCCCTCCTTCAGAACATAGGATACATATCAAAAAAGCGCCCCCGGCGAACTGCTCCGCCGGGGGCGTTTCTCTGGTTTTATGGCCTTTTTTTCATGACCTCTTTCTTCCAGGCTTCAAATTTTGCCCGATAGCCCTCCTTCTGTTCTTTCCAAGTGGGGATACGGAAGATCTCCTTATCACGATCCACTTTTTCTCCACAATTCTGGCACCGCTCCTGATTGAAATAAGCAAGCATTTTCCTGCATTCCGGGCAGGGTCTGAACACTATCAATATCGCCGACACCACCCATAAGCTACACACAATGACCCTCAACACAACAGATGACGGAAATAGTGGGATGAGTAATGTAACAAGAATATCAAATAGATACAAACCCCAAATAAATTTTTTCCATAAGCGTAATGTTACTTTCATTATTTTTTAACCTTTAGCTAATTTGAGCTGGTGTATCCGGAAAGTTAATAATTATAGAAACTAACTACACTTTTACCTGCTTCTAAGTGCTGTTAACTGCTGTAATACCAATGGTTTTCAGAACAGATAAGAGTAGTTAAAAGCGGGTAAGTGTAGGTAATTCGTATATTATTTCTGTACCATTCATACAACCATATTCCTACACTTCTTGATGTGGTTGATTTTATTTCTACACCTATACTCCTACACTGAAAGCGAGCTTGGCAAGGTCTATTTTATTTTCTCAATCTCCTCTCGAAGCCAAGTAAACTCGCGGCGCGTGTAGACCTTTTCTGTGATGTCGGAGATCTTGTGACCTACCATATATTTGATGGCATACTCGTCCACCCCATAGCGTTTTGCCATGGTCACAAAGTGGGTGCGACCATCGTGAGGACGGTGCTCGGGGTTTAGTTTCAATTCATCACGGATACGCTCGAAGGCTTTCTGATACCGAGCATAGGTCAACTCAAAGTTCTTCTTGTTTCGGTTGTTGGGGTCTGCCCAGTTAAGCAGATACGGGCTTCCGATTGCTTCTGCTTCTCGATATTTTTTGAGTACCAGGTCCTGAATACGGGAATGAATGGGGACAACACGATTCTCACCGGCATCCGTCTTCATGCCGCCTTGAAATGTCCAGCTCTCTAAATCCACATCCTTTAGTTCCAGTAGTTCCAGTTCCTGAGGGCGCCAGCCGGAGTAGCACTGGATAAGCAGGATGTCGATACCATGTTTCTCATCGATATTATTCCAGAGCAATTCCATTTCATCATCTGTAAAAGCGATATGCCCCTTCTTTACTTTCTGGATCTCTTTGACGGTTTCTTCCGTGAGGTTGAAGGTTCTGGAATAGTTTCGATCCACTAACTCATATTCCAACGCATAGTCCAGCATCATGTTAAACATGGATTTGATTTGGTTCTTCATGGTGGCTGTTGGATGCTGCTCTCTGCCTCGAACAGTGGCCACGCCCTCTTCCATGCAGCCTTTTACATGACGGGCTCGAATGTCCATAACTCGCATCTTGTAAACTGCCGAACAGTAAGGCCAGGCACTGGTCACCGCCTTTGTACTCTTGACGGTCTTTTCGTATTCTGGAAGCCACTTGTCATAGAGCTCCTGCATGGTGATGGCTGTTCCAAGGTCATATGGATTCTTGTTATATTCCACCAGAGCGGCATAGGCATCGTTATAGGTGGCGAAGTATGATTCCGGCTTGAGCGGTTTGCAAATGGGTCTGCCATCAGAAGTTTTCCCCACAGTTACCATGGCTCGGAATGGATTTCTCAAATTACGATTTTTGATCTCACTGATCTGACCAAAGCCATTCGGCAATCGCCGTCGCTTGTTGGATTTGCGAGGTCTTTTTATTTTTTCAGAAGGTTTCAGAGGATATCCGCAATGAGGACAGGCATTTGCCTTATCGCTCACTGGCAATTCGCACTCTGGGCATTGGGTCAGCATAGGTCATCCCTCTTTTTCAAGGCTTTAATTTCTCGGCGTTCGATTTTGTCAACGATACGGCCGCCTACCGCATGGAGTAGAAAAACGCTGCCCGCAAATAGTAGCGCACCCCAGGCTCGCTGATTTTTGTTGTACTCTTTTACGCCGCCCTGCATAGTATAGACTTCATGCAAATGCTTGGCTGGGTTCACGTGTTTCTTCATTGGGTGTCTCCTTTCGCAAGATTTACAGTGGGTTTTATGGAGGTGTTCTATATGAAATACATGACGAATGCACAAATCGACGAGCTTAATTTGCTTTTGGATAAGCATGGAGCGGCTTTGACAGCATTTTATAACGAAGGAATGAGACAAGGCGCCAAAAATGTGATCCATGGTATGATGATTGGCGCGGCGATTATTGCTGGCGTTCAGATCACAAGGGCAATCATCAGAGCACACAAGCAAAAGAACTAAATAGGAATTGGGGTCGCTTAATCAGCGGCTCCTTTTCTTTTTGCCCCTTGCGCCGCCCGCTCTAATCATATATGATAAGTGTACGAATTGTCAAGCATATTCCTACACAATATTTTTGATTAAGATTTGAGGGCTGGATATGGTGATGAACGAGTGCTCCGCCTGTCCCCGGTGCGGCGGACGGTTGAAATACTACGACAGCGTGCCCAGACTGGTACGGACGAAAGGGCGGCAAACCTCCAGAGTTCCCATGCGCCGCCTGCGGTGCTCCGGCTGCGGGGCAATCCACCGGGAACTGGGCGGTCTGTTCTTCCCCTACAAGCAGTACGAGGCCGAAGTGATATTCGGCGTACTGGAGGGGCTTATCACCTGCGAGACACTGGGGTTCGAGGATTACCCCTGCGAGATGACCATGCTCCGGTGGCTTTCGCAGAAAGCACAGCTCCTATTATGGAGAAATCCATAAGCGAAAGGAGTAAATGAGCATGAAACTGACACCTGTGGACCAGATACCAAAGATGAACGGCTATCACAAGCTGCAAGAGCTGATCGAGGAGTTTACGAACGGCGACGCTAAAATCGTAAAGGTGGAATTTAGCGAGACCGATTATAAATCCCCGGCGGTCTGCCGGTCTTGTATGGCCGCGGCCATCAAGCGGTCGAAGCGTCCGGTCAAGGTATGGCGTCGTGGAAATGAGATATTCCTGAGCAGGGATGTTTGACAAAGGATCGAGCCGCCGTAACAGGCGGCTCTTTTCTTTTTCGGACGCAGGAATTGCACAGCCCTTTATGGAGGTGATTTCAATGGACAAAATCAAAGCACTCAACACCAAAGTCATGGCAAAAGACTTCGGACGGGTAGGCTTGGGCACACTGGCCATTGTAGCCGGAGCATTTCTGTGGGGCAAGTTTTTGTACGGCAGAGGTGTGCGCGGCTGCCAACGCTGGATGTGCGAGACGTTTCCGGACGAATACGAAAGCATGACGGAAAAGGTCGCTGATATGCTGGAACAGGACCATTGAACAGGCCAAAACAGATTGAGCCGCTCTCGCGGCGGCTCTTTCTTTTGTCTCCGGCGGTTATATTTCTAATTTAGATTAGCCCGATTTAACCTAAGTTAGAAAACAGGCCCCGCAGATTTTGCAATTCCTATTATGGAAAGGAAACGGATAGATGCTGGTGGAAATCCAGCGGTGAGACACGAAGGCGTGCCGCCAAGTAATAACTTAATCAAAGATGGCACCCACCGGGCAACGGTTTTCGTTGGGCCGACCCTGAAGTCGTTTCCTTTTCTTTTTTCGCGCCGATTCAACAGGGGCCTTTATGGAGGTGAAGGTTATGAACACCAGGAAAATTCTTAGCGCGATCGGAACATTCGCGGTTGTGGGCGCGGTATCCACGGCAGGCGCGGCACTATGGACGAAGGTTCTGAACAGGAAGTTTCAAATGGTACAGCTCAAACTGACACACCCGAAGTCAGACAAAATCATATTCGTCGACTTCAAGAAGGCAAAGAGGGGCCGCTGACGCAGCGGCTCTTCCTTTTTTTCATCCGCACAAAAGGCCGTCTCCTTTATGGAGACAAAACTTTTTAGGAGGTAATCAAGGATGAACAAGCAGAAATGGACAGAGAAGCCGGTCACCTGGGGCGGATATCTCAAACTCAGCGGCATTGTGACAGTCATCGGCGCGATTTTCAGCGCGGTGTATATCATTGCCATGTTTGAGCCGGCCTGGTGGATCGGGATTCGGAAGACGGTTGGAAAGACGTTCAACCATTGGGCCCGGAAAAGGAATCGTTTCTAAAGGGCGGGAGCCGCTGCAACAGGCGGCTCCTTTTCTTTTTCTTTCCACCGAGGTTGTTTTTACGAAAACGGGGCTGCGCCCTTAGAATAGCCGTTGAAAGGAGGCAGACGCCGATGAATGAACAAGAGTTCCATCCGGGCTCCGTCCCTGTGGCGGTGGTGGCCCGTGTTTATGGAAAAGACGCGTCCTGGGTGAGGGCCGGAATTATCTCCGGCTGGCTGCCCATCGGCAAGGCGACCCGGAACGGCAATCTGGTGGCCAGCATTGAGGAGATGGATTCCCGGTACGGCCGGATCAATTTTTACATCTCGCCAAAGCGATTGTACGAGGAAACCGGATATTTCTGGAGAGGAGAACGACGATGAGAAATGACATGCGCCCGGAGCTTTCGCAGAAGAACCCCTACTGGATCGGCAAGCACCGCTACTACGAGCTGAAGCATTTCTGCCTGCAATACCCCATTTGGAAGAAGGCCCGACTGGCCCTGGATGGGCTGAGCAGGCGGCCGGCCGACCTCCAGGTCTTTGTGAGCTGCGGGCAGGTGAAGGGTGACCCCACGGAGCGGTGCGCCCAGTCCCGGATATTCTTCGGGGAGCGCATGGAGATGGTGGAGCAGGCGGCCATCGAGGCGGAGCCCGACCTCTACCCCTATCTGTTGCGGGGCGTGACCGAGGAGCTGTCCTATGACGCGCTGAAGATGAAGTATGATATTCCCTGCTGCCGGGACGTCTATTACGCCGCGTACAGACGGTTCTTCTGGCTGCTGAGCAAGAGGAGGGATTGAGGTTGCGGGTTGTGGACGTGGCTGTCCGGCAATGCTACCGGTTCAACTGCCCGAACTGCGGGAGCAGGCTGGAGGCCGACTGCGGCGATCTGGTGGACATCGGCGGAAAGACAAGCCGGTTCTGGTGCCCGGTCTGCCGGAAGGAGCGGTATGTTCCATGGAGTGCCCTAAGGAAACGGGTTGTGTACGAGGACAAGTCCGCGGAATAGGCAGGCTCCTTTATGGAGGTGAAATGCCATGAAGAAAACGATTTTGGAAAAGGTGGCGGACAATAAGTTCAATGCTGTGAAACAGTTAGTCCGATTCATTCGGGAAAATGACAAGGACCCGGGTGGATTTGAAGACTTATGGGAAAACAGTTTTGCGCTTGAGGACGAATTAGATGAAATCATACTTCGGATAGCGCACATCATCGAATTGGAAAAAGCATTAGAAGAATACGAAGAGTAAGGATTGGGCCTGCGGAAACGCGGGCTCTTTCCTTTTTGTATTTCGCAGAAACGGCAGCGGCTATTATGGAGGTGATACCATTATGACTTACAAGCAAATCGAGGCAAGCCGGGAGCTGAGGCTTTGGATCGGGCAGGTGATCGTGCCCGCCGTTACGATGGCGGTCGCATTGGCGTCCATTCCGGAGGTTAGGAACGCGGCTTCCACAAAGCTGGAACAGCTGAAATGGAAACTCAAATCCAGGAGCAAGGGCTGAGCAGGCCCTTTGCTTTCTATTTTCCATACGCAGCCGGCCGGAAAGCGTGTTAGAGTGATATCCTGAAAAATTCCCGGGTGAAAAATTTGAGAAAACAGCGTCAAAGGAGGAATTGAATTTGGAGATTATTGCGGCGATTGCGGCGCTTTGCATCGGAATTTTGATCGGTATGCGTCTGTTCCAGGATCGTCCGGTCGGCGACCTGCGGGTGGACCATTCCGATTTCGCGGACGAAGGCCCTCATTTATATCTTGAGCTGGATACGGATATACGAACCGTTATGCGGAAGAAACGGGTGGTCTTCCGGGTCAAGGTAAAGGACTTCCTGCCGCACGAATGACACGGGCCTTTATGGAGGTGTATTGTAATGAAGAAATTGAAACTCTGGATGACACAGTGGCTGGTCGATATCGGCTCCTGCTTGACGGAACTGGGAGACCGTATGATTTGGAAAGGGGTCGATATGGGCGACGACCTTCTCAGAGATGACGATGAATTGTTAAAATACGCGAAAAAGAAGGGAATCGTCCGATAACGGGCGCCCCTTTCTTTTCATTTCGATATATACTTGTGCAACCAATCCGGCAAATCAGGATCGTCAATGGTCCAGGAGGTCTTTCGCCGTTCGGAATGGACCCATTCGTTTTCCCGACCATCGAAAATCCTTTTCCGTCCACATCTGTAAAGGACAATTTGGCCATCTTCCAGGCGATACTCATTCCAATAATAACTATGCGTGACACGGCCAGGTCTCTCTTGCGTAGCATAAATCGTCATGGGTATAAGCCATCCTTTCCGAAGAATAATAGTTCTTTTTATGAGTATAGCACCACAGCCCTGCGGCCGCAAGAGACATCGAACGCCGGGTACGCACGAATAACATCGGCTATTATGGAGCCAATTCTGATTTTTGAAAGGAGAAAAAGCATATGGCAGAGATTAAAACGTTGTTGGATGATGTGATCGAGACGGAGCTCGCGAATCTGCGGACCCTTCCGTCCGGAAACGAGGAGAGAGCGAAAGCGATCCGGGATCTGGCGGCGCTGCACAAGCTGCGTATCGAGGAGATCAGGGCCCAGGCCGACGTGGATGAGAAGTCCGAGCGGCGGGAGATGGACGGCAGACAGCGCAGGGAGGAGCTTGCCTGCAAAGATGCCGACCGCGCCCGCGAGGAGGAGCTTCAGAACCGTCAGCTTCGGGAGCAGAAGATCGACCGGTATGTGCGCATTGCGGTGGCCGGCGCGGAACTGGTGTTGCCGCTGATGTTCTACGGCATCTGGATGAGACGGGGATTCAAGTTTGAGGAGTCCGGGGTTTACTCATCCACCACGTTCAGGAATCTGTTCAGCCGTTTTCGGCCGACAAAGTAACGAACAGGCTCGAAAAGAAAATGAAGAGGCCGTGCAGACAGCACAGTCTCTTCGTTTTATCCGCGAGTTATTCGGGGCGTTTTATGGAGAACACCCGATATTTTCAAGGAGGTATCTGTTTATGAAATGGACGGAAGAAGAAAAGCGCCAATTCATTCTGAGGGTCGACATTGGCCGAGCACGCCGCTTATACGACGAAGGGAAAAACGCAGAGGAGATTGCGGCGGTTGTGAGGCGGCCTGTCGCGCTGATGGAAAAGTGGATTAGGAACTTCAAAATCATTGACCAAAAGAGACAGGCAAGAAACGGGTGAACCCCAAAAAGCAGGGCCCCAGACAAGGGCTCTTGCTTTTTTAATCCGGGTCCCAACCGGAGCCCATGTCTTTGATTTGGTCTTCTCCTGTCCCCCAACTGGCGCTGATGTCGGGAAGAGCGCAATCATAGCAAACATTGGCGTCTGGGTATTGATCGTCGTAAACACCCTTATAATATTCTCGACTGAGCTTTCGTCTCACGGCGGCAACATCAAACTCTTTGCCGCATTCTATACAAACAGCCATATTCGCCCCTCCATACATAAAGGATGTCTCCATTTTACCATAGTCCTCGCCAAATTTACAAGGCGTTTTATGAGGAGAGAGCGCTCTTTACCTCAATATCAGCCGGAGCCGCAAGGCCCGGACGACTTAGGAGGTAATGCAAATGCGTAAGAAGGGTAAAAAGGTCATTCGGCCGGCAGGAGACGAACTGATGGACTACCTGAACCGGGGGTTCGCGATCTGTAACCGGTGCGGGGCGGTGATGGACCGGAGAGAAGACCCAAGAGGAGGTTGTGATATTTACGCCTGCCCGTCCTGCGGATGGGAGATTGACGAGATGGAGTACGAGTATGAGAGTGGAGATCCGATGGAGCTCGTACAGGATGAAAGAGGCGATGACTACCTGGTCTTCCGGAACGACATGCCGCCCGCCGGGTGCAGAGCGTGCGGAGGCCCATACCCCTACTGCAAGCCGTCGTGCAGAATGTTCGACGACTAAGCATGACCAACGTAGAGGAGGAGCCCTGTAACAGGGGCTTTTCCTCTTTTATATTTGGAGGCAGACATGCGCTATCACTACGAGAAGCCGCCCATTTATCTTTCCATGTACGGACAGCGCTACTGCTGCGACCATCCGGTCTATAACCACTGCACCCTGTTCCTTGTCGGCGAACGGGGCCTGGCGGTGATTCAGCAGCGGTACGACCCGGAGACGAAGCACACCTTCTGGGCCGAGGTAGACGAGTGGCTGACGGACCCATTATATCTGCACCCCCGGTTTCGGGCGTTCTTTGACCGCCGGGCCGGGACGGGTACGGACGGCCTCTACCCCACCGTGACCATCCGGCAGATCATGTGGGCGCTGAAGATGAAGCCCCTACCCAAGCAGCCCTGGGAGACGGTCTTCGACCATACGCCGATTTGACAACCTCCTTTATGAGAAACCAACTGATTTTGAAAGGGGTTGCGGTTTATGAAAACATTCAAGAACAAGCTGTACGCTGTGGGGCTGATGCTCTGCGGGAGTGTTCCGACATTCCTGGAGCAGGACGCCACGGCGCTGGTATTTATCGGGATGATTGCAGTTCCGCTGTTCTTTGCAAAAGAAAACTGGATTTATTAAAGGAAACGGCCCGGACAAGGGCTTTTCCTTTTATATTTGCGCTTATTTCGCAGCTCCTATTACGGAGAACGATGCTCGCAAAAGGAGGTAAAGGAGCATGGACGAAATGAGACTGGAATCGAAATTTACAACAGGACTTGTATCAAAAATCGCAAGGACCGTTGTACGTAAGAAGCTGGGCTACGATATGGATATTCGGCTCAACCGGCTGCGGACAACGGTGGTTGATGAAAAGACACACGTACATCTGGACGTCGATCTGGAGCTCACGAAGGAAGAGCTTGACAAATTATTGAAGAGCGTCGGACTCTGAGGCAGAGGCCCCATAACAGGGGCTTTTGTCTTTCTTCCGCAGATTCCGCAGGTTCTATTGTGGAGAGGCATACAGCGAGCTACGAAGCGAGGGTGGTAGTAGGCAACGCAAGACGGAAACCCACCTGCCTCTCTTCGGTTTTCGCAGATTTTGCAATTCCTATTATGGAGAGGAAGTTAGCTCAGTGGTAGAGCGCAGGCTGAAATGTCTGAGGCCGCCGGTTCGAGTCCGGCACTTTCTCTTTCGCTTTTGCATGGAGAAAAAAACAAGTTTGGAAAGGAGTTTACCATGGAGAAACGGCCGCTGGACACGGAGCTTGAAGTTCTTTGGAGCGAGCACCTCGAAGACGATGTGTTCTCAGTACGCGCTTACAATGTTCTGGCGCATCGTCTCGGTCTTCGCACGTTAGGGGATATTTTGAATTTGACCCGCGACGACATTGCAAAGGCGAGGGGCGCTGGGGAAAAGACCCTGGACGACATTGCGAAGCTGGTTCGGTCGTGCGGATACGAACTGAACGGATTTACGGACGCCGGTCCGGACTGCAAAAAGTGCAAACAGAGGGATTTCCTGCGGCCGGCGCATCAGCACTTTTTCAAATTGGCAAGGGAGTTCAACCGCTCGTATCATCATCCCAAGGACCGCGCCTTTGTGTTTCCAAACCGGATTTCCGGAGAGACGGGCTGGGATATTGTAAAGCGGGCCATATTCGCCACCTATAACGTGTCGAGCATTGCCTCTCTGCCAGACGGGGAGCAGGCGGAAATCAATGAATTTGCGATGGGTCTCACGGATATTCTGTTCCAACAGCTGCGGGACCGGGCAAAAGAATACAAACGGAGCAATATTTGAAAGGAGAAAATGAGCATGGAAGTTAAAATTGTGGGCGAGATCAAGTTCAAGACCTGTACCCTCCCGGTGTATCGGGATTTGGACGAGCCCCTGTTCAAGGCGGGGGACGTCGCTGAGCTGATGGACTATGGGCCGAACAATATTTGGAACCTGACCAACCTTTGCGAAGAGGACGAGAGGCTGGTGCTGTCATCGGAAGTGGCGGGTCAACACCGGCGGGTGACGTTCCTCACCGAGAGCGGACTCTACAACGTCCTCGCCCAGAGTCGGAAGCCGGTTGCCAGGGCGTGGCGGCGGGTCATTGCCGAGGAGTTGATTGCCCTGCGGCGGTCCCGTGGCAAAAATATCTCGGAGCAGTTCGAGGACTGGGACTACATGGCGGACACCATCTACTTTGACGAGGTGACCGGGCGGCTGATGCGGTCGGTGACTGTTCCTGGCGGGGACGTGGAGCAGGTCCCCTACGAGCCCTGACGCCATGAAAGCGGAAATTGGATATCCCGACGCGGTCATGGGAGATTTCATCCAGGACCTTATCGGTGACATCGAGCACAACATGCAGCTTGCTCCGCCCAACGACCAGTATTTCGAGGAGCTCAGCATTCAGAAATTTACCCTGCAACAGCTGCTCCAGGAGATTGGCAGGCATGAAGGAGACTCTCCCACCGCCGTAGTAGCGAGATTTGTGGGGAGGATGTCTGCCACGGCAAAAGAGGACGACCCACGGTTCGTCTTTTCTATCTCCAGGGACGCGGCCCAGTCCATCCTGGACGGATTATATTTTGACTAAACGGAAAAGGAGAAACAATGACTGGAGAAGTTTACATTCATTATGGCGCGGACGCCTTCGACCCGAGCCATGGGTTTCCGGTGGCAAACACGAAATACTCCTGGGCAAAGCCCTACGGAGGTCTATGGGCATCGAGAAAACGTGCGTCCTACGGCTGGGCCAAATGGTGCGAGGAGAATTCCTTTCGGGATTGCGCCGCAGAACCCTCATTTCAGTTTATCATGCGAAATCCGGAAAAAGTAGCGGTCATTCATAATTTGAACGATCTGCGACAGCTTCCGATGGTGAGAGACGTTCCGCCCGGCATGTGGGAGGAAATTGACTTTGTGGAATGTCTGCGGCGAGGAATTGACGCTGTTGAACTCTGCTGGTATGGGGAGGAATACCAAGACCAGCGGGCCGATGATTTATATCTCGCTTTGTATGGGTGGGACTGTGACTCCATTGTGGTCCTCAATCCCGACGCAGTGATTCAGATTTAACACTCGAAAGGAGAAAACATCATGGTTAAGACCTATCTTGATATTCTGAGCGAGCGCGGCATCCGCCCCTTCCTGACCGACGAGGCTTTTGAGGAGCTCCAGAAGTTTGACTACAAGAGCCAGTACGCCATTCCCGGCCAGGTAATGCCGGTCTTCAAGCACCCCAACCAGCACAAGATCGAGCTGGGCAAGACCACCAATCTGATCGGCGACATGTGCTGGTACGGAGCCAGCGTGGAGGAGCTGGTGCGGTCCATCAAGTATGGCATGGTGGTGCTCGACGCGGACAAACGCCATTTGGACTGGAAGAAGGCCGCCGAGGACTTCGGTATTCAGGAGCTTCTCAAGGAATACCGCCGGTTCCGCCGCAAGCCCAAGCTGACAGAGCGGGAAAAGCTTGTCATTACCGCTTATACCGGCTATGTTCTGGAGGGTACGGCCGGAAAGGTAGTGGATTTCGTGGAACAGGAGCTGGGTCATTCCATTCAGACGCCGGAGCCGCCCGCAGTCCCGGTTGTTGTGGAGGTGCGCCGGGCTTTGCAGGAGGAATTCTGCGAGATCTGCCGGAAGCACCACATCTTTGATTATATTTAAGGAGGATACGGACGTGAACGCAAAAACGACCCTGCTCCACGGAGCCGGGAAAGCGGTCAAAAAGGCGGCGCCGACGATATTGACCGTTGTCAGCGCGGCGGGGGTGGTGGCCACGGCGGCTCTGGCGGTCAGGGCCACACCCAAGGCCCTCAAGCGCATTGAGGCGGCAAAAGCGGTCAAAAAGGCGGAAAATGGCGGAAATTTGACCCGAATGGAGACGATAGGAGCCTGCTGGCAATGCTATGTACCGGCGGCGGCCACGGGAATCGCTGTAATCGGGTGTATTTTCGGAGCAAATGCCCTCAACCGGCGTCAGCAGGCGGCTCTGGTCAGCGCCTACGCCCTGGTCAGCCGGTCCTACAACGATTACCAGCGCAAGGTCAAGGAGCTCCACGGCGTAGACGCCCACCGGAGGATCATGGAAGCCTTGGCTGCCGAAAAGAGCAAAAAGCAGCCCATCTACGCGGGCACCCTGATCGGGTCGTCCTCTCTGGACTTTGAGGACGCCGGCGAGGAAGAGCGGCTATTCTACGACGCCATCTCGGAGCGGTATTTTCAGGCCACCATCAGCCAGGTGCTCCAGGCCGAATACCACCTCAACCGGAACTTTGCCCTGGGCGGAGGATTCATTACCCTGAACCAGTTTTACGAGTTCCTGGGCATCGAGCCGGTACCCGGCGGGGACGAGGTGGGCTGGATGGTTTCGGACGGGCTCTACTGGGTGGACTTCGACCACCAAAAGACCGTGGTAGACGACGGGCTCAACGGCGAGGTGGAGTGCTACATCATCGACGCACCCTTCCCGCCGGTAAGCGAGCGTGAATACGAGGACATGGAGCTCTGAGGGCTCCGCAGAAATTGCATCTCCTATTATGGAGAATCTATATTTAACAGGAGGTTTGACTTTATGGACTCGAAAACGATATTTAAGGTATTGCCCTTTGTAGGTATGGCCCTGGGCGGGATCGGCACACTGCTGTCCGCCTGGGCTGACGGAAGGGAGCAGGACGCGATTATCGAGGAGAAAATAAATGAAGCACTGGCCGCCCGTGAACATGGAGAAAAGGAAAGCGAGGAGCCCTGACCGGGGCTCTTTGCTTTTGCAGGAGCCGCTGTCCATGAACGAACAGGCGATCCTCTTTCTCATGGAGGTCCTGAACGGCTTTGAGGAGCCGCCAAGGTCCGACTGGCCCAGGCACGAGGCGGAGGAAGTCAGCTTTTCCCGCTGGGCGGTGGAGGAGCTGCTGCAACAGGTCTGGGACCACCCGTGGACACTGGCCTCTGAGACGGTAGAGCGTTTCGCCGCGAAGCTGGGGCTATACGCCGAGACCTGCGTCACGGACCAGCAGCACCGGATCTTTCGGATCGCGGCCGAAACCGTGAGGGGATTCCTCGATGAGATCGAGAAGCTGGAGCGATGAAAACATTGATATTTATGAGAGGAGATGGCGTATTGAACAAACAAGCAATTTCAAACGCCCTGAAAGCGTTGCAGAAAACCGTGAAAAAGCACAGCCCGGAGATTTTGACGGGCATCGGCATCGCCGGGATGACCGCCGCCGCTGTGATGGCGGTCAAGGCCACCCCCAAGGCCCTGCGGATGGTGGACGAAAAGGAAATCCGGGACGGAAAGCGCCTGACCACCGGCGAGATCGTCAAGACCACCTGGAAATGTTATATTCCCCCGGTCGTCACCGGCGTATGCTCCGCGGCCTGCATCATCGGGGCCAGTTCCATCAGCGCACGGCGCAACGCGGCCCTGGTCACAGCCTACACCATTTCGGAGACCGCGTTGAAGGAGTACCGGGACAAGGCGGTTGAGGTGGTCGGCGTGAAGAAGGAGCAGGCCATCCGGGACGCGGTGGCCAAGGACAAGCTGGAGAAGGCCAATGTCAAAGAGCGGGAATTCATTTCCACCGGACGGGGCGAGACCCCCTGCTTCGACCCGCTGACCAACACCTGCTTCAAGTCGGACATCGAGAGCCTCCGCCGGGCGGAAAACACGCTGAACAAGCGGATGCGGGACGAGGTGAAGATCACCGTCAATGAGTTTCTGATGGAGATTGGCCTGGAGCCCTGCGACGACTCTATCGGAGAGACCATGGGGTGGGACATCGACAAGGGCTACATCGAGCTGGACTTCAGCTCCCAGCTGGTGGACGGCGTCCCTTATCTGGTGCTGGGGCACCGGGTCCCGCCGGTCTATCTGGGCTGGTGACATCCGCAGAAATTGCATCTCCTATTATGGAGAACCATCCAATGAACCTAACTTTACAAGGAGGAACTTGACATGGAAGAGATGAACACAAGAGTGATGGAGAACGAGGTTATGGACGAGAGCGTGGAGGTCGATGAGGCCGTTGACAGCGGAAACGCTGGCGCGCTGGTCGCAGGAATCGTCGGAGGCTTCCTGGCTTACGCCGTGATTGGCGGGGCGAAGAAGCTCTGGGGGTTTGCGGGCGCCAAGCTGGCCGAGCGGAAGGCTGCCAGAAAGGCCGGGACCGACGCGGTAGACGTCGAGTACACCGATGTCGAAGAGACTGCGGAGGATTCCGACGAGGGGAACTCTGAAAAGTAAGCAGAAGAGAGGTTCGCCGGGGGAGAGTACCTGTTTCAGGTGCTTTCCCTTTTTTGCTTTTGAAAGGAGAAAATTGCATCATGAGAGGTATTTTGAAGAACACCCTGTTGTTATTGGGCGGTATGGCGCTGGGGAGCCTGGCGACACGGAGAGCGATCCGGTATGCCGTGGAAAACAGGTACGACCGTGTGAAGTACGAAGAGCCCATCTTTGGGACCGGGGAGGACGCCGAGCAGGTGCTGGACGGGCTCAAGACCCTCATCAGCACCTACGGCAACGCAACGGCGGCGGATTTGTATGAGCTGGCCAGCACCCACGATTTCAAATACGAGATGACAAGAATTGGCTGGACCTCCGTGGACGGGGCGGAGATCGTCCAGACGGACGACGGCTATATCATCACACTCCCCCAGCCCAAGCCCATCACTTACAAGGAGGAACCGTAATGGCAGAGTATCCCAACAACTCCCACAGCGCAAGGGAGAGAACGGATTCTACCGCACCGGGAAAAGCGGAAAAGAAGCTGGAAAAGGTGGTGACCGGAGCGGCCAAGACCCGGAAGAAGAGTGAGGCCCGGAAATTCGTCAACATCTTTGTCCCGGAGGACGGGGAGAACGTCAAGTCCTATATCATGATGGACGTGATTATCCCCGGCATCAAGAACGCCATCGCCGACGTGATCAGCATTGTGCTCTTCGGCGACTCCGGGCGCATCGGCGGAAGCAGGAGCAAGCGGGACGGACGCTCCCGGCTCACCTACTGGGACGACAGGCGGGATGACCGCAGAGAGTACGGACGGCCCAGAGCTGCCGCGGGCTTTGAATATGACGACATTATATTTGAGACCCGCGGGGACGCCGAGCTGGTGCTGGATCAGCTGGAATCGGCCATCGCCAACTACGGCATCGCGTCAGTGGCCGACCTCTACGACCTGGCGGGCATCACCTGCCGCAATTACACGGCCAACCGCTATGGCTGGACGGATATTCAGTCGGCAAAGGTCATCCGGACCCGGGAAGGCTACACCTTGCAGCTTCCGAGGACGGTTCAGATCAACTAAAAGGAGGCCACAGCCATGTATGGATATTTGACCTCCAGCGGCTACAAGGGTCTGGTATGCGGCCGGTGGATGCTGTTCGCCACGGACACCGAGTATTACGAGTACATGAGAGAGCATGAGGAGGAGCGCCATGCGGATTAACGCGGATTCATTTGTAGGCGTCGGCATCTGCATTTTGGGGCTTGTGGGCGTGGGCTACGCCATCGGCGTCCACTCCAAAATGAAGGTGATGTGCGACCGGCTGGACACCAGCATCGACAACCTGGCCAACAACACCGAAATCGATATTCCCGCAAAGGTCATCGACCAGGCGGTTCAGAAGGCCGTAGAGCGGGAGTCCTATTCTGCGGTCAAGCGGGCCACGGAGGAGGTCGTGGCCGACGCGAAGCGGGAGATCGAGAGCCGGGTGGGCACGGCGGTAAAGGCCCAGTATGACGCGATTTCGGACGGTGTGGCAGACCAGATCGCCAAGAACGTCGCCCGGATCGACGAGAGCAAGCTCAAGAAGGAGGTCGTGCAGAAGGCCAAGGAGCAGATCGCCGAGAAATTCGACGACAAGCTGGACGACCTGCTGGAGGAGTTCAACGGAAATCTCCAGAACGTGGGGAAAATCTATAAATCTATTGCGAGATCATTTTCTAAGGAGGATATTTGACGATGAAAACCAATGAAATCATGAAATCTGTGAGCCTGACCTTCAACAAGGTGGGGTTCCGGCTTCAGAAGAAGAGCCCTGAAATCCTGGTTGCCGCCGGCGTGGTCGGCGTGGTGGTGAGCGCCGTCATGGCCTGCCAAGCCACTCCCAAGGCCCTCAAGGTGGCAGAGAAGACCCAGGACGACGTCGAACGGATTCAGAGCGCCGAGGATTCCGGCGTTACCCAGGCCGGAGAGACCTACACCAAGGAGGACGCCCGCGGCGACCGTATGCAGGTCTACGCCCACACCGGCTTCCAGTACATCAGGCTGTATGCCCCCGCCGTTCTGCTGGGCGCGGCGTCCATCACCTGCATCCTCACCAGCCACAAGCTCATGAGAAAGCGCAACATGGCGCTGGCGGCGGCCTATGCCACCCTGGACAAACACTTTAAGGATTACCGCGGCCGTGTGCTGGAGCGGTTCGGCGAGCAGGTGGAGAAGGAGCTGCGCTACAATATCAAGGCCAAGGAGATCGAGACCACGGTGGTGGACGAGAATGGTAAGGAGAAGAAGGTCAAGGAGACGGTGGACGTAGCCGCCGAGGGCTGGGACCCCTCCAAGTACAGCCCCTATGCCCGTATCTTTGACGAGGGCCACCCCGCCTACATGAAGGATGCCGAGCAGAACAAATTTTACCTGCTGGCCCTTCAGGCCCAGGCCAACGACCGGCTCAAGTCCCGCGGCCACCTGTTCCTCAACGAGGTCTATGAGATGCTGGGCTTCCGCCTGACCAAGGCCGGCGCCGTGGTGGGCTGGATCTATGACCCCAGAGAGCCCATGGGGGACAACTTTGTGGACTTCGGCATGTTCGAGGTGTGCCGCGAGAAGGCGGTGGACTTCGTGAACGGCTACGAGCGGTCCTTTATCCTGGACTTCAACGTGGTGGGCGACATCACCGACGCGCTGGCCACCCACCAGACGCTGTGAGGGCTGAGCCATGAAGAAATTTTTGGCGACCCTGCTGCTTGCAGCCGTAATGCTCACCGGAGCGTCCTTCTGTGTGGAGTATGAGCCTGCCGCCGCTTTGGAGCCGGTTGCCACCCCGGTCCATGCGGTTGCGGAACAGGTCAACCTGACGGAGAAACGGGCTGATATTCCTCAGCCTGTGGTCTCCAAGGCCCCTGTCGTCCAGCCGGAGGAACCGATGGAAGAGCCCAACGCCGTCACGCTGACCCAGGAGGAGATCGACCTGATCGCCCTCTGCGTGATGGCGGAGGCGGAAGGCGAGCCGGAGGAGGGCCAGCGGCTGGTTATCGACACCATTTTGAACCGGGTGGACGACCCCCGGTTTCCCGGCAATGTCCACGACGTGATTTATCAGAAGAACCAGTTTGCCGGCATGTATGGAGAGCGTATCGAGCGCTGCTATGTGAAGGAAGAGCTGGTTCAGCTGGTCCGGGAGGAGCTGGAGAACCGCACGAACAGCGAGGTGGTCTTCTTCCGGACTGGCCACTATCATTCCTACGGCGTCCCCCTGTTCCAGGTGGGGGCGCATTATTTTTCCAGTTATGAGTAAAGGAGGCGCGCATTATGAAAACCTGCATCAAAGCCCTGCTGTCCTACGCCCTGGCCACCGTATCGGGACTCTGCCTGGTCGGCGGCGTCACCATTTTGTCCAGGAGGTAAGCGGTATGGAGGGATTTGCAAATCTGGTGTCCATGCTGGACTACGCGGTCAACACCAGAAGAAAACGCCACATCACCGGCGGGCTCCTGATCAGCGCAGCGCTGCTGTTCGGGGGCCTTGCCATTACCGTCATGAGCACTAAAGACGAAGAGGAGGACTACAATGAGTAAACTTGGCACAGCGCTGGCCTTTCTCGCAGGCGCCGCACTGGGGGGCGTTTCCGCATGGTATGTCGCCAAGACGCGGTACGACGAGCTTTCCGAGCAGGAGATTGACTCCGCCAAGCAGGCCTTTTATGCCAGGGAGCAGCAGCTGAAGGAGGAGATCGCCGCTCTGAAGGAGCATCTGGCCAAAGAGGACGAGCCGGAGGAGGCGCCCAAAACGGTTTTGGCGGCCAACAAGAACCAGGAGAAGGGCGACATCAACGACTACGCCAAGATGGTCAGCCGGGTTGGATATTCCCGCACCTCGGTGCCCCCGAAGCCGGAGCATGAGGTGGAGGCCCCCTATGTCATCTCCCCGGGGGAATTTGGGGAGATGGATGGCTACACCCAGATCAGCCTGACCTATTTTGACGACGGCATCCTTTCCGATGAGAACGGGGTCATCATCGACGAGCCGAAGGATATTGTTGGGGACGCTCTGAACCACTTCGGGGAGTACGAGGAGGATTCCGTCTTTGTCCGGAGCGACCCCAAGCGGTGCGACTACGAGATCCTGCGGGACCTGCGCAGCTACGCGGAGTTCCGATCCACCCTTCCTCCGAAAATTTGAAAGGGAGGTCTGACGCTTGACCCGGGATGAACTGATTGACCAGTATTTTGACTGGATGTATCAGCTCGTGGTCGACGACCGATATTCTAACAAGTCCTATCGTAAGCTGTTTGCGCGGCTTTACGATACGGAATTCACCTATACGATTCCGATGGACGGCAACCGGGCCGAAGACGGCATCGACCTTAGATATCGGTTCGGTCGCGAGCAATTATATTCTGACGCCATGGTCGCGTCCTGCCTGGACGACCGCCCGTGCAGCATTCTGGAAATGATGATCGCCCTCGCCATCCGCTGCGAGGAGCACATCATGGACGACCCCGACGCCGGAGACCGGACGGGGCAGTGGTTCTGGAGTATGCTGGTGAGCCTGGGGCTCGGCTCCATGGACGACCGGAAGTTTGACCGATATTTTGTTGATCAGACGCTGGAGCGGTTCCTGGAACGCGGGTACGGACGCAACGGCGAAGGCGGGCTCTTTACCGTGGACAACGGCCGCGACATGCGGAACACGGAAATCTGGTATCAGATGAACTATTACCTGCGCGAAATCATCAGGGAGGGAGGCATTTAGCATGAGTAAAAAGGGAAAATTCGTGGATATCTGCACGCTGGAGGACTTGACGGCCCTGGTAAACCACAACTTCCAGGCCTTTGAGAAGCGGGTGGCCAAGCTGAGCCGTAAAAGCAGCATGTTGACCGTGCTCGCCGTTGCCGCAGTTGTGGGCGTTTACGCCCTGGCGGCGGAGAACCGGAAGCGGGAGGAACAGGTCTACCAGCTTTCGGTCCGTGTGAAAAAGCTGGAGTATGATAAAGGAGAGTAAGTGACCCGATGCTGGACTTCTTGATGATTTCAACGCGCAGCGGGAAACGCGGCATCATCGAGATCTATCCCAAGTTTATCATCAAGAAAAGTAGCGACCTCATGATCAGAGGCGGCGACTTCTATGCAATCTGGATTGACGAACGGGGTATGTGGTCGACTGATGAACAGGACGCGGTCGACTTGATCGACCGTGAGCTGGACCGATACGCAGAAGAAAACCGCACGCGCTTTGACGGCAACATTCGCGTCCTCCATATGTGGGACGCGGAAACTGGCATGATCGACACCTGGCACAAGTATTGCCAGAAGCAGATGAAAGACCAGTTCCATATGCTCGATGAAAAGCTGATATTCTCCAACACGAAAGTGACCAAGCGCGACTACGCCAGCAAGTCCCTCCCCTACCCCCTGGAGCCGGGGGAGACTCCGGCGTGGGAGCGTCTGGTCTCCACATTATATTCTCCCGAGGAGCGGCACAAGATCGAGTGGTGCATCGGGGCTATCGTTACCGGGGAGTCCAAGAAGCTGCAAAAGTTTCTGGTCTTCTACGGAGCGGTGGGCACCGGAAAGAGCACCATCATCAATGTGATCATGCAGCTCTTCGAGGGATACCACACCAGCTTCAGCGCCAAGGACCTGGGCTCCTCCAGCAACGCCTTTGCTCTGGAGGCCTTCCGCGCCAATCCGCTGGTGGCCATTCAGCATGACGGCGACCTCTCCCGCATCGAGGACAACACCCGCATCAATTCGCTGGTGTCCCACGAGATGATGACTGTCAACGAAAAGTTCCGCTCCGCCTACTCCAACCGCTTTAAGAGCTTCCTCATCATGGGAACCAACAAGCCGGTCAAGATTACGGACGCGAAATCCGGCGTCATCCGAAGGCTGATCGACGTGACGCCCACCGGGGACAAGGTTCCGCCGGACGAGTACCGGAGGCTGACCCGGCAAATCCCCTTCGAGCTGGGCGGCATTGCCTATCACTGTCAGGAGGTCTATCTGGAGGACCCGGACTACTACAACGATTATATTCCCATCGCCATGATGGGGGCCTCCAATGACTTTTATAACTTCATCGTGGACTCCTATCATGTGTTCAAACGGGACGATGGCGTGTCCCTGAAGTCGGCCTGGGAGATGTATAAGGTCTACTGCGAGGACGCCAAGGTGCCCTACCCCGTCTCCCGCATGATATTTAAGGAGGAGCTGAAGAACTACTTCCGGTGTTACGAGGAGCGGTTCAGCATGGGGGACGGGTCCCGCGTTCGGAACTATTACAGCGGGTTTCGGACGGAAAAATTTGAGGAACAGGCGCCGGAGGACAAGCCGGTGTCGCCCCCTCACCCCACCATCGACTTTGTGGAGGGGCAGGCTTCGGCGTTTGACAAGGACTGCGCCGACTGCCCCGCCCAGTATGCAGGCGGAGAAGGCACGCCCCGTAACAAATGGGAGCGTGTCCGGACAAAGCTGTCCGCCCTGGACACCAGCAAGCTGCACTACGTCAAGCTCCCGGAAAACCACATCGTCATCGACTTTGATATTCCGGACGAGCAGGGCCAGAAGTCCTTTGAGCGGAATCTGGCCGAGGCGAGCAAGTGGCCGGCCACTTATGCGGAGGTAAGCAAGAGTGGCTGCGGCATCCACCTGCATTATATTTATTCCGGAGACCCGGCGCGGCTCAGCCGGATTTACGACGACCACATCGAGGTCAAGGTCTTTACCGGCAACAGCTCCCTGCGCCGCAAGCTCTCCAAATGCAACAACCTGCCTATCGCTACGATAAGCTCTGGATTACCGTTGAAAGGAGAAAACAATGTGGTAAATTCCAAAGTCATTCAAAGCGAAAAAGGGCTTAGAGTTCAGATCAAGCGAAACCTCAATAAGGAAATCCATCCGGCTACTAAGCCCTCTATCGACTTTATCCACAAGATTCTGACGGACGCCTATGAGAGCGGTATGCCCTACGACGTCACCGATATGCGCAACGCGGTCCTGGCCTTCGCCGCCAACAGCACCAACCAGGCGGAATACTGCATCAAGCTGGTGAATAAGATGCCCTTCAAATCCGCCGAGGACGGGCAGGGGGTGAAAAACGACGAGGCCAAGCTGGTCTTTTATGATGTAGAGGTATTCCCCAATCTGTTCCTGGTGAACTGGAAGATCGAAGGCCCCGGTCAAACCGTGGTCCGGATGATCAACCCCAAGCCCACGGAGATCGAGGAGCTGATGAAGTTCCGTTTGGTGGGGTTCAACTGCCGCCGGTACGACAATCATATTTTGTACGCCCGGCTGATGGGTTACACCAACGAGCAGCTCTACAACCTGTCCCAGAAGATCATCAACAGCGAGAAGAAGGCCCGAAGCGCCAACTGCTTCTTTGGGGAGGCCTACAACGTCTCTTATACGGACGTGTATGACTTCTGCTCGGTCAAGCAGAGCCTGAAGAAATGGGAGATCGAGCTGGGTCTTCATCACCAGGAGCTGGGTCTTCCCTGGGACCGGCCGGTTCCGGAGGAGATGTGGCAGAAGGTCGCGGAATACTGCGACAACGATGTCATTGCTACCGAGGCCGTCTTTAATGCCCGGAAAGCCGACTTTGTGGCCCGGGAGATCCTGGCGGACGTGGCCGGGATGACGGTGAATGACACCACCAACTCCCTCACCACCAGAATTATATTTGGCGGCAACAAGCGCCCCCAGGACCGGTTTAATTATCGAAACATGGGCGACACGACGCAGATCCATGATCCAAACCGGGACCTGCCCTTTACCATGGGAGAACCCGAGTTCGACGAGTTCACCGCCTTTGACAAAAAGGGACGCCCCATCTTCCCCGGATACAAATTCGAGGGCGGGAAGTCCCTCTATCGCGGTGAGGAGGTTGGCGAGGGCGGCTACGTCTATGCCGAGCCGGGTATGTACGGCGACATCGCCCTGCTGGACATTGCCTCCATGCACCCCTCCAGCATCATCGCGGAGGAGCTGTTCGGCCCCGAGTACACCAAGCGGTTCCAGGAGATCAAGGACGCCCGTGTGGAGATCAAACACAAGAACTTTGAGAAGGCCCGGAAGATGCTGAACGGCGCACTGGCCAAGTATCTGACGGATGAGGGTTCGGCAGACGCTCTGGCCCAGGCACTGAAAATCGCCATCAACTCGGTCTATGGCCTGACCTCGGCCAACTTCGAGAATCCCTTCCGGGACAACCGGAACAAAGACAATATCGTCGCCAAGCGCGGAGCCCTGTTTATGGTCAACCTCAAGCACGAGGTCCAGAAACGGGGCTTTACTGTTGCCCACATCAAGACGGACTCCATCAAAATCCCGGACGCAACGCCGGCCATCATCGACTTTGTGATGAAGTACGGTGAGAAGTACGGCTATACCTTTGAGCACGAGGCTACCTACGACCGGATGTGCCTGGTGAACAACGCCGTTTACATCGCCAAGTACGCCACGGCGGAGAAATGCCAGCTGGCTTACGGCTATGTGCCCGGTGATATTCGGAAACACCCCGGCGAATGGAACGCCACCGGCACCCAGTTCCAGATCCCCTACGTGTTCAAGAAGCTGTTCTCCAGGGAAGAGATCGTGTTCGAGGATATGTGCGAGACCAAGTCGGTCACCACCGCGCTGTACCTGGATACGAACGAGACCCTGCCGGATGTATCCGAGTATGAGAAAGAGCTTGAAACACTGCGGAAAAAATGGCCGGACAAAGAGGGACAGTACCCCATGGATTATGACGAGGTCGTTGCGGATCTGAAAGCCAAAATCGAACCGGGCCACAATTATATTTTCATCGGCAAGGTTGGCTCCTTTTGTCCTATGAAACCCGGCTGCAACGGCGGTCTGCTGCTGCGGGAGGTCGTGGACAAAAAGACCGGCGAAAAGAGCTATGCCTCTGCTGGCGGGGCCAAGGGCTACCGTTGGCTGGAGTCCGAGATGGTCAAGCATCTGGGTAAGGAAGACGGCATCGACCGGGGGTACTACGATGCCATGGTGGACGCCGCCGTTGCGGATATTTCCCAATACGGAGACTTCGAGTGGTTCGTATCCGACGACCCCTATGTGAAAGCGGACGATGACACGCCACCCTGGTTCGGCCCCGGGGAGCCCTATGGCGATGACGCTACCGCCTTTGATGTGAGGTGAAGACGATGAGCATCGTGCTGATTATATTCTGGTTCGACGTTCTGGCTGCGTTCATTTGCGCCGCCACCAAGCGGTTCTTCCTATGCGGCGTCAATGTCGTGTTGGCGGTTTTGCTGGCTTTCATAGCCATGGTTTATGAGGGCCGTCTACTGAACCGCGTCAAGAAGCTGGAAGAGGAAGTCGCATTGCTCCGCAGGGGCACGATTATCTGCGAACACCTTTCCCAAATCAACGATAAATAAAGGAGAGTTTTATTATGGCTAATCCCAGAGTGAATGAGAACCTTGTGATCGAGAACGCCCGCCTGCTCTTCCGGAACTTCTCCGGCAGAGAGAGCAAGTACAACCGCGCCGGACAGCGGAACTTCTGCGTCTACATCGAAGATGCCGCAGACGCCCAGAAGCTGATCGATGACGGCTGGAATGTCCGTGTTCGTCCGCCCCGTGAGGACGGCGAGGAGCCCCGCTATTATATTCAGGTGGCGGTCAGCTTTGAGAACATTCCGCCCACGGTCTACATGATTACCAAGCGCAAGAAGGTAAAGCTGGATGAGGAGTCCATCGACACCCTCGACTTCGCGGAGATCCGCAATGTGGACCTGACCATCCGCCCCTACAACTGGGTGATTCAGGAGGGCACCAAGAACGAGAAGAGCGGCGTTAAGGCCTACCTGCGTTCGCTGTACGTGGTCATCGAAGAGGATGAGTTCGCCGAGAAGTACGCCGGCGACGAGTATCCGGAGGAGTAAGACCAATGTGGGGGCGTCGGTGAATAAGGAGATAGCCGGCGCCCTCTCCTATTTTTGAAAGGAGAAAAACCATGGCAAATGAGGTAAATTGCCGCATGATATTTAAGGAGGGTGTGGAATGAAGCCATTCTGGAAAAATTCCCGGAAGAAGAAAACGAAGAACCCTTCCACGCCTCCCCAGCAGAAACCGAGAACACGGGCAAAACCGAAGTCCATGGAGGAACCGTGGAAACCTCCCATGGCTGTTCCGCCCAAAGCGATTGGGCAAGAAAGAACACCCATCACACAGATGCTGGAATCGGCTCGTCCCGTCCGGAAAGAGTACATTCCAGCCAGGCCGTCGACGCGAAAGAGCGAGTATTATCACGAGTTTCGCTCCAATTTTCAGCAGCTGCTTTCTCCAAAATGTCGCCCGATTGATATTTGGAGGGATTTCATCGTCATGGTGGCCTGCGCAATGTCCAATACCGTGGATAAAGCCCATTATGATGAGCGGGAGAAACGGTATCTGGAAATCATCAACAAATACGAAGAATCTCAGCAGCATATTTTCCCCAAACTCTATGCCGCTGTGGTCCTGGCTCTGGATGAAAACCCGGAACAGGACTTTCTCGGCGAGATGTTTATGGATCTGCACCTCGACTATGAGGAGCTGAAACAGATATTTACGCCATACCACGTGTGCCAACTGATGGCGGACATCACGATGGACGACCTTGTTGAGCAGATTGACAAGCAGGGCTATGTTTCCATCAATGACTGCTGCTGTGGAGCAGGAGCAAATCTAATTGCCGCAATCAATTCCGCCCGACGCAAATTGGAAGATGCGGGCCTGAACTTTCAGAACCACATTCTGATCATCGGACAGGACATCGAGGAACTGGTGGCACTGATGTGTTATATTCAGATCTCCCTGCTCGGGGTCGCTGGCTATATCAAGGTCGGAAACGCCCTTACGAAGCCAATGACCCCTGGCGACAGCATGGAAAATTACTGGTTCACGCCCATGTATTTCTCTGATGTATGGCACACAAGAAGAACCATTCGGACGTTTATAGATTTGTTTAAGGAGGATGCAACATGAATAAATGGCCAAGATGCAAGGACTGCGTGCGCGACAATTATCTTAGAGCACCCGTCTGTCAAACCTGCGTTGCTGGAAGCAACTTTCTGCCCCGGGGGCGCAGCAAGATTTACTACGAGTCTGTCCAGGAGATGAATCAGCCGCCGGCAGCTTATCGCGCTATGGTTCAGGCCTTGCGGAGGTTTGACGATAGCGCCCTTGTCCCGGAGATTCTGGACGTGATGTTCAACGAGCCTGCCACTATCGTCTTCTGGGCCGACGGCACCAAGACTGTGGTCAAAGCCGTTTACGACGAGTTCGATCCGGAGAAGGGGCTTGCTATGGCGATTGCGAAGAAAGCTCTCGGCAACAAGGGCAACTACTACAATGTCATTGCAAAGTGGACGGACGAGTATCTTGAGAAAGAGGATAAGTGATGCCCCGTGGCCATCCAGTTATATGACTACCAGCTCGAAGCGCTGAATCGGATGAAAAACGGCTGTATCCTCTGCGGCGGGGTTGGTTCGGGGAAGTCCCGGACCGGCCTCGCTTATTACTATGTGCAAGAGGGCGGCAAAGTGGGTACGGACGATTATATTCCGATGAAGAATCCCAGAGACCTCTACATCATCACCACTGCACGAAAACGGGACACCTGTGAATGGCAGGGCGATTTGGCTCCGTTCCTGCTCTCCCCCACTCTGGAGGCCAACTACTACAAAAACAAAGTGGTCATCGACTCCTGGAACAACATCGGTAAGTACGTTGACATCAAGGATGCCTTCTTTATCTTTGATGAACAGCGGGTGGTGGGGTATGGCGCCTGGACCAAGGCGTTCCTCAAAATCGTAAAGTCGAATGACTGGCTTCTGCTCTCGGCCACGCCTGGCGATACCTGGCAGGATTATATTCCGGTCTTCATCGCCAACGGGTTCTACCGCAACAAGACCGACTTTGTGGACCAGCATGTGATCTACGATTGGAGGGCCAAATACCCGAAGGTTGATGGCTACCGCAATACCGGAAGGCTAATCCGGCTTCGGGACAGGATTCTGGTCAACATGGATTTCAAGCGGCAGACAGTATCCCATCATGAGGACATCCGGGTTTCGTATGATATTTCCAGGTATAAGGACATCATGCGGACGCGATGGAATCCCTGGGAGGACAGGCCCATTGAAACCGCAGCCGAACTCTGCATGGCGCTTCGCCGGGTGACCAATTCGGATGAATCCCGGTCTGTTGCGATACTGGAAATCATGGAGGACCATCCCAGGGCCATCATCTTTTACAGCTACGACTATGAGCTGGATATTTTGCGTTCACTCGGGTATCCGGAGGGTACGGAGGTTGCGGAGTGGAACGGTCACAAGCACCAGGAAATCCCTACCGGAAAAAAGTGGGTGTACCTCGTCCAGTACACCGCCGGCTGTGAGGGTTGGAACTGCATTACCACGGACACCATTATATTCTACTCGCAGCAGTATTCCTACAAGGTTGCCACGCAGGCGGCCGGACGGATTGACCGGCTGAACACACCCTACCGGGATCTCAACTACTACCACCTGAAGAGCTTTTCCGGGATTGACCTCGCCATCAGCAAGGCTCTGTCCAAGAAGAAGAACTTCAATGAGGGCAAGTTTGTCGGTTGGGCCACAAAGCCGTTGGAGGTGAACCCCAAGAGTCATGAACAGGAAAGACGTCGCAGAGCTGCTTAACCGCAGGCGGAGACAAATTCTCGTTCACAGCATCATTTATTACAAAATGGATGATAACCTCATTTCGGATAGCACCTGGTCGGCATGGGCTACGGAGCTGGAAGAGCTTCAGAAGAAGTACCCCGACATCGCCGCCAAGGTTCCCTATGCAGAAGAATTCAAAGACTTCGACCACTCGACTGGTATGAACCTGCCTTTGGATGACCCCTGGGCAGTCAATAAGGCCCGACAGCTGCTTGCGATGAAGGACAGAGGATTCTGCATCCAATGTGAGCAGCTTGAAATTAAACTCTAAAAGAAGAAAGACGATGAATGACGAAATTAAATTTGCGTCAGACCATAGCGATGTTGAAAGTCGCGTTTTCGCTTTTCGCAGTTGCATGGAGCCTGCTCTGCATCTGTTTCCGGAGAGCATCGTTGAGAGGTTGAAAGGAGGCGGCTTCTTTACGGCCCCGGCCAGCACCAAATACCATGGAGCATACGAGGGCGGTCTGTTCGAGCACAGTCTGAATGTGACCATCTCTCTGGTAGAGCTCACAAAGCGGAATGGCCTGCTGTGGGGACGCCCGGAATCGCCTTACATCATCGGCATGTTCCATGATATTTGCAAGCAGGATCAATACCGGCATCCGGTTGACGCGACTTTCTATGGTGGCAGTGCCCCGATCCCTCTTGTTGATGAAAGCGAGTGGGAGTACGACCCCGATGCGGTTCTCAAAGGGCACGGGGAGAAGTCGGTGATGCTGCTTTCTCAGCATTTGTCCCTTACCATGGAAGAAATCCTGTGCATCCGTTATCACATGGGCGCCTTTGTAGACCAGAAGGAATGGAATGACTACACAAGAGCTGTTCACATGTGCCCGAACATCCTCTGGACGCATACTGCCAACATGATCGCGGCGCACATCCTGGAAATTGACAAGTGACCTTACCTTATTATATTCTACTAGGGTTGAGCAAAACTCCATTTCGCTTATAGAGAGGCACAATATACGGTGTAGAAAATCGCACACAGTTTCTATATATTGCGTTAGCGTTTTATAAAACACGAGTTTTGCTCATCCCTATATTCTACTGAACAAGAGGTGAAAGTACATGCTCGGAGCAATTATCGGCGACATTGTCGGTTCCCGTTTTGAACGGCATAACCACAAGTCAAAGGATTTTGAACTGTTCACGGACCAATGCGGGTTTACGGATGATACCGCCATGACGGTTGCCATTGCGAAGGCTCTGCTGGAATGCAACGGCGACTATACTGATCTCAGCAATCATGCTATTCGGTGTATGCAGGAGATTGGGCAAAAGTATCCTAACGCCGGGTACGGACAGATATTCTACCTCTGGCTTCACCATAAGAACCCGGGGCCCTACCGGAGCTACGGAAACGGCTCCGCCATGCGGGTAAGCCCGGTGGCTTATGTTGCCAAAACGGAAAAAGAATGTATCCAACTTGCCAAAGCAGTAACGCAGGTCAGTCACGATCATCCAGAGGGGATAAAAGGCGCGGAGGCTGCGGCTTTGGCTACTTGGGGTGCACTGAATGGCGCGACAAAAAGCATGATCCAAAAGCGAATCGAAGATCAATATTATATTCTGGACTTCGCAATCGACGAGATCCGCCCAAAGTACCGCTTTGACGCAAGCTGCCAGGGATCTGTCCCTCAAGCAATCGAGGCATTTTTGGAGTCGGAAAATTTTGAAGATACCATCCGCATCGCGGTCTCCCTCGGTGGGGACAGCGACACGATCGCGGCCATTGCCGGCGGGATCGCGGGAGCCTATTACGGCGTCCCGAACGACCTTAGACTGAAAGCAATAGAGTATCTGCCGGCAGAGTTCATTGATATTCTGGAAGACTTTGAGAAAAACTATTGTTGAAACGCAAATCGGGGCCACCCTCATCTTTGGGGGTGGTCTTTTCTTATTATTAGGAGGCACTGCCAATGGATAAAAAGCAGCTACAAGAGTTTATCAGCGCCATTGGGTCGATTGCGGAAACGGCCCTTCTCTTTTATCGGAGCACCCTGGCGGCGAAAGCAACCCCGGAAGAGGCTATGCGGTTGACCCAGGCCTTTATCGCGGCCATATTTTACGGCAACAAAAACAGCAGCTCCACTCCGGAGCAATGAAAGGAGAACATTATGACGATTCAGGGGTGGGTTCTCTTTGGGATTCTTGCTCTCTTTATTCTTTCGTTTGGCATCTTTGGCGCAATTATATTTGAAAAGATTGTCTGGAAGGTCTTCAGCGTTGTAGCAGCCATGCTCCTTATCATCGGACTCTTTGCCGGGATGCGCTGGTATTATCAGAATACCGCCAGCGGTCAACGGGCAATGACTGACCAGAAAAGTGAACTGGACAACGGGCTCGAACGGACGGTGACGATTTATACGGCAGATGGTGAGATCATTGCACAGTACACTGGGAAAATTGACATTGAGGGCAATGACGGCGGCTACGTCCTCTTTGACTATGAGGGGAAGCGCTACACCTACTATAACTGCTTTGTGGAGTCTATTGCGGACATTAAGTAGGGTACGGACGAAAAATTATATTTAAGAGGTAAGACTATGGCTGGATTGAATTGTGAAATCAGATGGGAAACCCGGCTCTGTGAGGTAGATGGCGAGCTTGGATATTTCCATTGCTGGGAGCATTGGTCCAATGTGATAGATGCGAGTCCGCTGCGGGGTGGTCACCCTGGAGGCCAGATTGGGCAGGTCTACGGTATCGTCGAGTTTACGGACGGCGTCCGGAGGGTAGACCCGTCGAAGATCAAGTTCTGCGATGAGGAGAATGCCTTGTTGACAGAGATGGCAAAACACCATCAGGAGGGAAACACATGAAAGTTTGTATTTTATCGAATGATGACCCTGCGGCCTTTCAAAGCTCGATCAATGCTTTTATCGCTGACAAAAAGGTCATCGACATCAAGTATCAGAGCATGAACCTGACGCTCAAGTTTACGAATGGGGTTCCTTCGGAATCAATCATCGTGGATCGTGCGCTCATCATCTATGAAGAATGAGCAGATAGCAGCAGTTCGTTGCAAATGCGGACGCCCGGCACATATTTGGCATTCGCGGGATGGATATTTATGCGGGTGCATCAATCCGGACTGCCCCATCTCTTTAGAGAGGTCACGGAAGTCTAGAGCGGAATCGATCCAAAAGTGGAATGCGAAGATGAAAGGAGAATCTCATGAATAACGAATGGCATCCCTGTCGGTATGTTGATTGTAAGTTGGAACATGATGGCTCCTGGGTAGACGGAAAGTGGTATGAATGGGAAGATATTTACGGCAACCGTGAAGTCGCTCGAATGAAACTCGACGCCATGGACCACTTTTATCCTAATACCAAAATCATCAAGGAAGAAAATGTCCGTCGTTACAGAGAGATTATGGAAGGAGAAAACTGATGTTCGTTGTGAGAGACTGGACGCGAAACCCTTCTTACACCATGGTAAGCAACGACGTTAAAGACGTCCGCGATATTGTTATCGGCATTACCGGAGATGAAACGATTGGCGACCATGTGCTTCTTCATCTTGGACATATGATTTTTGGACAATTTTTAGTATGGGGTCCGCTTGTCATTAGGCGCGTTCCGGATGAAGATGCTCAGGCATTATATTTGAAAGGAGAAAACGATGCTGATCATTAAGACAGCGGAAGACCGAGAACGCTGCACGTCTTGTTATGGCAACATCATCGTTGAGTTGACCATGGAAGAAGTCGTTGCCCTGTTCTCAGGAGCAACGCTCGGCGATCCGAACTTTAATGAATATGGGATATTCATTCGATTAGAAGGCTCTACGCCTGTTTGAAAGGAGAAACTAATGGGTATTAAGTTTGAAGGTCAGGTCTTAAAATTTGGCACCGTGGATAAATGCAATAGAAAATTTGCCCCGGACTGCAAGATCACGTTCCCCGAGAAAATCCCGGTAGCCTACAACTTCGATATGGATGAAATAATCGGACATGCTGATATTTCCAAGGTGGAGGACGGACTCAAAGGCGTGGTATCATTGTTCGATACGAATATTCTCCCTGGAAACGAGTATTTCGTTGGCGGATATTATACCAGGATCAAGACGCATGTGGAGGACCATATCACTGTTGTCGATTCTGGTAGGTTGGTCAGTATGAGTATCATTCCGGAGCATAATGTCGCTGATGAAAATTTGAAAGTTAGGAGAGTTGAACCCAATGCTGAAAATTGAAAACACCGAAGTCCTTGGCTGGGAGCACGCTATTCGAGGTATGCGCAATCCGATGAACTCTTGGGAGAAGAGTGATTCCAGTTGGAGATATGTTGCTCCAGCTCAGAGGGAAAGTCATATTCTGGCTTCGTATTTTGATGATTCTGAATTTTGGATCGGCCCTAATGATGCGGATTTGATGAGCCGTCTTCGCAACGCCGGCACCGACCACCGGAAGTTCATGCGGATGATTACGGTCTATGTGGACTTGACGGCTCCGCTGTACTGGTGGAAGGAGTTTGATACTTACAAGGTAGGAACGGTGGCCAATTCTTGCTCCACCATGCACAAAATTGCAGCGAAGGAGTTCACGCTGGAAGATTTCTCGTGTGAGCATTTATTCGATTCCGCGAATGGTGAAGATACGGATTGTTGGACCTATTCCACAGAAGGTATCTGCGAAATTGAACCGATTGATATTCTCAACCTCACCATTGCTATGCTTAATAAGGCCAGAGAATTGTATCTGGATTATCAACAAAAGGCATCTACTGGCGATCAATTTGCTAAAGATCATGTCAAAGAGTATTGGTGGCAGATGATCCAGCTTCTCCCTTCCTCCTACAACCAGCGGCGAACGGTCATGCTCAACTATGAAGTGCTGGCCAACATCTACAAGAGCCGGCGGAACCACAAGCTGGACGAGTGGCACACCTTCTGCGACTGGATTGAGGGTCTGCCGTACAATGAGCTGATTACTGGCCCCAGCTTGAAAGATATCCCCATTAGTAATGAGATCATGGAAGAGGCAAAACGAAGAGTCCATGAGGAACTGAATGCACAGTTCGATCATTTCTGTAAATTACACGAGGGTTAAATGATGAATAAGGAACAGAAGTGGATCGAAAAGCACCCCATAACGTGGCTTTTGATGCAGAAAATAGGGGAGTTTCTGTGGTTCTTTGCCAAGTTCTCTGTCTGTATGCTTTTGTGGTGGGCGATACATCACTGAGGAGTTGCCGCACAGCGAGTTGATTACCAAAGAAGGAGAATGATATTTATGGAAAAGAGTAATTTCATCACCTCTTGGCAGGAGGTTCACACCATCGTGGATGACGCTATGTCGAAGGGGAATCGGTCGGTGTCCATTTATATTTCGCCGGATGGTGGAATGTCCATTAGCGTATCCCCTTGGCCCGATGAGGAGTCACTTCGAGTTGCCTATGAACAGGGCAAAATCTCCTACAATGATTACCGTAAGAGCATTGGACTTTCCCCTGTCAAGACCTAATTGACACTCTTCGGCCAAGCATGGTATCATGAAGTCGAAGATACAGCATCAACTATGCGCAAAAAGTGCAGCTCCTATTATGGAAGGAGGTTGTTAAGCTATGGCTGAACGCAACAATTCTCACCTTCTGGATGGTGGTGATGATCCCATGGGCATGACAGACAACCAGTATAAGGGTATGCTTCTGGACCAGTTGGAAGACTGGCAGGAAGTCCTGGATCTGGCAATCAAGGCCGGGAACACCGAAATCCAGGAAAAGGTTGAGAAACAGATTCGCAAAATCAATGAAAAGCTGAAGTTCTAAACCTCGACCAAAGGGAGAGCCTACGGAAACGTGGGCTCTCTTCTTTTATATTTGAAAGGAGTCGATCAGATGGAAAAAATACTTCGACTAAACGAACAAGATATTGTCCAGGCACTTGCAGACCACTTCAATGTGGATCGCGCCAAAGTAAACCTGACGGTCAAAATTAGGACAGAGGGATACGGCCCGACCGAGCATCAGTTTCCGGAAGTGAGCGCTGATATCAAGGAGGGTTGAGCATGGACATTCCAGGAATACGATGCTTGACCTGCATCCACATCAAAGTTTGCTCGCTGAAACCCACCCTGCTCATGTATGAAATGATGGCGAAAGAAATGGGCATATCTCTGCACTGTCCAAACTATATTGATATTTCACGGCTTCGCCCGGAGAAAGGACAAAAAGATGACGCTTCATGAAAAAGTTGTTCTCTCTGCTTACACCGGCATTTTGATGTGCGACTTTTCCGAAGTGCACAAGTACATCGAAAAACTCCTCGGCAGGCCGGTCTGGACGCATGAACTGGCCAGCGAGGCTCTGTGGTCCGAAATCAAGGAAAAAGCAAAGCCTGATTTTCACAAAATCATCGAGCCATAGGAGGGGTTCCAATGCGAAAGCTCAATTCTGGCGACAAGCTCTATGTTTGCGATCGTAAGCGATGCGGCGACCGGTGTCACTATCCTGATTGCCGGCATACCACTGATATTTCCCATGCAATCAATGCTCCAACCTTCCCCAACGGCTTTGAGAAGGTGGAGCACAACGGCAACGTCTATTTTGTAGAGAGGGAGGATTGATACTTTGACCTTTAAGGAGTTCACAGCCTGTGACGGACGGTGGGGCATGGTAGAGGCAATGGTCTGCATCGACCTGATGGCGGAAATCCGAAAACTATCCTTCTGGAAAAGGGAAAAATTTTGGCGGGAGCTGTATGAAAAGCATGTTTTGGATGAAATTGTCGAGCCGATCAACCAAAAGATCCTCATCGACCAACTCGCCGCCAGAATCCCGCATACTGACCAAGCAACTACACACGAAAAGGAGCATTCTACAATGACCATCAATGAATACCAGGCGCTTGCGCTGCGCACGGAGTCACGCATCACCACCGACCCCGTCCCTTATATTCGCGTTCTGGAAGGGCTTATGGGCCTGAACGGCGAGGCCGGCGAGGCCATTGACCTGATGAAGAAAGTGCTGTTCCAAGGCCACGAGTTCGACCGGGAGCACATGGCCAAAGAGCTGGGCGACATTGCCTGGTATCTGGCTGTCAGCGCAGACGCCATTGGCTACGACCTGGAGAGCATCTTGCAAATGAATGTGGATAAACTCAGGGCACGGTATCCGGACGGTTTCAGCATGGAGCAGAGCCTGCATCGTAGCGCTAATGATATTTAGGAGGTGCCGTCATGAACGTCCAAGATGACTACCTGTTTGTCCGGTTTGACAAATACTGCAAAACCTGCAAGCATGAGAAGCTGGAGGAAAACGAACCGCCCTGCGACGAGTGTCTGGAGCATCCAGTAAACCTGCACTCGCATAAACCTGTTTGTTACGAGGGTACGGATGAGTAAGAAAGACCGTTCCGCAGCATACACCACTTAAAACACAGGAGGGCAATATGGCACAAAAGCGAATCAGGATGGTTCAGCGTGATATTTTGAACGATCGGCTGCGGCTTCTCTACGACGACGGAACGCAAGGTGTTCTGGAGTATGGGGAAGCCGTTTCCCGTTCCAAGGCGCCTGCCATCATCAAACCGAACGACTTTGTTGGGCTGACGCTCAAGCAGGCCAAACTGAAACTTGGCATCAAGAATTGAGGTGCGGCCCGTGAGTTACCAATACGATTTATATTTACAAAAGCACAAGGCCAACGTGAAAAAGGGTTTTGACTGGCTTCAGACCAACATGCCCTGGCTCTTTGAGGGGAAACCGGACGCTGCTTGGCAGACCGAGTTCGAGCATGATGCGTCCAAATCAAAGCCGGATGAGTACGAGGCCTATGACGCTTATTTCTATGGAGGCAACCGCTCCTATGCTGTTGTCCAGGCGTTCCAAAGAGCCTGGCTCCTGCACATCCACCGCAATCCCCATCACTGGCAGCACTGGGTTCTAATCAACGATGACCCCGGTGAAGGCGAAGTCCTGCTGGAGATGCCTTACAATTATATTATTGAGATGATCTGCGACTGGTGGGCCTTCAGCTGGGCGGAAGGTAATCTGAGCGAGATCTTCTCGTGGTATGATGAACATAAGGACTATATCAAACTGAACCCGAAGACCCGCGAAACCGTGGAAGATATTCTCTGGGAACTCCGGGGACGGCTTGGATTTAATGTCCTTGCTCATCATGGCGTCAAAGGTCAGAAGTGGGGCGTTCGTAATGGGCCGCCGTATCCGCTTGATAAAAGCAAGAAGTCTGGTAGAATAGTAACAAAAACCATCAAAGGACATGCTGGACCAACTAAACAGGATGAACCCGACAGTGTCGTTGATCACATTTCTTCTGATGGAAAAGTGAAAACACGCGCATTTTACGATGGTGACGGATGGAAAGTTTCAGAAATACACACGAGCGATCATGGTAATCCCAAACACCATTCGTATGGAAGTCATGGCGAGCACATTCATTATTATGAGTGGGATCGTGAAACCGGAAAACGAATTAGTAGCACTCAGGAAGAGATACCGGAGGATTTAAGGAAGGAGAATGATGATATTTTATGACTTTAGAAGAGTTTGTAGCGATTCTGAGCGATGAGTATGCCACGGCCGAGTTTGAGTACAACGGCAAGCGATGTGGCATCGAGCCAGAAACCAGCGATTCAAATACCACCTATGCGATGTGGTATGGCGAGACCTGGAAAGACTATTCAGACATAGATGACCTTCTTTCGGACGACTTCTTCGATGGACGCTCCCTTCGTGATATTTTCGATTCGGTTGACGTGCAGTTCTAACTCATGATTTAACGAGCATTAGTCTGAACCGGAAGGTGAAAAGGAGTTCACATGGTTAAAAAGTATGACAAAGTCCGCCTGAAGGACGGAAGGACAGCAACCATTGTCGAGGTCTTGGAGGAAGGTGTTGCCTATCTGGCCGATATTGACTTACCCGGTCCTGATTGGGATACGGAGGAGATTCGCCAGGAAGACATCGAAGAGGATTGATATTTGAACGCTATGAAAGTACGCTGGAAAGGCGAAACCGAGTTCCTGATGCTTACACACGATAAAGTTTATACCGTTCTTGGCATGGAAAAGGGTTGGTATAGGCTGGTCGACGACAGCGATGAAGATTATCTGTACCCTCCTGAGAACTTCGAGATCGTGGAAGAGTAATTATATTTATGAGCCTTTAGAGTTCTAAGCCCACAGGAAAGGAGAAAAACTGTGATAACAATTCAAGGGCAATACAACACTGCTATTTGCTACACCAATGAGCTGGAAGGAGCGGCTCGGGAGCAGATTCAAGCTGTTTGTGACCGGCCTGAGTTTGCAGGCTGTAAAATCCGCATTATGCCCGATGTCCATGCGGGTAAAGGCTGTACCATCGGCACCACTATGACCATTCAGGACAAGATCGTCCCAGGTATGGTAGGCGTGGATATTGGCTGTGGTATGGAAACTGTGGAACTGGCCGAACGCGAGATTGACTTCGCCAAGCTGGATGCGCTGATTCGGGAGAAGATTCCCTACGGCCGAGAAATCCGCGATATTCCCCATCCTCTCAATTCGGAAATCGACTTGACCCAGCTCCGTTGTGCCGACCAGGTCAATCTTGACCGAGCAGTTCACAGCATCGGCTCTTTGGGAGGCGGTAACCACTTTATTGAGGTAGACCAAGCCGGGGACGGGCGGCTGTTTCTCGTGATTCACTCCGGGAGCCGACATCTCGGAACGGAAGTGGCCGACTATTATCAAAACGAAGGCCGCCGGGCACTCTGGGGCGGAGCCCGTCATCAGATTCAGGAGACCATTGCCCAGTTGAAAGCGGAGGGGCGTTTCCAGGAAATTCAGAAGACCATTACGGCGCTGAAGAAAGAGCGCGTGTTGGATATTCCGAAAGACCTGGCCTATGTGGAGGGTAAGTTGTTCGACGACTACATCCACGACATGAAGTTGACCCAGCGCTTCGCCGTTCTGAACCGAAAAGCTATGGCGGACATCATCGTGTCCGGGATGGGATTCACGATTACGGACGAATTCACCACCATCCATAATTATATTGATACGGACGCCATGATCCTTCGCAAAGGCTCCGTTTCTGCCAAAGCTGGCGAAAAGCTGCTCATCCCCATTAACATGCGTGACGGAAGCCTGATCTGCATTGGCAAGGGAAATGAAGAGTGGAACTGCTCCGCTCCGCATGGCGCGGGAAGACTGATGAGCCGGCGAGCTGCGCTCAATACGTTGTCTATGGAAACCTTCCGGTCGGAAATGGAAGGCATCTATACGACCTGTGTGGTGCCGGATACATTGGACGAATCTCCCATGGCGTATAAGAGCATGGATGAGATTATCGCACAAATCGGCCCCACAGCGGACATTGTGGAGCGTATTCGCCCGGTCTACAACTTCAAAGCCTCGGATTAAACAAAATACGAAAAAAAAAGAATGCCTCGAATTGTGTAACAGCAGTTCGGGGCATTTATGTTTTCTGGAAAGGGGCGGCATGAAAGGGATTTATCAGAGTGTGCCCGACTGCATCGCTTGTATGAATTTGGGGTGGGCTCCCGAAGGAGCCTGTTCGGGATGCCTCAGATTGGCAAAAGAGCGCGCCGAAGAGGTTGGTATTTTACAGCTCGGCGTTGGTCTCTTCGCAGACAAGGCCGTTATCAAGAAAACGAACGGAGCACTGGCAACCGTTCCGATGAGCGAACTCACCATTATCGATTGATATTTTGAAAAGGAGAAAACACCATGAACGAAATGAATGCAAATGCAGTCGAAACCAAGGAACCCGAGAACGCTACGGCGGCTACCCCTCCGAAGATCATTGCTGTGGACTTCGACGGCTGTCTTGCAGTCAACAAGTGGCCGGAGGTGGGAGAGCCCATCTGGAAGAACATCAATCGGCTGAAAGAGGAGCAGGCCAATGGTACCAAGGTCATCCTCTGGACCAACCGTGTCGGCGAGCCCCTGGAGAAGGCTGTGAGCTTCTGCAAGGAGCATGATATTCACTTGGACGCAGTCAACGAGAACCTGCCCGAGATCATCGAGGCCTTTGGCGGGGACTGTCGGAAGGTCTTTGCCAATGAGTATTGGGATGACCGGGCGATGCTGATGGATGAAGAGGAAAACCGCTGGGCCTCTCAGGAAGTCGAGATGGCCTGTCAGCGGGAAAAAGAGGCTTCGGAGGATACGGATGACTGGGCATATGGCGTGGCCTGCTATAAGAGCGCTCTGAGGGCCTTCGAGTGCCTGTACCGGGATGGTCACAGCGGGTTCAGCATCCAGATCACCAAGAGCATTCTGAACCGTCTGATCGACGGCAAGTGCCTGACGCCCATTGAGGACACTCCTGACATTTGGAGCGACATCACCAGTGAGTGCAACTGGAAAGAAGGATATCAGGAGTACCAGTGCAAGCGCATGTCCTCCCTGTTCAAGGAGGTTGCTCCGGATGGCACAGCCACCTATTCCGATACCGAACGGGTCTGCGGCATAAACATCAATACTCCGAATGCGGCCTTCAGCAATGGCTTTATGACCCGGCTCGTGGATAAGATCTTCCCCATCACCATGCCCTATCTGCCTGCCGGCAAGAAGTATCGCGTGTTTTCGGAGGACTTCCTGGTCGATCCTAAGAACGGCGACTACGATACAGTTGGCTACCATTATATTCTTACGCCCGATGACAAGAAGGTGGAGCTTAACCGCTACTTCAAGGAAGAGGACGGCAAGATGGTCCAGATTGAAAAGGCCGAATATGAGGAGCGGAAGGCGAAGCGGGTGACCAAGAAATGAAAAACGGCTGGGATGATATTCTAAGGTTCATCTTCAACTTGGTCACTGTTCTGGCCATCCTCGGCGTTCTATTCCTTGTAAAACTTCTGTTCGACTTTTTGAGGTGGATTCTATGAAAAATTTCGACACTATGCTGGTGGGATTTGACCACAGCCACGGCGACCCTGCGGTATTGATCGTTGGGAGGAAAGCACCTGGCGATAATGTTCGCATCATCAATCAGTTCCAAGGCAAAGAGGCGGAAGAGCTGTACCGGAAACTGGTCGGAGAGGAGGATAAAAATGATTGAGAAAAGACTGGGTAAAATTGACTTTGTCGAGTTTGGTAGTATGAAAGATTACCCGTTTCAGCTGGGGCTCCAACTCGGTTTCTCGATGTCTGGCAGTGGCGTCATGGATGGTGGCAAATACACTGTAAACATGTCTCCAGACTGCCACTGGGAAATTGGAACTCGTCATACCAATCTTGCGGAATCCCTCGACCGCGTGGCAAAAATCCTCAATGATGCGAAGGTGAATTATATTTCCGAGCTGTTGGGGAAGCCCGTTGAAGTAACTTTGGAAGATGGTATGTTCAAGGAATTCCGGATTCTTACGGAGGTCCTTTGATATTTTGAAGGGAGGACACATGAAACGCATTTACGTTGGCACACTCTTGTGCATTATTTTGTCGTTGGGACTTTTGACCGGATGTGACCAAGGCGTCGCTCGCTCTCTCGGTGGCGATATGACATTAGAACTTGAACCCGGGCAAAAACTGGAGATGATTACCTGGAAAGAGGATTCCTTGTGGTATTTGACCAGACCCATGCGGGATGACGAGGAGCCTGAAACCCACACGTTTCAGCAATCGTCTGAATTCGGCGTGTTTGAGGGGACCGTAACCATCGTCGAATCTGTTGTCGAAGGAGAAAACGCATCATGACTATTTATGTTTCAGGAAGACAATCGGGCAAAACCACATTTCTGATTCGGCAATCCGCAGATACAGGCGCGGTCATTGTGGCGCCGACCTGCCAGATGGCGAGATACATCGATAGTATGGCTCGCGACCTTGGTTTGCAGATTCCTCCGCCCGTTACTGTCGCCGATTGGATTCGAGGCCTGGTTCGTCAGCCTAAAGACCATGACAAAACCTACCTGGTGGATGAGCTGCAAATGGCTCTACATCAACTGAATGTCAAAGCGGCAACGATTGATAAAAATCATGAGGAGATGGTTCGTATGTTTAGAGCAAAGGAAACCTGCTGTACCAGATGCAGCCATAGGGGCGTGTGTCAGTACAAGTCGGAGTATCTGGCGGCACAAACTGCTGTGGATGAGGTAAGCGTCCGCCGACCCTCGAAGGATGACGAGTCTATCAGGAGCATTCGCCTGCATGATATTCCCTGGATCGAGCCGGTGGAGTTGAAATGCACATACTTCCGCCAGGACACAGGGGCAATTCGATAACTACTATTCGGGAGGAATAAACCAATGAACAAAAAAGTGATGCGCCATAAGGCGATCTGCGACGAGCTGAACAGCTTGTACGAACGAAAGAACCATGACTACGGCGACAGCTTCCATCAGACCTTTGTAGAGGAGGGACTGGCTATGACCCGGATTCGGCTGGGAGATAAGTTCTCCCGATTTAAGACCCTCTCCCGCCTCTCTGCAAATGACGCCGGTCAGCAGCAGGTTACGGACGAATCCATTCGGGACACCCTGATGGATCTGGCCAACTACGCCATCATGACCATTCTGGAGATGGATGAGGAGAAAGGGATGGAAACGCCCGACCCCAATGCTGCCTCTATGGCGATTGGTGCTTGCTCAGCCCGCAGTGATATTCGGGCCGGTCTTCGCTGAAACCAACGGAATGATGGGAGACAGCTATGCAGGTCAAGAAAGCCGGAGGAAAGGTGTACGGGGCCGTACTTACCGCAGCGGAGAAGAAAGCCATGGACTTGGAGATCCAGCGGGAGCTGGCAGAGTACGACCGAAAGCATATCGCCGAGATCGACGCGACTATTTTATGGGTGCTGCATGAGCAATTCGGGTTCGGGGCTCAGCGGCTCCGAACTTATTACGACGCCTTCCACGACCGTATCAAAGAATTGGTCAGCCGCTATGAGATGGAGGATCAGGATGATATTTGGCTCTGCACTCAGATGCTGAAGAGAATCGGCGTCGATGTGGAGGCGTGGCACAAGGAGAGTGAGCATGGGACTTGATGATTTTGGAAGAGCAGTACGGAACATCCGCTTAGTCAGGGCACTCCTGCTCTATGACATGGCAAAGGACCTTGATATTTCATCGGCTGAGCTGTCTGCCATCGAGTGCGGGAGAAAACCTGTTCCCGATTGGTTCGTCTCCAAGCTGCAAGAAAAATACGGCATCAGCGACATGCACGCTCAATCGCTTATCAAATTTATGAAGGAACGGGGTGACAGTGATTGTCCTGGAACGACCGAAAAAACGCAGAGGGATATTCTGACCCGACCGCCTATCAGGCCCTGAAGAACATTGAGACCGAGGAGGAACGGTTCCACAAGCTGCTCCATATGATCTTTGATATTTGCGCTTTGTCGGACTTCGAGATCGAGGGGCGGATCGTTCTTGTGGATAAGCGTTCCGGCAAGGTTTGGAGGTGAGTGGAATGGGTCTATCAAGATTGGCGAAGAAATGCCAAGCGTGTCCGTACGTATCCACCTGCGACCATAAGCGAATGGAGGCGCTTGGATATTTACCACTGCCGGAAGCAAATGTCGAAGTGAAGGTAGATTTGTCAGCCACACCAACAGCAGAACTGATTGATCAGTTGAGTCGAGCCGTACAGATTCCAAAACACGCATTACGTGGAGGTGAATGGAATGGGTATGACACTTGAACAGACTTTGGAAACAGTCGCTAAGATACAGAAGGCCTGGGACGCCTTGGCTCTGTCGATATCGGATGCGGCCGAAACATTTGTAAAGATGTGGGAGGAGGTCTTCTCCAGCCCTGATATTTGGCCCGGACGGAAGTCTGTCCCGCCGAAAAAGTACGGCATGTCCCTGCTTAAAAGCGTCCGTACCAGGCGTTTCCGGCTTATCATTACCACCCCATTGCCCCTCGAAACAGGCCTTACCAGCGGCGTTCCTATTGAGAATGAGGCTGGATATTTCTAATCTAAGATGGAAAACGGGCTAACTTAGAATAGAATTCGTCCGTACACGGCTTGAAAATCTCTGCCCAGATGGTCAAAAGCTGCTACTATTACTGTTAGTAGCAGGTCATTTTGCTGGCCACTTTTGGTCTGTAAAACTGGCCATTTGCCCACTTTGGGTTCGGATTTTGCGAAAATTTGGAGGTTGGATAGCCGTGTACGGACGGAAAATTGGTGAAAAACTGGCCATTTGCCCACTTTTTGCCCACTTTTATTTCAAAAGTGGGCAGGCTGAAACCCTTGCGCCCCAAGGGTTTGCGGGTTTTCTGGCCATTTGCCCACTTTTTTTCTTAATTAAATGCGAAAAAAATATTAAAAATTATATATAAGTGGAAGAAAAAAGTGGCCAACTGGCCAGCAAGGGCAAAATAGTGAGTTTTGAGGCTGTTTCGAGCCATTTTCACAAGATGACGTGACTGCAAAGTTCACTCTTCCATTTCACGATGCATTGTGATATACTGAATCCGCCACACAATCGTATAAAGAATTATTCGGCTACGGAGAACACATCTTGGCAACAAGTGTCTTCTCTCTATACTCATGCGCCCGTAGCCGGGTAACGAGATTGTGTGGCAACAATGAGAGATGCGCTTTAGTTGCAGAGTGCGTCTCTTCATTGAGGCGCACTCTTTTATTTTGCCCAAAGGAGGGAAGGCTGATGGGAAGATCTAACAAACCGAATCCCAATATTGGCGGGAAGCTCGGACTTGTCGCCGGAATCGTTAGTGCTGTGACTCCAGTTGCGATTGAGTTTATAGACCGAATCCCCAGAAAAGACGAAACGGAGCCCTCTGAAGAATTGATATCCATGCCGGAGCTCTGTTCCAAAAAGTTCCCTTTGAAACTGGACGAAGCTAAAGAACTTATAGAGGGCCACGGTCTGAAAGCGCTGCCTATCGAAGTTCGCATCAGAGATGCGCATGTTAGATACAAGGATTGTTTTGACCTTCAGGTCGTTGCCTGCAATAAAAAGGCCAACTCAAAACTTAAGCCTGGAGAGGTTGTTATTATCCAGTATGTGACTCGTGAGGTAATCGATGAGAGTCTACGGATATTTGAAGAAGCTGAGCGGCAGAAAGCCGCCTTGAAGCAAGAAAGAGCCGATAGGCGGGCCGAGAAATGGGAGCACATAAAAACCCATGCTGGTGATACTGCCGTCAAAGCAAAGGCCGGCGTTGAGAAGATCATTCATCGAGACAACAAAAAGAAAGAGTTTGACGAGGAGGATTCTTATGAGTAGTGGAAAGAAACGCAGCGGCGGCGGATTGCTGCTGGACCTTATCCTGACCATCTGCACGGGAGGTCTTTGGCTGATTTGGATTCTGATTCGGTATCTGCGGAACAACAGCTGATGGAAAACAAATTGATATTCTGCGTTTAGCCGAGGTGCCTACGGGTGTCTCGGCTGTTTTTGTTTTCGCAGGAAAAACCGTCGCCTTTATGAGGAGGCGATGTTATGAAACCGAACATGAAAGACTCGACCCAACTACTGATAACGTTTACCACTTCGATGGCGGCGGCGATTGGATCATGCGCCGGAGCCACGATTTGGCAATCGTTTGGCAAACCAAAGGTCGAGGAGATTGCCGAGAAGAATAGCAAGCCAAAACGGAAAATAGGATTTAGTATCGATTAAAGATTAGAGCCGCCAGCCGCGGCTCTTTTCTTTTTGCCCAAATTGATATTTTAAGGCTGTTTTTCTTTCCGCGAAAAAAACAGACTCTTTTATGGAGAGGAGAGAGATATGTCGCGCATATCTTGTTCTTTCTATCACTTTTATCGGAAAGGAGGCCGTTCGATGGCCCGAAGCGCAAGACTGGAAAGCGGTTTTCAAGACCGGCTCATCAGCACGCTGAAAGCACGATTCCCTGGCTGCATGATATTTAAGATGGACCAGCGCCAGGGCATTCCCGACCTGTTGATTCTTTACGGCGAGAAATGGGCCTCCCTTGAATGCAAGAGATCTAACAAAGCCAAGAGACAGCCGAACCAGGAATATTACGTTGGGAAGATGAACGAGATGTCGTTCTCCAGATTCATCTCCCCGGAGAACAAGGAGGAAGTGTTGGATGAACTTTGTAAAGCATTCCAACCTTGAGGGTCAACATGCTTTTCTTGGCGCGAGCACCTATCACTGGATCAACTACACGGAAGAGAAGGTGGCCGACGCCTACGCCAAGTATCGTGCGGCCCAGCGCGGCACAGTCCTTCACTCTTTTGCCGCCCAGTGCATCAAGCTGGGTCAGCGGCTACCCAAGTCGCAAAAGACATTGAACATGTATGTCAACGATGCAATCGGTTACAAGATGACGCCGGAACAGATCCTCTACTATTCCCCGAACTGCTTCGGCACCGCTGACGCGATTTCATTTCGAGGCGACATACTCCGGATTCATGATTTGAAAACTGGAGAAAGTCCGACACACATGGAACAGCTGATGATTTATGCGGCGCTCTTTTGCTTGGAGTATAACTACAAGCCGAACGAGATTCAAATGGAGCTTCGTATTTATCAGAATGACGGAATCATTTGTCACCAGCCCACGATCGAAGATATTTTCCCCATCATGGACCGGATCATAACCTTCGATAAAATCATCAACAGTATCAAAGAGGAGGAGTAAGCCATGAACCCCATCGCGGAAGATATTTTGATGCACTATGGCGTCAAGCGGCGCTCTGGGCGCTACCCCTGGGGTTCTGGTGAAAACCCCTATCAGCATGGCGGCGACTTTCTGGCCAGAGTGGAAGAACTCGAAGCCATGGGAAAGAGCCAAAAAGAAATTGCCGAAGAACTGAAGATGTCCACTACTGACCTTCGTATGCAGGTTCGGGTGGCAAAGCATGAGCGACGGGCTCTCCAGGCGGAACGGGCCAAGTCCCTTCGTGAAGAAGGAAAGACTCTCGATGAGATTGCCAAAATCATGGGGTACAACAACGACTCCTCGGTTCGTGCGCTTCTCAATGAAAACACCGCCAGCAACAAGAACAAGGCCCTTGCTACCGCCGAGGCATTGAAGAAAGAGCTGGCAGTAAAAGGGGCTCTTGATGTTGGCGAGGGCGTAGAGCAGCAGCTTGGCGTCTCGAAAGGAGTTCTTCAGGAAGCTCTGTTCATTCTGGAAACGGAAGGCTATAACCGATATGGCGTTGGCGTCCCTCAGGTGAACGACCCCAAGAAGCGGACAATCACTCCGGTTATTTCGGTTCCCGACATCGAGCAGAGAGATGCCTACCAGAACCTCGACATCATCAAGTCGGTGGGCGACTATCACTCTTCGGATGGAGGCGCATCTTGGGATAAGCGCGAGTATCCGGCAAGCATCGATTCAAGCCGAGTCAAGGTGCTCTATGGGGATGAGGGCGGCTCGAACAAGGACGGAGTCATTGAAATTCGTCGTGGCGTTGCAGACCTCGACCTGGGAAACGCTCACTATGCGCAGGTACGCATTCTTGTGGATGGGACGCATTACCTCAAGGGCATGGCCATGTATTCTGATGACATGCCGGAGGGGTGCGACATCGTGTTTAACACGAACAAGCACTCCGGAACGCCCAAGATGGATGTATTCAAAAAGATTCAGGACGACCCCGACAATCCTTTCGGCGCATTCATCAAGGCCAACGGTCAGAGCTACTACCCCGACCCGAATGGCAAGTACACAGACCCGATTACCGGCGAGAAAAAATCTTTGTCGGCCATCAATAAGCTGAAGGAGGAGGGTGACTGGGACAAGATGAGTAAGAACTTGTCCTCCCAGTTCCTATCCAAGCAGCCCATCAAGCTGATCCAGAAGCAGTTGGATTTGACCTATGCCGATGCGGCCGATGAATTCGCCGAGATTTGCTCTCTGAACAACCCGACTATCAAGCGGAAGCTTCTTATGGACTTTGCAGATGAATGCGATTCTGCCGTTGTCCATCTGAAAGCGGCCGCCCTCCCCCGGCAGAGCACACAGGTCATCTTGCCTATCACAGCGATGAAGGAAACGGAAATCTATGCCCCCAACTATCGTAACGGTGAGAAAGTTGTGCTGATCCGCTACCCCCATGGCGGAACCTTTGAAATTCCGGAGTTGACGGTCAACAACAAGAATCAGACGGCCATTTCCGTTCTCGGCAAGAACATCAGGGATGCGGTCGGCATCAATCCAAAGGTGGCAGAACGGCTGTCCGGCGCGGACTTTGATGGCGACCAGGTCGTTGTCATTCCTGTCGGCGGAAAGGTTTCTGTAAAATCTACCCCCGCCCTGGATGGGTTGAAGGATTTTGACCCAAAAACAGAATATTCCACCGAGGGCAAGACTGGCGTCCGGCTCCTATCTAAAGCTGGCACCCAGATTGAGATGGGGAAGATTTCCAACCTCATCACCGACATGACCTTGAAAGGGGCCCCCCAGGAGGAGATTACAAAGGCCGTCAAGCATAGCATGGTCGTCATTGACGCTGCCAAGCATAAGCTCGACTATAAGCGGTCCGAAGTCGAAAACGACATCCCCACCCTCCGTAAACGGTGGCAGGGCTACACAGACCCCGAAACCGGTAAGGAAGTGGGCGGAGCCTCCACCCTACTCTCCAGGCGCAAGCAGACCGTCGAGGTTCCGGAGCGTCAGGGCAGTGGGCGCATTGACCGGGAGACAGGTGAAGTCGTCTATAAGGAGTCTGGTCGAACCTATGTAGACCCTAAGACTGGTAAAACGGTCAAGGCCACAACCAAAATCAAACTATTAGAGGCAACCGATGACGTCCGTAAGCTGTCTTCCGGCACTGTTCAGGAAGATGCCTATGCCGACTATGCCAATCGTATGAAAGCGCTTGCCAACAAGGCGAGACTTGAGTATCTGGATACGCCGACATTAGTACGGAACGCCAGTGCAGCAAAAACCTATGCGCCTGAAGTCGCAAGGCTGACCAGTGCACTGAAGACTGCGCAGCTTAACGCCCCTAAGGAACGTGAGGCCCAGCGCATCGCCAATGCTCAGGTAAAGGCCAAGGTTCAGGCGAACAATGTCACCGACAAAGACGAAATCTCTAAGATTCGTCGTGCGGCGATCAGTGACGCTCGCGTTTCCACTGGCGCAAGCGGAAAAGGAACGCGCATTACGATCTCCGATGGAGAATGGGAAGCAATCCAAGCTGGCGCGATCTCTGATACAACCTTGAAAGAGATTCTTCGTTACTCTGATCCCGATGTCGTCCGAGAGCGCGCAACCCCAAGAGCATCGACGCAGTTGTCTGAAGCTCGTGTCAATCGCATTAAAGCGATGGCCAATTCTGGAAGCACCAACTCCGAAATCGCAGATGCTTTGGGCATTTCGCCTTCTGTCGTTTCCAAGTATCTCAATGAGTAAGAAAGGAAGTGAGAGCGAATGGAAATGTGTATGCTTACTACTACCGATAACCCCTACGACCCTTTTACACAGTATGAAGCGTGGTATCGGTTTGATGAAGACAACGGCTATCATTCCTGCGCTTTCTTAGCGCGCATCGCCCGTACTTCCGATCAGCTTTCTGACAAGGAGAACCAGGAAGAAATCGAGCGAGCAATCAACGACATCATCAAGTACGACCCCCTGGGCATCTATAAAAAGGTTAAGAAGATCGTGCAATCCGAGCCTGCCGTGACCGCATGATGGTAAATCGATGGTAGCCATTGGGAAAGAAACGTTCTCTCATCAGGAGTGCGTTTCTTTTTGTCATTTATGGGACACATTCAACCCACCGGTTGCGGATCACGGCCTCGAACTCATTCAAAGGGTATAGGGGGTCCCTCCGAAATGGTACCCCCTCTGCATCGCACTGGTCTTTGAAAATTCTCCGGGGGATATTTTTGAAAAATGGGTTCGGTTTGGGGCGGCGTTTGAACAAGCCCGCAAGACGAGCACTCACTGGCAAGGACTCTTTTTATCTGGTTGGAACCTCCTTTTTCCTCCAGAGGCATTGCATTACCTCCAATGTCATTTTTCTCCACTTGCCGGCGGATCGTTTGTGCGGGCTTCTTCAAATGCCGCCCTGAACTACCCATAAACACATGGAAAACAAAACAGAAGTTATGGAGAGGGGGCGTCAAGCGTGGCAAAACCCATCAAGTCTTCCGGCAGTCAGGCAGGGAAACGCCGCGCCGCCTTGACGCCGGAGGGCCGCGAGAACCAACTAATCGACCTGGCGGTATCTCTTGTGGAAAAGCGGCTGCTGGAAGGGACCGCCTCCTCTCAGGAGGTCACCACCATCCTGAAGCTGGGGACCACGAGGGCCCGCCTTGAGAATGAGCGGCTGGCCAAGGAGGTGGAGCTGGTCCAGGCCAAGACCGAGGCTTATAAATCCGGAGTCCGGATGGATGAGCTTTACGAGAAGGCCATGGCCGCGTTCAAGCGATACAGCGGACAGGAGGAGGACGAGGATGAGTATTAGGTGCTACTCCGAGCTGATCCAACTCCCCACCTTCCTGGACCGCTATCAGTACCTCCGTCTGGATGGCGTTGTCGGAGAGGAGACCTTCGGCTTTGACCGGTATATGAATCAGGCTTTTTACAAGTCGCCGGAGTGGCGGCGGGTGCGTGACGCGGTGATCGCCCGGGACCTGGGGTGTGATTTGGGTGTGGCCGGACGGGAGATATTCCGCCGTCCCATCATTCACCACATGAACCCCATCAGTCCAAAGGACATCCGGGATCGGGTGGAGATGATCCTCGACCCGGAGTACCTGATCACCACCATCCACGAAACTCATCTGGCCATTCACTACGGCGATGAGAACCTGCTGCTTCCGGAGCCGGTCGTACGAAGGCCCAACGACACCTGCCTCTGGAAAATGTAGAAAAGAGGGACGACACTCCGCCCTTCTTTTCCGGCTTGCTAAGTCTTGATCTTGGCTTTCCCGTGACCGTTGTTCCGCTGGAAATGCGGACTGTGACAACCTTCACGCTTCCGGCCTGACTTTTGGACTTAGCAGCTTTTGCGCTTAACCGTTTCATGTCGTTTCTACCTCCTTTCGCAGGGATGAATCAATCATGTGGCCCAGGAGCGGCATGGAACGGGCGCACCTTATGACAACACAACTTTTCGCTATAAGCAAGGAGGCGGCGCCATGGAAGGTAATCCGGGAAGGGCACCCAGGCTCGTGGGAGTCGTGGTGAACTGCCTCGACCTGACCATCCGTAAAAGCCCCGGCAATGAGGCGGAGGTCACAGGACATCTATCGGTCCTGACCGAAGTTCTGGTCGATATGGACAAGTCAACGGAGGACTTCTACCGGGTGCTCGCCAGAAACGGCGTCGCCGGGTTCTGTCCGAAGAAGTACGTGGCGATCCGCCGGTAAGGAGAGTGCTATGGAGATCACAGAAAGCGTCCTGACATCTGTCAAGAAACTGCTGGGGATCGACGAAGGCTACACGCACTTTGACGCCGACATTGTAATGCACATCAACAGCGTGTTTTCGATTCTGACACAGATGGGGGTCGGGCCGGCAAACGGATTCTCCATTACGGGGAAAGACGAAGGCTGGTCCGATTTCATTTCTGGCGGGGCCGTCCTGCCCCTGGTCAAATCTTATGTCGGCCTGAAGGTGCGCCTGCTGTTTGACCCGCCCCTCAGCTCTGCGGCCGTCGAGTCTATGAACCGGCAGATCAGCGAGTTTGAGTGGCGGCTTTTCGTTGCGGCAGACCCAGTCGAACCCACCAGCGGGAAGGAGGAACTTCAAAATGGAGCATGATGCATTACTGCACTACGGAATCAAAGGAATGAAGTGGGGCGTGCGCCGTTACCAGAACAAGGACGGTTCGCTGACCCCCAAAGGAGAGGCGCGCTACGACCGTGACAAGCGGGAGAACGCGGCCAAGAAGAAGGAAAACCGGATTGACCTCTCCCAGCCTGATCCGAAGCGCTGGGCAAAGGAGGACCTGGAGCGCACCAAGCGCACCGTGGACGCCAGCGCCAACCTGGCCAAGGAGCTGAAGAAGCTGGACGAGAGCACCACTTCCAAGCCGACACCAAAGCGGATGGACCTGTCCAAGATGAGCGACAAGGAGATGCGGGATCAGATTAACCGGGAGCTGCTGGAACGGCAGTATAACCAGCTGTTCGCGGAAGTGCCTGCCGCTCAGGTCTCCAAGGGCCGCGAAGCGCTCAAGACCACGCTGGAAGTTGCCGGCAGCGTTCTGGCCATTGGCAGCAGCGCACTGGGCATCGCGTTGGCCATCAAGGAACTGAAGGGCTGAGGTGAGTCGGTATGGAGCTGCGCCACCACGGCATTTTGGGCCAGAAATGGGGCGTGCGCAACGGCCCGCCCTATCCATTGAGCGGCGGTGACTATACTCCGTCCCAGCGGAAGGCCATTTCCAACAAACGCAAAAGCGGCAACAGCATCTACAACAAGAAGCACTTCGATGAGGTGCTGAAGGTTGATAAGACCACGCTGAGCACGCTGTCCTATGATAAGGACCGGACCAAGAACGCCGATATGTTCTACGCCACCCACCATGCTCTGGATAAACACCAGTACAACGCCCTGTTCAACCGGCCGATTCCCCAGACGGTCTATGATAAGGATGGAAAGGCGATCGGCACAGGTTCGTTCATGAAGTACCGGATCGACAATTCCCTCAAGACCGACCTGAAGGTGGCCAGCGAGGATTCCGGAGCCAAGGTCTTTATGGACCTCTATAAGAAGGACCGGGATTTCTACAACTTTGTCACTGACCGGGAGCGGATGCAGGGGTACTTTGTAAACGACAAGTACAAGTTCAAGGGCTACCGCGAAGCAGCGGCCGTCCTTGGGAAGATGCGGGAGCCGGACTACAAGCCGACCTCCGATGACCTTCAGACCGTGTACCGGATGTTCAACTACGTCATCCCCTATGACGGTCAGGGCGACAGCCGAAAGGGACGCGATATGTATAACCAGCGCACCAAGTTCTTCCATGCGTGCAAGGAGGCCGGTTATGGCGCAGTTCTGGACACGAACGACGCCATATACGGCGGGTTCAAGGCCAAGTCACCCATTATCGTGTTCGATATGGAGCAGGTGGTCCCGAAAGACGTCTACCGCACAAATCTGACGGATCAGAAGTTTTCCACTCTGGTCCTGGTCGGCCGGAAGCTGCTGGGCTTGTAACGGGAGGCGGGTGCGTACATGTTATCCAACACCGCCGTCCCCCGTTATTATGGAGCATTTCGGGACGCCGTTCTCCGAGGGGATATTCACGTCTGCAAGGAAGTGGCGATGGAGATGTGGCGGATCGACCGCCTGATCGAGTCACCGGGATATTACTACGATGACCGGGCGGTGGAGGGATGGATTGAGTTCTGCGAGAACGAGCTGACCCTAACTGATGGCTCCGACCTGCATCTTCTGGATACCTTCAAGCTCTGGGGCGAACAGGTGTTTGGATGGTACTATTTCGACGACCGCTCTGTCTATGTGCCGAACCCGGATGGACGGGGCGGCCGGTATGTGACGAAGCGGGTCAAGCAGCGGCTGACCAAGAAGCAGTACCTCATTGTGGGAAGAGGCGCGGCCAAGTCCCTCTACGACTCCTGCATCCAGGCCTATTTCTGTGTGGTGGACGGCTCGACGACCCATCAGATCACGACGGCCCCCACCATGAAGCAGGCGGAGGAGATCGTCAACCCCATCAAGACCGCCATCACCAGAGCGAGAGGCCCTGTGTTTCAGTTCATGACCGAGGGTTCCTTGCAGAACACCACCGGCTCCAGAGCCAACCGCGTCAAGCTGGCCTCTACAAAGAAGGGGATCGAGAACTTCATCTCCGGCTCCCTGGTGGAGGTCCGTCCCATGTCGGTGGACAAGCTCCAGGGACTCCGCTGCAAAGTGGCCACGGTGGATGAGTGGCTTTCTTCGGCGGACGCCCGGGAGGATGTCATCGGTGCCATTGAGCAGGGCGCATCCAAGCTGGACGACTACCTGATCATCGCCACCAGCTCCGAGGGCACGGTCCGAAACGGAGCGGGCGATACCATCAAAATGGAGCTGATGAACATTCTTCAGGGTATCGGCCCTCCCCAGGAGCACGTGTCCATCTGGTGGTACAAGCTGGACTCCGTGGAAGAGGTCGCCTATCCGGACATGTGGATCAAGGCAAACCCCAATCTGGGAAAGACCGTGACCTACGAGACCTACCAGAAGGACGTTGACCGGGCAGAAACGGCCCCCGCCACCCGCAACGATATGCTGGCAAAGCGGTTCGGGCTGCCCATGGAGGGCTACACCTACTACTTCACCTATGAGGAGACTCTCCCCCATCGCCGGCAGAGATTTTGGCAGATGCCCTGCTCCCTGGGGGCAGACCTTTCCCAGGGCGACGACTTCTGCTCCTTTACCTTCCTGTTTCCTCTTCGGGATGGCTCCTTTGGCGTCAAGACCCGAAACTACATCACATCGCTGACCCTGCACAAGCTGCCGGCGGCCATGCGGGTGAAGTATGAGGACTTCATGGCGGAGGGGAGCCTGATCGTCATGGAGGGTACTGTTCTGGACATGATGCAGGTCTACGATGACCTGGACGAGCACATCATCAACCGGGGCTATGACGTGCGCTGCTTTGGCTACGACCCATACAACGCCCAGGAGTTCATCAAGCGGTGGACAGATGAAAACGGCCCCTTCGGCGTAGAAGTGGTCCGACAGGGTTCCCGGACGGAATCTGTCCCTCTGGGCGAGCTGAAAAAGCTGGCCGGAGAGCGTATGCTGCTCTTTGACGAGGAGCTGCTCACCTTCTCCATGGGAAATTGCATCACCATGGAGGACACCAATGGAAACCGGAAGCTGCTGAAGAAACGGTCCGACCAGAAAATCGACGCTGTGGCGGCCATGATGGATGCGTATGTGGCCTATAAGCACAATCCAGAAGCATTTGAATAAAAAAAAAGGGGGGGTACTATGAAGCCCTATGAAAAGCCTCTCTCCCCGCAGGAGTACCTGATGCACTACGGTGTCAAGGGTATGAAATGGGGCGTAAGACGCTACCAGAACTACGACGGTTCTTACACCCGCAAGGGTCTGGAACGGTATCGCAAAGCGGAGTCGGACTACGAAACCGCTAAGTCGAAAGCAGACGAAACCAGGGCCGCCTACAAATCCGGTCAAGCTACCCGTCAGCAGGTCAAGGATGCCAAGAGCGCTGTTAAGACCGAGAAGCGTAAAATGGAAAACGCTTATGAAAAGCTGAAAACCGACAAACTGGCCGATGAAGGAAAGAAGCTTTACCAGAGTGGAAAAACTATTTCGGGAAACACCCAAGCGACCTATTTGGCCGAGGGCGTTATCATTGCTGGAAGCACCGTGGTGTCCAGACTTCTCGCGAACCAACTGAACAACCAGGAGGTTGCCAATATTGCCGCATCGACCATCGCGATCGGCGGAACGATTGTCAATGGTTTACTGGCGGCAAAGACGAGCAGGGAGAACAAACGGCTGAGAGCGTACTACGCCCACTAAGCGAAGGAGGAAAAGTATGGGTCCTTACGACAAACCTTTTTCTCCCCAAGAATACCTGATGCACTACGGCGTCAAGGGTATGAAATGGGGCGTACGTCGTTACCAGAACAAGGATGGTACATTGACAAAAGCCGGAAAAGAACGGTATAGTCAGAACCAGCAGGACGGGGTTGATTCTTTTCTGAAGAGTGTGGGTTCCAAAAAGGTTTCCGAATTGACCGGTTCTGTAAATGAAGATCTCGCAATCCAGGCGGTTACATATGTTTCCGCATTTGCCGCTGTTCTCGCCGTGAAAGCGGTACAAAACCGAATGCTGCGGAAAGGCCGGATGAAAGAGCTGGATAGGCTCAACCGGGAGAAGGATATTAAAGACTTTGACGAGTGCCCCCGCCTCCCCCGGAAGATGAAAGCGGAAGAGAGCGTCAAAGTAACCAATCCGGATTATCCTGATTTGGGCACCACCATGAATTGCACCTTCTGCACAACCGCCATGGCCCTTCGAGAGAAGGGATATGACGTGCAGGCGACAAAAGTCAGTGATGGATTCTTTTCTGATGACTTTTTCAAAGCCACTTTCAATTCCCCTGAGGTCAAAATGGGAAGGAAAAAGTCGGGGCAAGCCGTTCTCGATACGCTTTCGCAGACCGGCGACGGGTCCTATGGCAATCTGACCGTGGCTTGGAAACTCGGGGGTAAGCATAGTCTTTTCTGGAAGAATGAGGGCGGCAGAACTCGAATCTATGACGGTCAGAGCGGAGAAGAGATTACTCAATCTCCGTCGAAAACCATCACATATAACCGCCTTGATAATTGCGAGCCAACCACCTATGCCTTGGCCGCGGTTGAACGACCTAAAAAGATGTAAAGAGGGAGGATAAACATGACCGTAAAGGAAGCCATTGTTATTTTCGCAAAGCAGTTCCCCGATAAGGCGGTTGTCGGGTATTGGGACAAGCCGAATGGCATCGTTCTTAACACCCAGTCTATCACAGCGGGACTGACAGCCCCTGCCCAGTATCTCGTCACAGACGATGGACAGATTTATGGGACCAACCCCATGAGAAGCAACCTCAGTCCTGGAGACATGAAGAAACTGTAATCCCATGGACCATGCCGCAGACTCTTAACCGGGTCTGCGGATTTTTTATGCCCAAAATTCAACACACAGAGCAACGACATAATTTCATCAAGCGCGGACTGGAGGTGAGAGATTATGGAAATTGCATTTGGTTCCAGGCTGAAACATGCCTGGAACGCTTTTTTGGGTAACGAAACCTTTGGGTTCCGATACCCGCTTGGCCCAAGCTCCTCCTACCGTCCGGACCGGCCCATTTTCAGCCGGGGCAATGAGCGGTCCATCATCACATCGGTCTACAACCGGATCGCGCTGGACGCGTCCTCCATCGCCATCCAGCACGCGAGGCTGGATGAGGACGGGCGGTTTACCGAGGTGATCGACTCCTCGCTGAATTCCTGCTTGTCCCTGGAGGCGAATCTGGACCAGACCGGACGGGCCTTTATCCAGGACGTGGTCATGTCCATGCTGGACGAGGGCTGCGTGGCCATCGTGCCCACGGACACCGATATCGACCCGGAAAACGGCTCCTACAAAATCGAGAAGCTGCGGGTCGGCAAGGTCCTGGAATGGTATCCACAGCACGTAAAGCTGCGGGTCTATAACGAGCAGCGGGGTGAAAAGCAGGACATCATCCTGCCCAAGAGCACAGTGGCCCTGGTGGAGAACCCGTTCTTCGCAATCATGAACGAGCCCAACTCCACCATGCAGCGGCTGATCCGGAAGCTGAACATTCTGGACGCCATCGACGAACAGAGCGGCTCCGGAAAGCTCAATCTGATCATCCAGCTCCCCTACGTCATCAAGACGGAAGCGAGACGTCAACAGGCGGAAAAACGCCGTAGAGATATTGAGGAACAGTTGTCCGGCTCCAAGTATGGCGTCGCTTACACCGACGGCACGGAGCATGTGGTGCAGCTGAACCGGCCCATCGACAACAATCTGATGTCCCAGATTGAATACCTGACGAGTATGCTTTACAGCCAGTTGGGAATCACCCAGGGGATATTGGACGGCACTGCTGATGACCGGACGAAGCTGAACTACGACAACCGGACTATCGAACCCATCCTGTCCGCCATTGTTGACGAAATGAAGAGGAAATTCCTCACCAAAACTGCTCGGTCACAGAAGCAGTCGATCCTGTTCTTCAGAGACCCGTTCAGGCTGGTGCCCATCAACGACATCGCCGAAATTGCCGACAAGATGACTCGCAACGAGATCATGACCTCCAACGAGATCCGGCAGAAGATCGGTATGAAGCCGTCGAAGGACCCCAAGGCGGACGAGCTCCGGAACAGTAACCTAAGCGCCCCGAAAGGGGAGGGCGAACAGCCACCATCTGAATCCGAAGGAGGAAATGTTCAAAATGGATCTGAAGTTTGACTTTAGTGGCTGGGCTACCCGAAACGATCTTGTCTGCGCTGATGGGCGAACCATTCGCCACAACGCATTCGAGCACTGCGACGGGAAGACGGTTCCTCTTGTTTGGAACCACCAGCACAACGAACCCACCAACATCCTGGGCCACGCCCTCTTGGAGAACCGCAAGGACGGCGTCTATGCATACTGCACGTTCAACGAGAGTGAGAGCGGCAAAGCGGCCAAGGAGCTGGTGCAGCACGGGGACATTGTGTCCCTCTCCATCTATGCCAATGGGCTCCGGCAGACGCCGAACAAGGACGTCATGCACGGCGACATCCGCGAGGTCAGCCTGGTAGTGGCCGGTGCGAATCCCGGCGCCTTCATTGACTTCGTGGACATGGCTCATGGGGAAGGCGGTGAGCAGGAGATGATCCTGTCCGCTTACGAGCCTATTTCCCTGTACCGTCCCGATGAGAAGCCCCCGCTGATCCACAAGGCCGATACCAAGGAGAAGCCTGATGACAAGCCCAACGCGGGCGAAGACGGGGACAAACCTAAGGATGGCGATAAGCCCAAGGGCAAAGAGAAGCCCGAGGACGAGGAGACCATCGAGGATGTTGTCAACACCATGAACGAGAAGCAGAAGAAGGTCATGTACGCTCTGATTGCTGCTGCCGCGGAGCAGGTGAACGACAACGCCGAGGATGACGAGGAAGAGGACCCCGATGACCCCGACAACAAATCCGACAAATCTAAGGGAGGAAACAAGACCATGAAGCACAATGTGTTCGACACCGAAGACACTCAGGACACCGTTCTGAGCCACTCCGACTGCGCTGACATTCTTGCTCTGGCCAAGAGCAGCAGCGTGGGCAGCCTTCGGACTGCTCTGAAGATCTACGCTGATCAGAACGAACTCAAGCACGGCATCGACAACATCGAGAGCCTGTTCCCCGACTACAAGGATCTGCGCCCCGGCGCTCCTGAGCGGGTCGCTCGTGACCAGGGCTGGGTGAGCGTTGTCATGCGCAAGGTTCACAAGAGCCCCATCAGCCGCATCCGCACCCGCCAGACGGACACCCGCAAGGACAGTATCCGGGCCCACGGCTATCAGAAGGGCAAGCGTAAGCAGCTCTCCGGCAACATGAACGTCATCACCCGGACCACCGATCCCCAGACCGTGTACCGCACCGATGCCCTGCACCGGGACGACATCATCGACATCACCGATTTCGATGTGGTGGAGTACCAGTACGCCGTTATGCGGGAGAACATCAATGAAGATGTCGCTACCGCCATCATGGTGGGCGATGGCCGTGAGCCGGATGATGAGATGAAGATTTCCGAGGATCACATCCGCTCCATTTGGAACGACAACGACCTCTACACCATCCACTACGACGTGGACATCGAGGCCGCCAAGGCCGAGCTCCAGGGCAGCAAGACCAGCATGAGCTTCGGCGAGAACTATATCTATGCTGAGGCAGTCATCGCCGCCGCCCTCTATGCCCGTGAGAAGTACAAGGGCACCGGCACCCCCGATTTCTTCTGCACGCCCCATATGGTCAACGTGATGCTGCTGGCCCGGGACATGAACGGCCGCCGCATTTACACCTCCAAGGCCGACCTGGCCGCCGCCCTGAATGTGGGCGAGCTCTACACTGCCGAGCAGTTTGAGGGTCTGGTGCGCATGGATGACGAGGGCCACAAGCACAAGCTGCTGGGCATCTTCGTCAACCTGACCGACTACACCGTGGGCTCCACCAAGGGCGGCGAGATCGCCCGGTTCGACCAGTTCGACATCGACTTCAACCAGCAGAAGTACCTGATCGAGACTCGGCTGTCCGGTGCTCTGACCCGCGTCTACTCCGCCATCGCTCTGGAGGAGCCCGTGGCTGCCTTCGCCTCCGGCGGTACTGGCGGCGATGGCGGCGGGGCCGGCACTCCCTGAGGAGAAGATTCAAAATGGCGAAATTTTATGGATCGGTAGGCTATGCTGAGACCCTCCAGACCGCGCCTGGCGTGCATGAGGAGCAGATCGTTGAGTATCCGTACTACGGCGATTTGACCCGGAATGCACGCCAGCTTCAGTCTGGGGAGTCGCTCAACGATGACATCAATGTCGCGAACGAGATCAGCATAGTCGCCGATCCGTTCGCCAGGGAGAATTTCCACAAAATGCGGTATGTGACGTTCATGGGGGCGAAGTGGAAGATTTCAAGGGTCGAGGTAGGTTATCCGCGGCTGATCCTGACCATCGGAGGGCTGTACCATGAATAGGCGTTATGAGCTCCAGGCGGTTCTGGAGGGCATTCTCGGCTCCGGGAATGTGTATTTCCAGCCGCCGGAGAACCTGGAGATGCGGTATGACTGCGTCGTCTATGAGCGGAGCGAAATCGAAACTGTCCACGCGGACAACGCCCCTTATCGCCTGCTGGACCGCTACCAGGTGACGGTCATCTACAAGAACCCGGACAGCGACCTCCCTCACCGCCTCGCCATGCTGCCCATGTGCACCCATGACCGCCATTTTACAGCGGACAACCTGAACCACGATATTTTCAACCTGTACTATTAAAGGAGGAAATCCGAAATGAGTAGAATCGTATGGGACAAGACCGGTGAGCGTTTTTACGAAACCGGTGTTGATCGCGCTGTCCTTTACCCCATCAGCTCCGCCGGCCTTTACAACAAGGGCGTGCCCTGGAACGGCATCACCGGCATCACCGAGAGCCCTTCCGGCGCGGAGCCCAACAACCTCTATGCCGACAACATCAAGTACCTGGTGCTGGTGGGCGCTGAGGACTTCGGTCTGACCGTCGAGTGCTATACCTACCCCGATGAGTGGGAGGAGTGCGACGGCTCCGCCGAGATCGCCCCCGGTGTGGTCGCCGGCCAGCAGAACCGCAAGGTCTTCGGCCTGAGCTACCGCACCAAGCTGGGCAACGATGTGGACGGTCAGGACCACGGCTACAAGCTGCACCTGGTCTACGGCGGCCTGGCCTCTCCCTCTGAGCGGGGCTATCAGACCGTCAACGACTCCCCCGAGCCCATCAACCCCAGCTGGGAGATCACCACCACTCCCGTGGACGTTCCCGGCTACAAGCCCACTGCCCGCCTGATCATCACCTCCACCAAGGTCGATCCCGCCAAGCTGAAGGCCCTGGAGGACATCCTGTATGGCACCGAGGATCAGGACGCCCGCCTGCCTCTGCCTGAGGAGGTCATTCAGCTGCTCAAGCCTTCCGTGGCTGTGACCGCCTCTCCTGAGAGCGCCGACGCCACCCTGTTCGGCAAGAAGGCGTCCGACCTTCAGACCAATGTCGCAGTGGGCGCGGACAGCATCACCGGTACGCTGAAGAACGTGACCGGCTACACCGAGTTCAGCAGCAAGCCCGCCGAGCAGTCCGGCCATTACCTGGCCCTGAAGTTCGACGTGACTCCGGCTGACGCCGTCACCACCGTGGAGCTGGTGGGCGGCACCAAGGGCCCCGTGACCCTGGACGCCGACAAGAACATCGTCCTGCCGATCAAGAACAACACCCAGAGCGTCAAGGTGACCTCCACCAAGGGCGGTTCCTCCGTCACCAAGACCTACGCGCTGACCAACCTGACCCTGGAATCCTAACCACCCCAACCCAAAAGCGGGGCTCTTTCTGATATGTACCCCCTTTACTGGACACCCAGTAGAGGGGGTATTATTATGCGGTACACATATGAGTACAAAAGGAAATGTGTAGAACTGTATCGAGAAGGAAAATGGCCAGAAACGCCGGAAGGTGTTAGCGATAAATCCTTTCGGGATAAAGTGAGACTATGGGTAAGAGCAGAGGATAGCCGCGGTCCAGAAGCACTGAAACACAAAAATTTCAACAGGAACTGGACACCAGAAGAACGGCTGGAACTAGTATCCCAAGTAATGTCCGGAAAATCCTGTGTGTCAGTGGCAATCGAGGCCGGTATTCAAGATAGACTATTGTATCAATGGGTTCAAAACTATAAAACAAAGGGGTATAATGGCCTGGTAGAAATGAAAAAAGGTCGTCCAAGTAAAGGGGTACCCCAAATGAAAAAGGAAGAAGCAAGGCCACTGAATGAATCCGAACGAGAAGAATTGATCCGGCTTCGGGCAGAAAACGAGTATATAAAGGCGGAGAATGAAGTTATAAAAAAGAGATCGCCTTGAGAGAAGAGAGGCACGCAGCGCAACTCAAGGCGAGAAAGCAGCGATCATCAAAGAGCTGCGTGAAAAAGGATACCAATTGAAATATCTGTTGAAATCTATGCAGATGGCACGGTCTACCTATTATTTTGAGTTGAGCAAGGCCGATCAAGTTGCTGTTCGAAACCATTGCTTGGCAGATGAAATCAAAGACATTTTCTCACAGCATAAAGGCCGCTACGGTGTGCGAAGAGTATATCAGGAACTGATAAAGCGCGGCCACAAGGTCAATCATAAGCGGGTACAACGGCTTATGCACACTATGGGGTTGGCAGGAAAGCGCCCAAAGGAAAAGTATCATTCCTACAAGGGCGAGGTCGGCAAGGTTGCTGAGAATATCCTTGACCGGGATTTCAGCACGACAGCTCCTATGCAAAAATGGACTACCGATGTATCTCAGTTCGGTTTTTCGTGGGGGAAGTGTTATCTCTCTCCTATACTCGACATGAACACAAACGAAATCATTTCTTATGATTTATCTCAAAGTGCCAATATGGAACAGATCCAGAGAATGTTGGCCGGCGCCTTTACGAAGTTTCCCTCTGTAGATGGCCTGATCTTTCACTCTGATCAAGGGTGGCAGTACCAGCACGTGTACTTCAGGCAGGCACTTAAAGATCACAAAATCATTCAATCCATGTCAAGGAAGGGCAACTGTTACGACAATTGCATCATGGAGACCTTCTTTGGACGGATGAAAAACGAGATGTTCTACGGGCATGAAAAAGAGTATTCCTCTTTTGAAACATTTGCCAAGGCTGTTGACGGCTACATAAATTACTACAACAACGAAAGAATCCAAGAGAAAACAAAATGGATGCCTCCTACAAAATTCAGAGAGGCATCCATGTGCACCTAATTCAATTTTTTATGTGTCCAGAATTCTGGGTACATATCATTCACCGAGGGCTCCGCTTTCTTTTTATTTTTGAAAGGAGAAAACTGCAATGTTGAAGAAAACCATGACTTACGAGGACTACAACGGTGTTTCCCGCACCGAGGACTTTTACTTCAATCTGACCCCCGCTGAGGTGACGGAGATGGAGCTTTCCGTGGACGGCGGTCTGGTGGAGATGATCAACCGCGTGGTCGCGGCCCAGGACGGAAAGCAGATCATCAACGTATTCAAGGACATCATCCTGCGGGCCTATGGCGAAAAGTCCCCCGACGGCAAGCGTTTCGTCAAGAATCAGGAGATCCGGGACGCCTTCGCCCAGACCAACGCGTACAGCGACCTGTTCATGGAGCTGGCCACCGACGCCAAAGCTGCGGCCGCATTCGTCAACGGCGTCATCCAGCAGCCGAAGAAGGCCCCCGCGCCCGCCCCGCAGAACTGAGTTTGAACAGGGGGACCGGAGATGCTGGAACTTGTGGTGCCTAAATCAGAGCAGTATGACGACGACAGCGGCTGCTTTATTACGACCAAGGAACAGACCCTTCGTCTGGAGCACTCTCTGGTCTCCCTTTCAAAATGGGAGGCAAAGTGGCACAAGCCGTACCTGTCCACCAAGTCGAAGACGGTGGAGGAGCAGATCGACTACGTCCGCTGCATGACCCTGACCCAGAATGTTGACCCCAATGTCTATACCGCCATTACACCCCAGCTGCTGGCGGTGGTCAAGGACTACATCGAGGACTCCATGACGGCCACCACCTTCTCGAAGGAACAGAGAGGCCGCCGGGGGAGGGAAATCGTGACGGCGGAGATCATCTACTACTGGATGATCTCCCACCAAATCCCCTTCGAGTGCCAGAAGTGGCATTTGAACCGGCTGATGACGCTCATCAACGTATGCAGCGCCAAGACTGGCCCGCAGAAGAAGATGAGCCAGAAGGATATTTTCGCACAAAACCGCGCCCTGAACGCGGCGCGAAGGAAGAGAGGAAACACAAGGGGGTGACGCCATGTATGAAGAACGGATCTGGAGATTCCTGAAGGGAAAGCTGCTTTCCGACTGCGGAGCCGCCGGACTGATGGGAAACCTCTACGCCGAAAGCGGGCTGAACCCCGTCAATCTCCAGAACACCCATGAGAGGAAGCTGGGGCTCTCGGACAAGGAATACACCCAGCAGGTGGATTTCGGACTTTACGCTGACTTTGTCCATGACGGAGCGGGTTACGGCCTTGCCCAGTGGACCTTCTGGAGCCGGAAGCAGAACCTGCTGGCCTTTGCCAAAAGCAGGGAGAAGAGCATCGGCGATCTGGAGACGCAGCTGGAGTTCCTGTGGAAGGAGCTGACGGAAAGCTACGCCTCCCTGGCGCAGATGCTGATGTCTGCCAGTTCTGTCCGGGCTGCCTCCGATGCGGTCCTGCTCCAGTTTGAACGCCCGGCCGACCAGAGCGAGACGGCCAAAGCCCGCCGGGCTGCCTACGGGCAGAAGTATTACGACCAATTTGCAGGAAAGGAGGCGGCCGCCATGAGCAACAGTCCATTGGTCTCCTACACAAAGCTGTCCCCTAACCATTCCGGTAGGCGCAAGCACGCCATCGATACCATCTCCATCCACTGTATGGCCGGTGATTTGACGGTGGAGAGCTGCGGAAACCTGTTCGTCAGCCCAAGCCGGAAGGCCAGCAGCAATTACGGGATCGGGAGCGACGGCCGGATCGGACTCTATGTGGAGGAATGCAATCGCTCCTGGTGCACCTCCTCCAGCTCCAACGACAACCGGGCCATTACCATCGAGGTGGCGAACAACGGGGGAGCCAACCAGGGATGGCCGGTATCTGACGCGGCTTATCGGTCCCTGATCGCCCTCCTGGTGGACATCTGCCAGAGAAACGGGATTAAACGGCTGCTCTGGAAGGGGGACAAGTCGCTGATCGGGCAGGTGGATAAGCAGAACATGACCGTCCACCGCTGGTTTGCGGCAAAGGCGTGCCCAGGGGACTGGCTTTACAGCCGCCACGGGCAGATCGCCGATGAGGTAAATGCAAAACTGTCTGAGGAGGACGAGGATATGGACCAGACAAAATTCAATGAGATGTTCTTCGCCGCCATGACGGATTATCTCAAAGGTCTTCAGAACAACAACTGCGGCGACTGGTCCCAGGAAGCGCGGGACTGGTGTATAAGCGTCGGGCTGTTTGCCGGAAACGGAACCGCAGTGGACGGAAAGCCGAACATGATGTGGCCGTCCGGGCTGACCCGCGAACAGGCCGCCCAGCTCTTCTACCGGCTTGCGAAGATGGTGGGGCTTGCGTGATGAGAAATCGTACAAGCCGAACCAGAGGCAAAGCTGGAAGAAAGCCGGACCTGTCGCAGTTTTCAAAATGGATGATCGCCGACATTCGTCCCCTGCTGTGGGTCGTGACTGTCGGCGGTTTTTTACTGGCCTTTTACTGTGTCTACAAGGGATACACCGGCGCACTTCCGTGGATCGGCGCTATGGTGGGGCTCCCCTGGGCGGCCCATGGCATGGTGTGTACCTTCTATCTGAAGCTGTGCGAATCCGACCACCGGGAGGGCGGAATTACCTTTGAGACGGCAAAGGCCGCTAATTTTAACTTAAATGTTTCACAGACGCCGGTAGGCTCCGTAGAGAGCCCGGCAATTTAAGGAGGAGTATCGATGACTGCGGAAATCATTTCCTCGCTGCTGATGCTTGTTGGCGGAATCACCATCCTGACCAACATCATCGTGCAGGTGGTCAAGAGCATCACCTGGGACAAAATTCCCACAAATCTGGTTGCGCTGTTCGTATCGGAGGCGCTGACGCTGGCCCTGGGAGGGGCCTATGCCTCGGTAAAGGGCGTCGACATCGCCTGGTACATGGTGGCGGCCGCCATCGTGGTGGGGCTGATGTCCGCCTATGCGGCCATGTTCGGCTTCGATAAATTCAAGGAAGCCATCGAGGGCTGGAAACAGAAAAGCTGATCTTGAAGGAGGTGGCCGAACGTGATCCATTTCAGACATACGGGGGATTTCTCGAAGCTGACCCGGTTTATGGAACGGGCAAAGGAGGCCGTCCGTCTCGGCGATCTGAACAAGTATGGCCGGGCGGGGGTGGCGGCCCTCTCGTCCGCAACCCCGGTTGACTCCGGAGAAACGGCCGCCTCCTGGTATTACGAGATTACCAACAAGAACAACACCATCACCATCTCGTTTCACAATTCCAACATTCAAAATGGAGTCCCCATCGCCATCCTTCTCCAATACGGGCATGGCACGGGGACCGGAGGCTGGGTACAGGGAAGAGATTACATCAACCCTGCGATCCAGCCTATTTTTGACCAGATAGCAGAATACGCCTGGAAGGAGGTGACTCGGTCATGAGCAGGACGATCGACGAGAGAATCGTTGAAATGCGGTTTGATAACCGGCAGTTCGAGCAGAACGTGCAGACCAGCCTGTCTACGCTGGACAAACTCAAGCGGGGACTGGACCTGGACAACGCCGCCAAGAGCCTTGACGGGCTTGGGGACGCGGCGAAGCGGTGCGACATGTCCGTCCTCGGCAAGTCTGTGGAGACGGTCCAGGCCAAATTTTCGGCGTTCCAGGTCGTCGCCATGACGACTCTTTCCAACATCACCAATTCGGCGGTGAACACGGGAAAGCGGCTCGTGTCCGCCCTGACAATCGACCCCATTAAAACGGGTTTTCAGGAGTATGAGACCCAGATCGGGGCGGTGCAGACCATCCTGGCCAACACCCAGCACGAGGGGACCAACCTCCAGCAGGTGAACCGGGCCCTGGATGAGCTGAATACCTACGCGGATAAGACCATCTACAACTTTACCGAGATGACCCGGAACATCGGCACGTTCACCGCGGCCGGCGTCAACCTGCGGACCTCGGTGGACTCCATCAAGGGTATCGCTAACCTGGCGGCCATTTCGGGCTCCACCTCCCAGCAGGCATCCACAGCCATGTACCAGCTCTCCCAGGCCCTGGCCGCAGGCAAGGTCTCCCTGATGGACTGGAACTCTGTGGTCAACGCCGGTATGGGCGGCAAGGTGTTCCAGGACGCCCTGGTGCGCACCTCCGAGCTGCTGGGCACCGGCGCGCAGAACGCCATCAATATGTACGGCTCCTTCCGGGAGTCCCTCACCAGAGGCGAGTGGCTCACCACAGAGGTGCTTACCGAGACCCTGAAGCAGTTTGCCGGCGCGTACAGCGAGGCCGACCTGATCCAGCAGGGATTCTCGGAGGCCCAGGCCCGGGACATCGCCCAAATGGCGAAGACGGCGGAGGACGCCGCCACCAAGGTCAAGACCTTTACCCAGCTCTGGGACACCCTGAAGGAGAGCGCTCAGTCCGGCTGGACCACCACATGGGAAATCCTGGTTGGCGACTTTGAGGAAGCCAAGGAAGTGCTGACCGAGGTGTCCGACGCCATTGGCGGCGTGATCAGCGAGACCTCCCAGGCGAGAAACGAATTACTCAGCGGCGGTCTCAGCTCCGGCTGGAAGCAGCTGCTGGACCAGGGCATCGCCGATGAGGGCGGGTTCATTGAATCCATCCAGGAGGTGGCCCGAGAGAGCGGCGACGCCTTTGACAAGCTGGTGGCCGACTCGGAGAGCTTCAGTGACGCGCTGAAGCAGGGGCTGACGGACGGGGTCGTATCCTCCGAGACCCTGACGCAGGCGGTCCATAACCTGCGGGAGAAGATGACCGGCATGTCCCAGGAGGAGCGCAAGGCGGCCGGATACACCGCGGAGATGATCGAGCAGATTGAAGCCCTGGACAAGGGACTTCAAAATGGTTCGGTTTCCATGGAGGAGTTTACGGAAAAGATCCTGCGCCCCTCCGGACGGGAAAACCTGATCCAGGCGGTCTGGAATGCGGCTAAGGGCCTGGTCAGCGTCATTACCCCCATCAAGGACGCATTCCGCGAAATCTTTCCGCCCGCAACCGCCGACCAGCTGTACTCTCTTACGGAGACTCTCCGCAGCTTTTCTGAGCGGCTGACCCTCTCCGAGGAGACGGCGGACAAGCTGGGGCGCACCTTCAAGGGGCTTTTCTCAGTGCTGGACCTGGTGCGGCAGGGCGCTCTGGCGATTTTCAACGCTTTGGCGCCTCTGGGCAGCGGAGCCGGTTCCCTGGCTGACGGCATTCTCACCATAACCGCAGGGATCGGAGATTTCCTGGTCGGCATCAACGAGGCGGCCAAGCAGGGAGAGTTCTTTGGAATGGTGGCCCAGACGGTCGCCTCGGCGCTGGAGTTTGTTGTGTCCGGGATCGAGCGACTGACCGGATTTCTCGCCGACGCCTTTGCTGCCCCAGGCCTGGAATCCTTCCAGGCGCTTTTGGGACGCATCCAGACCCGCATTGGGCAGGTCGTCGACGCGGTGAGCGGCCTGGGCGGCGGGGTCAGCGACGCGGCGGACACTATGGATTCCGCCCTGGAGAACAGCAAATTCCTGCAAATGCTCCAGACCATTTTCAACGGCGCAAAGACCCTGGTCTCTGGCATCATCGGCGTATTCGGCGGCCTTGCCGGCGCACTGGTGGAGAGCCTGAGCAACGCGAATTTCAGCGGCGTCATCGACCTGCTGAACGGCGTCTCCCTGGGTGCTATCGCCCTGGGCATTAAGAAGTTCCTGGACTCCTTCCGGGAGGTCACAGACAGCGTCGGCAGCATCAAGGAGGGCGTGATCGGGATTCTGGACGGCGTAAAGGGCTGTTTCCAGGCCTGGCAGAATGACGTCAACGCCAAGGCCCTGCTGAAGATCGCGACCGCTGTCGCGGTGCTGTCCGCATCCATTCTCACTATTTCCCTGATCGACAGCGAAAAGCTGACGGCGTCCCTGGGGGCCATCACGGTGCTCTTTACCGAGCTGATGGCGGCCATGGCGGTGTTCGGAAAGCTGGACCTGAATGTCCGCGGAACAATGAAGCGCTCCACGGCGATGATCGCCCTCTCCTCCTCGGTCCTGATTCTGGCCTCCGCGCTGAAAAGCGTTGCCACGCTGGAACCGGAACAGATGGCGGCGGGGCTTGCGGGCATCGCCGGACTGATGGCCGCCCTGGTGGCAGCCGCGAAGGTGCTGGGCTCCGGCTCAAGCTCCATCATCAAGGGTTCTGCCCAGATGGTGGTCTTTGCCGCGGCAATCAAAATACTAGCCTCGGCCTGCGCCGACCTGGCCCAGCTGGACCTTGCCGGACTGGCAAAGGGTCTGACCGGCGTCGGCGTGCTGCTGGCAGAGGTATCGCTCTTCATGAACGCGGCCAAGTTCAGCGGAAGGTCGGTGGTCACTGCCTCGGGCGTTCTGGTACTGGCCGGCGCTATGAAGGTGCTGGCCTCGGCCTGCAAAGACTTTGCCCAGATGGGCGTTGGCGAGCTGGTCAAGGGGCTGAGCGCCATCGGCGCGGTCCTGCTGGAGATCACGGCCTTTACCAAGCTGGCCGGAAGCGCCAAGGGGCTGATCGCCACCGGAGCCGCCATGATCGAGATTGGCGCGGCCATGAAGATATTTGCCTCCGCTATGGCGGACTTCGGGCGGATGTCTCTGGCAGAGATCGGCAAGGGCTTGCTGGCTATGGGCGGAGCCCTGGCAGAGGTGGCCGTGGCCATGCGCTTTATGCCCCGGAATATGGTAACCATGGGGGCGGGCCTGATCGCGGTGGGAGCCGCGCTGAACATCATTGCCGACGCCATGCGGTCCATGGGCGGCATGAGCTGGGAGTCTGTCGCAAAGAGCCTGGTCACCATGGGCGGGGCTCTGGCGGAGCTGGCTGTGGGGCTGAACTTCATGAACGGCACGTTGAGTGGTTCCGCCGCCATGCTGGTGGCTGCCGCCGCGCTGGCAGTGCTGACGCCGGTGCTGGTTACTCTGGGCAGCATGAGCTGGGAAGCCATTGCCAAGGGGCTGGTCACGGTGGCCGGCGCCTTTGCCGTCATCGGAACGGCCGGTGCACTGCTCACTCCGCTGCTGCCGACGATTCTTGGCCTGGGCGGCGCCTTCGCTCTGATCGGCGTTGGTGTTGCCGGCGTTGGGGCAGGTCTGCTCCTTGTCGGAACCGGCCTATCCGCCATTGCGGTGGGCGTTACGGCCCTGGCAACCTCCCTTGGGGCGGGTGTAGCCATTATCGTGGCCGGCCTGACCTCTATTATCACAGGCATTGCGGCGCTGATCCCGGCCATTGCGGAGAAGCTGGGTGAGGCGGTGGTGGCCTTTGCGCAGGTCATTACGAATGGCGCTCCCGCCATTGGCGAGGCCGTCAAGACCCTTGTCCTCACCATGGTGGACGTTCTGGTGGAGTGTGTCCCGGCCATCGCCGAGGGCGCTCTGGAGCTGGTTGCCGGGGTGCTGGACGCCCTGGTGGCCTATACGCCCCAGATCGTGGACTCCGTCATGCAGTTCCTGATCGCGGTGATCGACGGGCTGGCCCGCAACATGCCCACCCTGATCCAGTCGGTGGTGGACCTGCTGATGTCCTTCTTCTCCGGCATCGTATCGGCGCTGGGAAGCATCGACACCGACGCGCTGCTGAAGGGCATCGCCGGAATCGGCCTGCTGAGCGGCATTATGGTGGCGCTGGGCGCTCTGGCCGGACTGATCCCCTCCGCCATGGTGGGTGTGCTTGGTCTGGGCGTTGTTATCGCAGAGCTGGCCATTGTTCTGGCGGCGGTGGGCGCGCTGGCGCAGATCCCCGGCCTGGAGTGGCTCATCAGCGAGGGTGGTCAGCTCTTGCAGACCATCGGGAACGCCATCGGCGGCTTTATCGGCGGCATCGTGGGTGGATTTATGAGCGGGGTATCCGGTTCCTTCCCCCAGATCGGCATGGACCTGGCCGCCTTTATGACCAACATACAGCCCTTTATCGACGGGGCAAGAGGCATCGACCCGGCCATGCTGGAGGGCGTCAAGGCCCTCACCGGGGCGATCATGCTGATTACGGCGGCCGATTTGCTGGAGGGTCTGACCTCCTGGCTCACCGGCGGCTCGTCCCTTTCCACCTTTGCCGAGGAGCTGGTGCCATTCGGCGAGGCCATGAAGAAATTCTCCCACAGCATTACCGGACTGGACGGCGACCTGGTCAGCACGGCGGCAATCGCTGGAAAGACCCTGGCTGAGATGGCCGCGACCCTGCCCAACAGCGGCGGCATCGCGGGATTCTTTGCCGGAGAGAACGACATGGGGACCTTCGGCGACCAGCTTGTGGGCTTCGGCGGCTCCATGATGAAGTTCGCCGCAAGCATCAAGGGGCTGGACACCGACGCGGTTCAAAATGCTGCCATCGCCGGTAAGGCCATGGCGGAGCTGGCTGCCACCCTCCCCAACACAGGAGGGGCGGTAGGCTTCTTTGCCGGCAACAACGACATGGACGACTTCGGCGAACAGCTCGTACCCTTCGGAGCGGCCATCAAAGCCTATTCCGACGCGGTCAAGGGGCTTGATGTGGAGGCGGTCACCAATTCCGCCATTGCCGGACAGGCCATGTCGGAGCTGGCGGCTACTTTGCCCAACACCGGCGGAGCCGTAGCCTTCTTCGCTGGCGACAACGACCTTGCCACCTTCGGCGAGCAGCTGGTGTCCTTCGGGGCGTCCATCAAAAGCTATGCCCAGGAGGTGACGGGGCTGGATACCGACGCAGTCGCCAGCTCGACGGTCGCCGGACAGACCCTGGTGGAGCTGGCAAACACCTTGCCCAACACCGGGGGCCTGGTGGCCTTCTTCACAGGCGACAACGACCTTGAGACCTTCGGGGAACAGCTGGTGCCCTTCGGGGAGGCGATGAAGGCCTACTCCGACAGCGTGACCGGCATGGACAGCGCAGCCGTAACCGCCTCCGCCACTGCGGCGAAGGCCCTTGCGGAGCTGCAAGCCTCGCTGCCCAATATTGGCGGCGTGGTGGATTTCTTTACCGGCGGCAACGACCTGGAGACCTTCGCAAACGGCCTTCTCCCCTTTGGAGAGGGCATGAAGGCCTATGCCGACGCGGTGAGCGGAATGGACGCGGGGGCGGTTTCCGCCTCTATTATCGCCGCCCAGGCCCTGGCAGAGCTCCAGGCATCTCTTCCCCATGTGGGAGGGGTGATGAGCTTCTTTACCGGGGGCAACGATCTTGGCCTGTTCACAGAGGGGATTCTCTCCTTCGGCGAGGCCATGAATTCCTACGGAAACGCCGTATCCGGCATCGATGCCGGGGCGGTATCCGCCTCCGCTACTGCGGCTCAGGCGCTGTCCCGGCTCCAGGCGTCCCTCCCCAATGTAGGCGGCATCATGGAATTCTTCACCGGCGGGAATGACCTTGGGAAATTTTCCGAGGGCATCATCCCCTTCGGCGAAGCGATGAAAGCCTACGGCGAGTCGGTGGCCGGCATCGACTCCAGCGCGGTAGAGGCCTCTGCCACTGCCGCTCAATCCCTGGCACAGCTCCAGGCGGCCCTTCCCCAGGTGGGCGGGCTTATGGAGTTCTTTACCGGCGGCAATGACCTTGGGGTATTCTCGGAGGGCATCGTGCCCTTTGGGGCCGCTATGAAGTCCTATGCCGAAGCGGTTTCCGGCATCAACGCCGACGCGGTCACGGCCTCCGCTGTGGCGGCCCAGGCGCTGGCACAGCTGCAAACCGACCTGCCCAATGTGGGCGGGGTCATGGCATTCTTCAACGGAGGCAACGACCTTGGAACCTTTGCCGCCGGCATCGTACCCTTCGGCGCGGCCATGAAGTCCTATGGGGATGCCGTGGCCGACATCAACACCGGAGCCATCACCGCCTCGGCCACTGCCGCCCAGTCTCTGGCGCGGCTGCAAGAGGCCCTTCCCCTGGTAGGCGGTGTGATGGAATTCTTCAACGGAAGCCAGGACTTGGCCGCTTTTGCGGCGGGCATCATCCCCTTCGGCGCGGCCATGAAATCCTACGGCGACGCCGTGGCGGATATTCGGCCGGAAGCGGTGGAAAGCTCCGGCTCCGCCGGAATGGCCCTGGTGGAGCTGGCAAAGGCCCTTCCCAACACGGGCGGCCTGCTGTCCTTCTTTACCGGAGGGACCGACCTGGCCACCTTTGGCGATGACCTGACGCTGTTTGGCGCGGACCTTTCCGCCTATGCGGAGGCCATCAGCAATGTGAAGGCGGACGCGGTGACGGCCTCGGCCAACGCAGCGGAAGCGCTCTCCAACCTCGCCTCCGGCCTGCCGGACAGCAGTCTGTTTGACAAGTGGTTCGGCGGAGACCAGACGCTGGCCTCCTTTGGCGGGGATATTTCCAAGTTCGGCGCGGCCATGAAGGACTATTACGGCCAAATCTCCGGCATCGACACCGGGCGGATGGCTGACGTGGTCGCACAGGTGTGGAGCCTGCTGGAGCTGGCTGAGGGGGCCGCAGGGGTCAACACCAGCGGTTTGACCGGCTTTGCCGACAGCATGAGGAAGATGGGAGACGCCGGCATCTCCGGCTTTACCAGCGCTTTCTACAACTGCGGCGACACGGTCAACAAAGCCGTGTCCAGTATGCTGTCCACCGTCAGCGGCGCCGTCCTCTCCAACCTCCCCGTGACAAACGGGGCCATGGAGACGGTGGTCCAGTCGCTGGCGAACATTGTGGACGGGAAGGTCCCGGCCATCCGGACATCGACATCGGATATGATGCGGACCATGGGGGCATCCATCACGGCCCACTCCAGAACGGTGGGGGACGCGATGAGGACGGTGCTCTTCACCGCCGTATCCAACATCAACCGCATGAAGCCGGAGTTCGAGACCGCCGGAAAGAACGCCGGGCAGGGCTTTATCAACGGCATCAACTCCAAGCTGGGCGGCGCAAGGTCCGCCGGCCGAAGCCTGGGCCTGGCCGCTCTGGAAGCGGCAAAGAAGGCGCTGGACAGCCACTCCCCCTCCCGGGAATTCATCCATCTGGGCGAAAACGTGGGCGAGGGTCTGGCCATCGGCGTCAACAACAGCATCGTCCCTGCCGCACAGGCCGCCTCCGGCATGATCGACGAGGTGATCGCCGTCAGCGAGAAGGGCGTCGATGCCTTTGAGGATTGGATCAACGAGAAGCAGTATTACGGCGAGCTGAGCCTGATGGACGAGCTGGCCGGATGGGAAAACCTCCAAAAGAAGTACAGGGCCGGCAGTGAGGAGCGGATGAAGATCGACCGGGAGGTCTATCGGGTTCAAAATGAACTGGTTTCCGCCACCTACCAGGCCTCCCTGGACTGGATCGAGGAGGAGAAGTATTACAAGCGTCTGAGCACCGAGGAGGAGCTGGCCGCCTATGAGCGGATGCAGGCCCGGTATCTGGAGGGCAGCAAGGAACGGATGGAGTTAGACCGGAAGGTCTTCACCCTCCGCAACCAGCTTGTGGACGAGTCCTATCAGAACTCCATGGACTGGATCGAGGAGGAAAAGTATTACAACCGTCTGAGCCTGGCCGACGAGCTGGCCGCCTACAAGCGGGTCCAGAGCCGGTACGCCAAGGGCACCGAGGAGCGGAAGAAGCTGGACCGGGAGGTCTACCGGCTGGAGCAGGAAATCTACGAGGCCCAGCAGCAGTACATCGCCGACGTGCAGAGCGTTCAGGAGTCCGCCAACCAGCGGCGCATCCAGCTGGAGGAGGCCTATGCCAACAAGGTCAAGTCCATCAACGAGCAGCTGGAACGGGACATCGAATCCCTGAACCAGCAGTATCAGGACGCGGTGGAGTCCCGGACCAAGAGCCTGTACCAGTCCTACGGCCTCTTTGATGAGGTCACGAAGAAGGAAGCGGTCAGCAGTGAAACGCTGATGCAGAATCTGGAGGGTCAGGTCCAGGAGTTTGGCGAGTGGCAGGATATTCTGGGTCAGCTCTCCGCCAGGGGCGTTGACTCGGACCTGATCGCGGAGCTTCAGGAGATGGGGCCCTCTGCCATCGAAGAGATCCGGGCGCTGAACTCCATGAGCGACGACGAGCTGGAGAAGTATGTCTCCCTCTGGTCCATCAAGCACGCCCAGGCCCGTGACCAGGCGACCTCGGAACTGGAGGGGCTTCGGGTGGAGACCCAGGAGCAGATCGCGCAGCTCCGGGCGGACGCGGCGGTGGAGCTGGAGGAGTACCGGCTGACCTGGCAGAGCGAAATGGCCCAGCTGGAGGAGGATACCAGCCGTCAGCTGGCCTCCCTCCGGCAGGAATTCTCAGAAAATGTGGGCCTGATCAAGCGGGACACGGAAGCCAAGATGGCGGAAATGACCGAGGCGGCCCGGAAAATCCTGTCGGAAGCCGGGTGGACAGAGACGGGACAGCAAATTCCCGCCGGCCTCGCCCAGGGCGTGGCCCAGTCCAAATCCACCTTTATCGACGAGCTGACCAGCATGGCGCTGGCGGGCGTGGAGGCGGTGAAGAGCACGCTGGAGATCAACTCTCCCTCCCGGGTCTTCCGGGAGCTGGGGTCCTTCACCGGCCTTGGCTTTGTCAGCGGACTGGCCGGCTATGCCGAAAGGTCCTTTGCCGCCGGCGCAGACATGGCGGACTCCGCCGTGGACGGCCTTTCCGGCGCCATTGCCGGACTCCCTGACCTGCTGAGCGGCGAGGCGGAGATGCGGCCCACCATACGCCCGGTGCTGGACCTGTCTGACCTCACCGGGGCCTCGACTCAGATCGACAGCCTGTTCTACCCCCTGCGGTCCATCCGCCTGGCGGGACAGGCCAGCCTGGCGTTCCAAAACGCCTCCGGGGAGAACCGGATGACGGTCAAGGTAGACAACGACGACATCATTGAGGAGCTTCGCACCCTGCGCAGTGAAATGGCAGAGATGACGGAGCGCATGGAGCGGATGCGGGTCGTGCTGGACACCGGCACTCTGGTCGGTGAGATGGCGGGACCCATGGACAACGCCCTTGGACAGAGGGCGACACGGAGAGGAAGGGGGAACTGAGCCGTGTATCATTCCATCACCATTGGCGGGAAAAACACCTGGGATGATTGGCGGCTGGTCCCCGCCTCCCGGCCCGTGTTCAATCCGCCGGCCCAGAAGGTGAAGACGCTGGAAATCCCCGGCGGGGATGGGGTCATCGACTTGTCCCAATCCCTGACCGGGTATCCGGTGTACCAAAACCGGACGGGCTCTATCGAGTTTATCGTGATGAACGACTTCAAGCCCTGGCACATGGCCTATTCCGACATCATGGACTATCTGCACGGGCAGAAGCTGCGGGCAGTGCTGGAGGATGACCCGGAGTATTTTTACGAGGGGCGGTTCACCGTCAACGTCTGGAAGTCGGAGAAGGACTGGTCGCGCATCACCATCGACTATGACGTGGGGCCCTACAAGTGGTCAGTCCTGTCCTCCACGGACGACTGGCTGTGGGACCCCTTCAACTTTCAAAATGGCGTCATCCGCCCCGCCGTGTTCAAGGACATCGCGGTGACGACGGAGGTCCGGGCGGTGAAGCTGGCGGCGCTGCTGTTCGGGCGGGCCCCGGTGTGCCCCGTGTTCCGGGTGAGCAGCTCGGATAAGCGGGGAGTACACATCCGCTTTATCAACCCCACGCTGGGACTGGACGAGACCAAGCTCCTCCCCGACGGGGTCATCCAGTTCCCGGAGTTTGTGTTCTTCGGCGACCTGGGCGCCACGCTGGAGCTGTGGTGCGACACGGGAACGGGGTCCGTCTCCGTGGACTTCAGACAGGGGAGGTTGTGACCCATGTATAGCATTTATGCAGACGGCGTGTGCATTTACAACGACGTCTTTTCCCTGGACAACATGAAGGTGGTCAACCCCAAGCTGACTCTGGAGGACAGCGCCGCCGGGTCTCTGGAGATGACCCTTCCGCCCACCAACGCGGCCTACGACACCATCGTCCGCATGGTCACAGATATTTCCGTGAAGAAGAACGGGGAAGAAGTCTGGGCGGGACGGGCCCTGTCGGAGAGCCGGGACTTCTGGAACAACCGGGTGCTCTACTGCGAGGGGGAGCTGGCCTTCTTCAACGACTCGGTCCAGCCGCCGGCGGAGTATGCCGGGAAATCGGTCCGGGAGTACCTCGACCAGCTCATCGCCGTCCATAACGGGCAGGTGGGTGAGAACCGCCGGTTCGCCATCGGGGCGGTGACGGTGGTGGATGAGGCCTTCCCCACCTATTACACCAACTACGGCAAGACCCTGGAGTCACTCAACGCCCTGGTGGAAGCCTATGGCGGCCATCTCCGGGTGCGCAAGGCGGACGGGGTGCGGTATCTGGACTATCTGAAGGACTACCCGGACACATGCAGCCAGGTGATCCAGTTCGGGTCCAACCTGCTGGACTTTGTCCGGAACTGGGACTCCGCCGAGTACGCCACGGCCATCGTCCCTCTGGGAAACCGGCTGGACGACAGTCCCATCGAGGCGCTGGACGCCTATCTGACGGTGGAGAGCGTGAACGGCGGAAGCCTGTACGTCCAATCAGACGAGGCAGTGACGAGCCATGGCTGGATCGCGAAGACGGTGAACTGGGACGATGTGAGCGACCCCCAGGTGCTGCTGGAGAAGGCCAGGGAGTATCTGGCGGACCTTCAGTTTGACAACCTGGAGCTGGAGCTTTCCGCCCTGGACCTGCACTATCTGGACGTGGAGACTGAGGCGGTGAAGCTGCTGGACGAGATCCGGGTCATCTCCCGTCCCCACGGGCTGGACCGGCTCTTCCCGGTGACCAGGCTGGAGATCCCGCTGGACGCCCCGGAGAACACCCAGTTCAAAATGGGGGATTCGGTACAGGTGAGCCTTACCAGCGTGAGCAACCAGACCAACGCCGCCGTGCTGGACAAGATCGAAAACCTCCCCAAGGCCCACAACATCCTCAAGGAGGCCCAGGAGAACGCCACCCACATCATGAATATGGCCACCACGGGCTACATCACCATCACGAGGGACGAGCACGGCTCGGACACCCTCTATATTTCCAACGTCCGGGACTACACCAAGGCTGACAAGCTCTGGAAGTGGAACATGAACGGCCTGGGCTACTCCAACGACGGGGGAAAGACCTTCGGGCTGGCCATCACCATGGACGGGGCCATCGTGGCCGACTACATCACAGCGGGGGTGCTGAACGGCAACGTGCTCCGGGTGGGCGTCATCCGGGACTACAACTCCAACGTGATCCTGGACCTGGACAAGGGCACCCTGACCATGAAGAAGGGCTCCATCAACATCGGAAACGGAAACTTCACCGTGGACGAGCAGGGTAACCTCTACGCCAGGCGGGGTACCTTCGCGGGGACGCTGGCAGGAGCCAAGGGGACCTTCGGCGGCACAGTGCAGGCGGAGGACTTTTTGGACAAGTACGGCAACAGCATGATGGACCTGGCCAAAGAGAAGTTTACCGCCGGATATCTGGACCTGTACGGCCTGACCGTCACCAACAAGAGCACTGGGGCGGTCACCTTCGCCGTGGGGCCGACGGGCCTTATCACCATCAACGGCCAGGTGACCATGGGGGCCGGGAGCACCATCAACTGGGCCCAGGTGAACAACCAGAACCTCCACTCCAACCCGGCGTACAGCCTGGCGAACAACGCCTATAATCTGGCGGACGACGCCTACTATGAGGCGGAGCTGGCCTACGACCGGGCGAACCGGGCTTACAAGCTGGCCGACTCCATCGAGATGCCGGGGTACATCAAGAGCACCTACATCGACCAGACCACGATCCGTTCCCCGGTCATCGAGGGCGGCGAGTTCTACGGCGAGGAATTCAACATCGTCGCCGGGAGCGACTTCGGAAGCTTCAACCTCTACGGCCCTTTCGGGAGCAGCCGTTACCACATGCTGGCCATCGAATATTTCGAGGGCGACGCCCCTCTCATCAACATTTACAGCCCCTGCGGCGGATACATCACCATTGGCCAGCGACGAAACGGGATCGTCTACTTCGAGGGAATCGTGGATTTCAGCGCCGCAGACGTCCAAGGTCTGGATTTAGGAACAGGAGCATGACACAGCCATGAAGAAAATGTTAAAAAATTCCGAAGTGTTTGAGCGGCTTCACTCACTCAAGCCACTGCTGTCCCGGCGGGATCGGATCGGTTACATCGCCGCCCGGAACTACCGCTTTCTCTCCAACTCCCTGGTGGAATATGAGACCATCCGCCTCAGCCTGATCGAGAAGTACGGAGAGGAAGGGAAGGATGAACGGGGGCAGCCCACCTTTGTCCTCAAAATGGAGTCCCCCAATTTCAAGACGTTCTGTGACGAGCTGGCTCCCTTCAACGAGATGACCCATGAGGTGGAGCTGATGACCGCCAAGTACAGCGAAGCGGAGGGGAACCTGACGGGGGAGGAAATTTTGGCCATCGACTGGATGCTGGAAGATTAGGAGGTGGTCCGATTTGGCCGACATCAGCAGTTTTTTGAAGAAGATTCTGGAGGCGATCTACGGTGAGGAGGTGCGGGGTTCCATCCACGACGCCCTTGCCGCCATGAATAAGGAGTCCTCCAGCGCCATGGAGTTTGCCGCCACGGCCAAGGACTCCGCCAAGGCCTCCGCGGAAAAAGCCAAGAACGAGGCGGACACCGCCAGGCAGAAGGCGGCTGAAGCCCTGGACTCCGCCGGGAAAGCCGCCCAGTCTGAAACCAACGCCAAAGCCTCGGAGACTGCGGCGGAGGGGTACGCGGACCTCGCCGTTGACGCGGCGGAGCGGGCCGGCGCCTCGGAGAAAAATGCCAAGGCCTCAGAGCAGACGGCTCTGCAACAGGCCAGAGAGGCGGAGGAGTCCAAGAACGCCGCTGCTCTCAGCGAGGCCGAAGCCAAGGCGGCAGAAGAGCGGGCTAAGGAGGTCCGCAATCAGGTGGAGACCCTGGGTGCCCAAGCCACGGCAGACGCCGCAGCGGCTCAGGAAGCCAGGACCGCCACGGAGGCGGCGCGGGACGCGGCCAAGGTTAGTGAAACCAACGCAAAGGCCTCGGAGACCAAGGCGGAAGACGCCAAAGCGGGCGCGGAAGCGGCGAAGGAAGCCGCCCTGTCCGCCCAAGAGAGCGCCGAGGAGGACGCCCTGACCGCCGCCCAGTCCAAGGAGGACGCAGAAGCGGCCAGGACAGCCGCGGAACAGGCCAAGGCCGACGCCCTTGACAGCGCCGCAGAGGCCGCCGGAAGCGCAGCCAAAGCGGAGCAGTACAGCGGCAAGCCGCCCAAGCCTCAAAATGGAACCTGGTGGATCTGGGACGCGGAGACAGGGGCCTATTACGACAGCCACATCAGCTGTGAGCTGCAAGGCCCCATCGGCGTGGGCATCCAGGACATCCGGCTGACCAAGGGTGACCACTCGCCGGGCACCACGGATATTTACACGGTGCATATGACAGACGGGTCTACCTACACCATTTCGGTCTACAACGGCCTGAACGGTACGGGCGCCGGCGACGTATTGGGTATCTCCTTCGACCTGGTCATCCCCGCCGAGGGGTGGTCGGAGGGGAGCGTCACCATTGCGGACGAGCGGCTTTTGGCCCTGGGCACCCACAAGTATTTCCTCAGCGCGGACGAAGCCTGTAAGGAGGAGTTCCTCGACTGCAATGTGCAGCCCAAGAACATCACCACCTCGGGCTTTCTCACCCTGACCTGCGACACAGAGCCGGCGGCGGACCTGACGGTCAACCTGATCCGGCTGGAGCTGTCGGGGAACGGGGCCATTCAGTAAGCAAGGAGGCGAAGCCCATGGAGATCGCAGTGAAAGCAACCTATGCCCATCTGGTCAAGGATGAGAGTCTGGTACAGAACTCCGACAAGCTCTATATTGTGGAGTTCCGCTTTGATCAGAGCTGGGATGGTTATGCCAAATCGGCTGTCTTTGAAGCCGGCGGCGTACAGCAGCCGCCTGTGGCGTTGACGGATGACCGATGCATTATTCCGGCTGAGTGTTTGAAACGGGCCGGAATCAATCTCAAAATCGGAGTTTCCGGCATTAAGGATGGGGTTCAGAAAGACACGGTATGGTGTCTGGCCAGCAAGATCATGTACGCGCTTGACCCCACACAACTGATGCCGCCCACCCACATCGATGGAGACGTGAAGGCCCAGATCCTTGAGGTCATCCGGGAAAATACTGCTACAGATGCAGAGGTTCAGGAAGTCCTCGACAATGCATTCCAGTCCTCCTGGATACCTCCCGAAAATCCTGAGGCTCCGGACAATACCGCCACTAACGAAGAGGTGGAGGACATTCTCGATGATGTTTTCGGCGAAGAGCCGTAAACAAATATTTTTAAGGAGGACATATTTATGTCTAAGCACACTACTCTCGAACAGCTGAAGCTTCTGGCTCAGCGCACCAAGGGTGAGATCAGCAAGGTCGAATCCAAGTCCCTGGTAGGCGTTAAGGTCAACGGCGTTGCCCTGGCCATCGCCGACAAGATGGTGGACATTCTGATTGCTTCTGGTGCTACCAACGGCACTCTGTCTGTTGCCGGCAAGGATGTTGCGGTGACGGGTCTGGCGGCCCTGGCCTACAAGGCTCAGATCTCTGAGGCCGATCTGGATACCGCTCTGAAGGCTGTGCTGGACGGCAAGGCTTCCGGCGCCGATCTGGCCACTCTGATCGGTACGGATGCTGGTAAGAGCGCCCGCACCATCGCCAACGAGGAGCTGGCCGCTCAGCTGATCCCCGAGGGCGCCCAGGAGGCCCTGGATACTCTGACTGAGATTGCTCAGTGGATTCAGGATCACCCCAATGACGCTTCCGCGATGAACGCCGCCATCACCAAGCTGAACGGTATCGTTGCCGGTATTGGCGGCGACGAGGACGAGTACGCCACCGTAATGGCCGCCATTGAAGGCAAGATCACCGCCGCGCTGAAGGACATTGCCTCCGGCGCGACCAAGGTGGAGAAGTCCGAGGTCAACGGCAACATCAAGATCAATGGCCAGGAGACCGTGGTCTACACTCACCCTGCCGCTGAGGCGGTCGAAGCCGGCTTCAAGAAGGTCGGTAAGGACAATCAGGGTCATGCGGTCATCGGCGACGATGTGACCAAGGAGGATATCGTTGCTCTCGGTATCCCCGCACAGGACACCACCTATCAGCCTGCTACCAGCCAGGCAAACGGTCTGATGTCCAAGGAGGACAAGGCCAAGCTGGACGGCATTGAGGTTGCGGCCGATGAGGAAGTCAATCAGATGCTGGATAAGGTCTTTGGCGCCGCTGTTGGCGTCTGATAACCGCGGAGGGGGATGGGGCATTCCTGTCCCCCTCTTATTTTTTCGGAAAGGAGCTCTAACATGGCAGAGAACAAAGCCACAACCTTAGAGCAGTTGCGGGCTCTGGCAGAAAGGGGAAAACTCGATACCCTGAACCGCGTCGACCAGCTTTTAGAGTCGATCATTCCTCTGCTGGAGGGTGCACAGCATAGCGGTACTACCGTTACTCTGCCGGCCGAGAACTGGAGCGGCAGAGCTCAGACTGTAAAGGACAACATCCTTTTGGCTGACGAAAAATACTGGTATATTGTGTGCGCTGACGCGGATTGCTTTATGGCAGTCAGCGAGACTGGCGTGAAAGCTGACAATATCACCGTTAACGGTCAGGTCACCTTTCACTGCGAGGTAACTCCAACGGAAAATCTGACCATTTATATTTTGCGACTGGAGGTCGAGCAGAATAATGAGTAATGCAAACGTCGGCAAGGTCTTTAACATGACCGGCGGCAACGGCGGAGGCGGTACTCTGAGGCTGGAGACCCTGACGATTACCAAGCCGCCCCAAAAGACCACCTACAAGTCCGGAGAGTCCTTTGACCCCACGGGCATGGTCGTTACTGCGGGCTATGGGTATGGTCTCACTTCGGACGTGACCGGATATTCCGTGTCTCCCCAAGTCCTTACGGATGGGGTGACGGAGGTGGTTATCACCTATACCGAAGGCCGCATCACCAAGACGGCAAGTGTGCCGGTTACTGTGCAGAAGGTGCTGGTATCCATTGCCGTTACCAACAACCCCTCCAAGATGGTCTATCACTATCTGGAGGAATTTGCCCCTGCGGGAATGGTGGTTACTGCCAAATTCTCGGATGACTCTGCGGAGGAGGTTTCGGGATACACCTATCCCAAGACCGCTTTCTCTACTTTGGGGAGCCGTCCGGTGGAGATCGGTTATACCTATGAGGGTGTGACCAAGACCGCCAGCTTGAATGTTACAGTCAACCCCATTGAGGTGGCTGTCCCTGTTCAAAATGGAGTCCTTACCTATGACGGGACTGGAAAAACTCCGTCCTGGACTGGGTATGATCCGTCGAAGATGACCATTTCCGGCACGACCAACGGCGTGAACGCTGGGTCCTATTCCGCACGGTTTAATCTGTCGTATGGATATCAGTTCCCCGGCGGCTTGGACGAGGTCACGGTTGAGTGGATCATTGACCGGGCGGTCATCGCTTCTCTTCCGGCGCAGAACAATGTACTGGCGGCCAACGGCAAACCGCAGGCTCCCACCTGGGCCAACTACGACATCGGTCAGTTGACCATTGGCGGAGACCGATCTGGAACTGACGCAGGCGATTACAAAGCCACATTTACTCCTACCGCCAACTACAAGTGGTGGGACGGTTCCATTGAGGCCAAGGAGGTCAAGTGGACCATCACCAGCGTTATTGTACCCATTCCTACGCAGAAGGGCTCGCCGACCTATACGGGAGCGCCCCAGACACCGGAATGGGATAACTTTGACCAGGTGAATTCCAAAGTGCAGGTGACCGCACAGACCAATGCCGGCACCCACTCTGCCACATTTATTCTTCTGAATGGCATGTGGTCGGACGGTTCTACGACCAATAAAACCGTTCAGTGGAGCATCGGCCGAGCTTCCATCGCCAAGGTTCCCGCCCAGAGCGGAGCTTTGAAGTATGATGGGGACCCCAAAACTCCGGTGTGGGACGCCAATTATGATCCGAGCAAAATGACGGTATCTGTAGAGGCGAAGGTCAACGCCGGCACAGGGTACACTGCCGCCTTTACACCGGATTCCAACCATCAGTGGTGGGATGGCACGGTGGACGCCAAGACAGCTACCTGGGCTATCGGCAAGGGCGATCAGGTCGTATCTGTAAGTCCGACAAGTGTGACGCTGAATACCGGCGCCCGAAGCGCCAAGTTTACCGTGACCCGAAAGGGCGACGGCGTGATCTCTGCCGTTTCCAATAATGTTGGTGTGGCTACGATCGGTAACATCAATCAGCAGACCGGCGAGGTTACGGTGAACAGTGTAAATAACATCACCGGCACGACTACAATTATTGTTAAAGTAGCTGCGGGAGCCAACTATCTGGCTGGGGCCGATAAGCAGGTAGCAGTCAATGCCCAGTTCGTGACCATCTACGGCGTGGAATGGGACTGGACCAGCAGCGGCCCCACCAAGGGTAAGCGCACCGACGGAGCGGCGGGCTTTGGGGACCCCAACCCGGCGGTGAACAACGGCTCCGGCTCCTCGCCCTTTGACGACTTGTACCCGTGGAAGGACATGACCAAGGTCACCCGGACGGGCGGCGTGATGGTCAAGGAGCCCAAGTATTGGTTCAAATGGACCAAGACCGGGAAGAAGCTGAAGCTCCAGATCGCCGACGGCCCCGTGGAAGGGTTCCATGTTGACCCGGTGAATATGGACCGTGGGGACGGCCTTGGAGAGCTGGACCTCTCCTACATCGCCCGGTATCACTGCGCCAGCGGCACCTACAAGTCGGAGACCAACAAGGCCCAGCAGGTGAACATCACCCGGAGCACGGCACGGACCCAGATCCACAACCTGGGGGCCAACATCTGGCAGCTGGACTTTGCCCAGATGTGGTATGTAAACATGCTGTTTCTGGTGGAGTTCGCGGATTGGAACGGCGAGCGGATCGGCCGGGGCTGCTCGGCCAGCAACTCCAAGGAGAACAACGGGCGTACGGACGCCATGCAGTACCACACCGGTACTACGGCGGCCAATCGGGATACTTACGGTTTTACACAGTACCGGAACATCGAGGGCTGGTGGGACAATGTGTACGACTGGATGGACGGCTGCTATTACAACAGTAACGGCCTGAACGTCATCAAGAACCCCAACCAGTTCAGCGACATCACCAACGGCGTCCTGGTGGGCTTGCCGGTAAGCGGCTACCCGAAGGACTTCGCCATCCCGACCCAAAGCGGGCTGGAGTGGGCGCTGTATCCCTCTGAGGCCGGCGGCAGTACCACCACGTATGTCCCGGATTACTGGTATTTCAGCGGTAGTTACCCGTGCCTGCACCACGGCGGTAGCTATAGCCAGAGCCAGGTTCACGGGCCGTTCTGCGTGAGCTACAACGGTGCGTCGTACGCGAGCTCCGGCATCGGCTGTCGCCTCCAGGAACGCCCGCCGAAGGCGGCGTGACCATTCCCCTGGGGAGGAGGGGGTTTGGGGTGAGGGGACCGCAGTCCCTTCCCCCAAGCTCCAGCCTTCCTCGCATTTCAAAATGGAGCGGAAGGGCTCCTTTTCACCTTAATAAGAACAACATTTGAAACCGCTCTTCTTTGGTAAGAGGAGAGCGCGGGGTCGACTTTGCAGCAGACGATGTCCCGGATAACTGGAATTTCAACGGTAGTAACCCGTGCCTGCACCACGGCGGTAACTATAACCAGAACCAGAATCACGGGCCGTTCTACGTGAACTACAACAGTGCGTCGAACACGAACTCCAACATCGGCTGTCGCCTTCTTGAAGCAGACGCAGGCCATTGGGCCTGTCGGGTATGGCTGAACCTCCTATCGGTAGTCAGGGTTCCTCACCCTTTCTATTACGCAGAGTTGACCGCGCAGCACTTGCTGACGATGAGCCGTCAGGACACAGCCTGGTACACTTCGGGCCGGGTTTCGCCCCGGAACCACCCGCGGCGATGGAACGGCTGTGAGGCTACAAGGAGGATATTATCCCTGATGAAACGAGTGAGAGTTTACCAACAAATCCTTTCGGAAGACAATCTGCGCCTGGCCATCCGGGAAGTCAACCGGGGACACCGGCGCAACGGCGACCACAGCCTGAACAAGAAGGTCCTGGAGATCGAAGCGAATATGGATGAATATGTGGCGGAGCTGCGCAGATTCATCGAGGACCTGGTGAGCGGAGACGCGCATATGCACCCGCCGCTGAAACGGCGGCGCTGGGACCGGAACGCGGACAGCGGAAAGGGCAAATGGCGGGACATCAACGAGCCGCTTTTGTGGCCGGACCAGCATGTCCACCATGCGGTGTTACAGCCCATGATCCCGCACATCATGCGGAGCATGGACAAATACTGCATCGCAAGCGTGCCGGGACGGGGAAATTCCTACGGGGTCAAGGCCATCAAGAAGTGGATGAAGGGAGACGCCGCCGGCACACGGTACGGCGCGGAATGCGACATCTACCACTGCTTTGAGGAGCTGGACCCGCCGTATGTCATCCAGGCACTGAAACGGCTGTTCAAGGACCGGGAGACCCTCTGGCTGTGCGACGCCCTGATGGAATACGGCGTACTGATCGGCGCGTTCTTCTCCGCCTGGTTCCTGCACCTGGTGCTCCAGCCCCTGGACCTGATGATCCACCAAAGGGAGTACGGCGTCAGCCACTACCTGCGGCAGATGGACAACTTCACCATCTTCGCCTCCAGCAAGCGGAAATTGCGGAAGCTGATCCGGGATATTCAGGCGTGGCTGGCCGACGTGGGACTAAAGCTGAAAGACAACTGGCAGGTCTTTCGGATCGGCTTTACCCCAAGGGTAGAGAAGGCCAGAGAGCATCTGCCCGAGGTCAAACGGCGCCGGAGACGGCCGAGGATTCCGTCGGCGCTGGGCTACCGGTTCGGGCACGGTTACACCATCCTCCGAAAGCACAACCTGTTTCGGCTCAAGCAGTCGCTGCATTTATATTACTACCGAAGGGATCGAAATCGGGTCATCTCGTTTAAGCGGGCCTCCGGCCTAATCTCACGGCTTGGGCAGCTCCGAAAGTGCGATTGTCAACGGATTTTGGAGCGGTATTACCAGCCGAAGACCATGTTCGATCTTAAGAAAGTCGTCCGAAAAGAGTGCAGACGGCTTCAGAAATTATATCCGCCATACCAGGCGGCGTGAAAGGAGCGGCACCATGAAAGTACAAGGGATGGTTGACCCCGGCAGTTTTACCGTGGAGCGCATTCCCGGAAGCGGAAGAAGCCTTGTGCGGCTTTTTCAGAACGTGACGCCTGTCCAGACCGAGGACTTCACCGGATATGAGTACGACGAGTACCATGTGGAGGTGGAGACCTGGGACGGCATTGCAGCAAATGTGCGGGAGAACTACGACATTTTCCTGAGAAAGGGAATGGACAATGAGATCGACCGCAGCAATCCGGCACTGTATTCCGCACAAGTGGATACGGATGCCATGAACGTGGACCAGGAATTCCGTCTGACTCTGCTGGAGCTGGGTCTGACGGAGCTGGATATTTAAGAAAGGGGAAAACTGCTATGTTGTACCGAACTTTGAAGCGCATGATCGAGAGAGGCCAGACGGAGGGTATCGAGACGAAGCTCGATATTTTCTATGCCGCCGACAAAATCAGCGAGAGCGAGTATCAGGAACTGCTCGGGATGCTGAGCCCCAAAGCCTAAGCTTTCCAAATTTGCCTGCTTTGAAGGAGGTTGGATGATGGCGGAAGAAAAGAAACCCACCTTTGTCGAGGTGGGTGATCGGTTAACATGATCAGCTATATTGAGTACCTGAACATACCTATCGCTTTAGGTCTGGCTATTATCGGCGTTTTTTTTGATCATGCAGATCGTTAGCGAAATTTTGGAGTTTAAGGGGAAAGTCGTTCCCGAGTTCATTAAGATCAGGAAATATTTTGCTCGGAAGAAGCAGGAACGGCAGACCATGCGAGAAATGTCCGCGACGATTCACGATGTGAAGACCGTGTTGAATAGCGTGGAATCCCATTACAGCGAAGATAATATCGCCAAGCGTGACGCCTGGATGAAATGGGTAAATGATAGAGCAGTGGTGTATGATCAGTCCATTGAGGTTCTGAAAGAAGAAATGGATAAGAACACCGAAATCACCATGTCTCTCTACATTGAAAGCAAGCGCAGTTCGATCATAAGTTTTGCCTCGTACTGCGTTTGCCCCGATAATCCTGTGACCAGGGAGCAGTTTAAGCGAGTCTTTCGGATCTATGCGGAATATGAGGAGATCATCAAAGACAACGATCTTCAAAATGGAGAAGTAGACATCGCTATTCGCATCATTCGAGAAGCGTACGAAAACCACTTGAGAAACGGGTCATTTGTCGAGGATGTGCGTGGATACTGATGCGAGTGGATCTGGCCTCTGCTCCTGTATCTAAAGCGGCAGAACGGTGTAAAAAGAGGTGTAGGAGAGTCGATTATTCCTCGATTACTCCTACACCTTGACCGTTTTCACACCGGAAATACGGGATAATTGGTTTTTATTAATAGTAACTTCCCTGTTATGCACAATTATTACAATAATATTAACAATTTTGTTTTTATATCAATGCGTATAATACCGCCTGCCTTCTTCTTGCATTTTATTGGAATCTGGAGTAAGATATCCTCAATATTTGTGTCTATATCCTGACCTTAGGAGGTTTTTTATCATGCGTGACGGATTTATCAAAGTGGCCGCCGGTACCCCGGAGATCCGGGTGGCCGACTGTGCCTATAACGCCCGGCAGTGCATCGCCCTGATCCGGGAAGCTCAGGGGCAGAGCGTCAAAGTCCTGGCCCTTCCGGAATTATGTCTGACCGGCTATACCTGTGGCGACCTGTTTTTCCAGGACACCCTGCTCCGCGGCGCCGAAGATGCGCTGGGGCAGGTGCTGGAGGCCACCCGTCCCGTGGATATGCTGGTGGCCCTGGGGCTTCCGGTGCGGGCGGAGGGCAAGCTTTACAACTGCGCCGCCGTGCTCTGCCGGGGGAAGCTGCTGGGGCTGATTCCCAAAACCTGCCTGCCCAACTACGGGGAATTCTATGAGAAGCGGTGGTTTGAGCCCGGGCCGGAGGAGGAATTTCTCTCTCTGACCCTGTGCGGACAGGAGGTCTTTCTGGGCAAGCGCCACCTGTTCCGGTGCGACACTCTGCCCGATCTGGTGGTCGGCGTGGAGATTTGCGAGGATCTGTGGTCCTCCGCCCCCCCCTCCGTTTTTCTGGCCCAGTCCGGCGCCACTCTGATCCTAAATCTGTCGGCTTCCAACGAGACGGTGGGCAAGGCGGACTATCGACGGGCTCTGGTTGCCGGTCAGTCCGGGCGTCTGATGTGCGGCTATGTCTACGCCGACGCCGGCGAGGGGGAGTCCACCACCGATCTGGTCTTTGCCGGCCACAATCTGATTGCGGAAAACGGGACCGTCCTGGCGGAGCGCCGCTTTGCGGATGGACTGACTGTCAGCGAGGTGGATGTGGCCCGGATCGCCTTCGAGCGCCGCCGCATCACTACCTTCCCCCCCGCCAGGCAGGAGCGGATGGACTGGTCCGAATTCTCGCTGGAGCCGGTGGAAACCTCCCTCACACGCCCCATTGGGACAAATCCCTTTGTCCCCGACGACAGCGGTGACCGGGACCGGCGCTGCCGGGAGATCCTGCATATCGCCGCTCTAGGCTTAAAAAAGCGGCTGGCTCATACTGGGGCCAAAAGCGCCGTGGTGGGGCTGTCCGGTGGGCTGGACTCTACCTTGGCCCTGCTCATCACCGCCAGGGCCATGGATTTGCTAGGCCGGCCCCGCACGGACATCACCGCTGTCACCATGCCCTGCTTTGGCACCACCAGCCGTACCAAGTCTAACGCCCAGCTGCTGGCCGAGCGAATCGGGACCACATTCCAGACCATCGATATCGGCGAGGCGGTGCGAGTCCACTTCCGGGATATCGGCCAGTCTATGGACGACCTATCCGTCACCTTTGAAAATGGCCAGGCCCGGGAGCGTACCCAGGTTCTGATGGATGTAGCCAACCACCAGGGTGGGCTGGTCATCGGTACAGGCGACCTCTCCGAGCTGGCTCTGGGCTGGGCCACCTACAACGGAGACCATATGTCCATGTACGGCGTGAACGGCTCTATTCCTAAAACTCTGGTACGCCATCTGGTGGCCTACTCCGCAGATACGGCGGAGCCCTCCGACCCCGAACTGGCCGCCGTGCTGCGGGATATCCTGGACACTCCCGTCTCTCCAGAGCTGCTCCCCCCCAAGGAGGGGGAGATCGCCCAACGGACCGAGGATCTGGTTGGACCATACGAGCTGCACGACTTTTTCCTTTACTACGCCGTCCGCTGGGGCTTCTCCCCCCGCAAGGTGTTCCGGCTGGCCTTGTACGCCCTGGGGAACTACTATGACCGGGCGGCCATCCTGAAGTGGCTCCAAAATTTCTACCGCCGCTTCTTTGCCCAGCAGTTCAAACGCTCCTGCCTGCCCGACGGGCCCAAGGTGGGCTCCCTGACTCTGTCTCCCCGTGGAGACTGGCGGATGCCCAGCGACGCGGTGAACTCCCTCTGGATGGAGGAGCTGGATCAGCTTCAAAGCTGACCGGAAATAGGCTATCAGCCGCTTTTGAGACCCAGCCCAGATCCGCCTGCAACAGAAAAGGCAAACCGCGGCCCCGGTGTTTCGGGGCCGCGGTTTTTACTGCAGCACTTCCTTTGTAATCTCTATAAACCGCTCGCCAAAATGGGACAAATATCGGTCCTGACGAAATCCAGCTACCAGCTTGCTGAAGGTGGAGGGGTCCGTGAGGGGAAACAGGTCTACCCCACCCGCCGATGCCGTGGGGGATGGAATGGCCCGTAGAAACAGCTCCGGACAAATGGTAATCCCGATGCCAGATTGCGCCATCGCTAAGGTGGTAACCGTATTTTCTGTTTCCAAAATCAGCTTTGGCTTGAAGTAATACCGGCTGAAATACTGATCAATAATATTCCGTGTCCGGTTTCCCCGCTTAATGAGGATAAAAGGCACCTGCTGGAACGCTCCGATATCCGCTCCCTGTGCAAACTGGGCCCGGACCTCCTCCGCTCGCTCGCCAAATAACTCGTCGGTGAAGGCTCTGGGCACCACCATGACTAATCTTTGCTCCGTCAGAGGTTCGGTTCGCACACCATCCATCATGATGGGCTGAAAGCAGATAATCAGGTCCACTCGGCCGTGGGACAGCTCGTCCTCCAACTGGGTAGAGTTTCCCTCAAAAAGAGAAAATTCCACCAAAGGGAACTCCTGTCGAAATTTTGGCAGGATATCCGGCATAAGCGCCAGACCGCAGGTATGGGAGATCCCGACCCTCAGCATTCCTAAGTAGTGGCGGTTGATATCTCCTACTTTGGTCTGATATTGGCTGTACAGGTCCAGGATCTGGGTAGCCGTTTCCACCAGCAGACCGCCGGCATAAGTCAGAGACAGTTTGGGGGAGCGGGTAAAGAGCTTAACATCCAGTTCCCGCTCCATATTGCTGATGTGATTGGACAAGGACTGTTGGGAGATATACAGCCGCTCTGCGGCCCGAGTAATGTTTAGTTCTTCAGCTACCATCAAAAAATATTTTAGATGCAGAAAATTCATACTTAGCCTCCTTGACTTTGACGGAGTTCCTTCACTTTTTTTGTGGTATGCAACTATTTTATCACAGTCAAACAGTTGTGGCAACCATAACCAAAAAAGTGATATTCTTGGCAAAGATTTTGTGGCATAATAGGGATAGTGAAAAAGGAAATCAACAAAAGGTATGTCCAAACATATTTTTAAGGAAGGATTGATCATTTATGAAGTGCCTCATCATTGACGCAGTCCATAGCTCTATTGCCGAGGAGCTCGGCAAGTACATGCAGGTCGATACGAAGATGCTCCCCACCCAGGAGGAGCTGGTCGCTCTGATCCCTGACTATGACGTACTCATCATGCGGGTGGACCCCGCCATTAACAAGGAGATTTTGGACGCTGCCAAGAATCTAAAGGTCATCGGAGTCTGCTCCGTGGGTCTGAACCACATTGATATGGACACGGCGAAGGAGAAGGGCATCCAGGTCATCAACGCCCCCGGCTTGAACGGAAACGCCGTTGCCGAGCTGACCATTGCCAAAATGCTGGATATCGCGCGTCATACCATCCCTGCCTGCTATGACGTGAAGGTAAACAAGAACTGGGACAAGTATAAGTTCGTAGGCTCTGAGCTGCGTGGCAAGACTCTGGGCGTGCTGGGCTTCGGCCGCATTGGTCAGCGCGTGGGTGAACTGGGCCGTGCCTTCCTGATGAACGTGGTCGCTTATGATCCCTATCTGCCCGCCCATGTGTTTGAGGAGCAGAAGGCCACCAGCATGACCATCGATGAGGTGTTGAAGGTGTCTGATTATGTAACGATTCATATGCCTCTCACCGACGAAACCAAAAATCTGTTCAATGCTAAGTCCATCGCCGAGATGAAGGACGGCGCTGTGGTTCTGAATATGGCTCGCGGCGGCATCGTCAACGAGAAGGATATGTATGAGGCCCTGAAGTCCGGTAAGCTGGGTGGCTACGGCTCGGATGTCATGGAGAACGAGCTGGCTGCTGGCGGTTTGACTGAGGGTGCCGGCTTTGACTCCCCCCTGTTTGAGTGTGATAACTTTATCGTCACCCCCCACCTGGGTGCCCAGACAGTGGACGCCTCCCGTGACATCGGCGCTCACATTATCGCCAAGGTGAAAGAGGCCCTGTCCCTAACCTAATCTTCCCTATTTTATTTAAGCTCTCCGGCCAAGCTGGAGAGCTTATTTTTGCCCTGTTTAGGCGAGCAGCAGCTGCTCACCACCGGGGCTGTTTCAATCTCTGTGTTGTCTTTGTTGAAGTCCTTCAGGTTCCATTGTCTGAGCCTGTTCTGGGTGATCCATCTTGTGACGATCCCTTTCATGAAGCGCCGAAAACCGTCCGCAGTGGGACGGTTTCACGTGATTTCCCAAAATGATATGCAAGGCGACTTTTTAACAAAACACTGGGGCTCCCATATAGGTGGGAGCCCCCTCTTTGTTTCTATCAGACGCACTGTTTATTCCAAAATAGCGCCCCTGTCAGCGGACGACACCAGCTTGGCGTACCGGGCTAGATAGCCGGTCCTGATCTTGGGTTCGGGGCAGGACCACTTGGCCTTCCGGGCAGCCAGCTCCTGGTCAGGCACCTTCAGAGTGATGGAGTGGTTGGGGATATCGATGGCAATTAGGTCCCCCTCCTCCACCAGTCCGATGGGACCACCGCTGGCCGCCTCCGGGGACACATGGCCGATGGAGGCGCCCCGGGTGGCGCCGGAGAAGCGGCCGTCGGTGATGAGAGCCACGTCCTTGTCCAGTCCCATTCCGGCGATGGCGGACGTGGGGTTGAGCATCTCACGCATGCCAGGTCCGCCCTTGGGTCCCTCATAGCGGATGACCACCACGTCCCCGGCCGCGATCTTGCCATCATAGATGGCCCGGATGGCATCGTCCTCACAGTCAAACACCCGGGCGGGGCCTTCATGAACCATCATCTCAGGGGCCACGGCGGACTGCTTCACCACACAGCCGTCGGGGGCCAGGTTGCCCTTCAAGACGGCGATGCCGCCGGTCTTGGAGTAGGGATTGTCAATGGGCCGGATGATTTCGGTATTCCGGTTGACCACACCCGCCAGATTTTCCGCCACTGTCTTGCCGGTGCAGGTCATCAGGCTGGTGTCCAACAGACCGGCTCCGGCCAGCTCCGCCATCACGGCGTAGACGCCCCCTGCCCGCTCCAGATCCTCCATATAGGTGTCCCCGGCGGGAGCCAGATGGCACAGGTTGGGGGTCTTGGAACTGATCTCGTTGGCCATGTCAAAGGACAGCTCAATACCGCACTCGTGTGCGATAGCGGGCAGGTGGAGCATGGTGTTGGTGGAGCAGCCCAAGGCCATGTCGATGGTCTCGGCATTGTGGAAAGCCGCCTCGGTCATAATATCCCGTGGGCGAATGTCCTTGGCTACCAGGTCCATGATCTGCATTCCGGCGTGCTTGGCCAGCCGCAGACGGGCGGACCAAACAGCTGGAATGGTACCGTTGCCCCGCAGTCCCATACCGATGGCCTCGGTCAGACAGTTCATGGAGTTGGCGGTATACATGCCAGAGCAGGAGCCACAGGTGGGACAGGCGTTGTTCTCATACTCCTCCACCCCGGCCTCGTCCAGCTTGCCGGCGTAGTAGGCGCCCACCGCCTCGAACATATGGGACAGGCAGGTGCGGCGTCCGTCATTTAGAGTTCCGGCCAGCATGGGGCCGCCGGACACGAAGATGGTGGGGATATTTACCCGGGCGGCGGCCATAAGCAGGCCGGGCACGTTCTTGTCGCAGTTGGGGATCATCACCAAGCCGTCAAACTGGTGGGCCATAGCCATGGCCTCGGTAGAGTCAGCGATGAGGTCCCGGGTGACCAGGGAGTATTTCATGCCCACATGGCCCATGGCGATGCCGTCACACACGGCAATGGCTGGGAACTCCACTGGAGTTCCCCCGGCGGCCCGGATTCCGGCCTTCGCAGCCTCGGCGATCTTATCCAGGTTCATGTGGCCGGGGACAATCTCATTGTAGGAGCAGACTACGCCGATCAGGGGCCGCTCCAGCTCCTCCTTAGTATAGCCCAGGGCATAGAGCAGAGAGCGGTTCGGGGCGGCAGGCACGCCTTTTTTTACAACATCAGAGCGCATACAGTAAGCCTCCTTAAAAATCAAGCCATCAGTTGTCTGATAACTATTGAATTGTCTGACCATATAGTATATCATGGGGGAAAGGATGTCAAGAGGAGGCGGACACAATGGGCTCAAATTTATCCCAGCAGACTGCAGAACGGCTCTATAACCAGATCGTGGCCGAGGGGCGGCTGTCCCCAGGAGACAAGCTGCCCAACGAGGTAGACCTGTCCCATGAGCTGGGGGTCAGCCGGGCCACCCTGCGGGAAGCCATCCGGGCGCTCACCGTCCAAGGGGTGTTGGAGGTCCAGCGGGGCCGCGGTACCTTTGTGTCCCGGCAGGTGGCTGAGATTGAGGATTTTGGCTTTGGCCGCCTGGAAGAAATCAGGGGCCGACTGCGGGACCTGTTCGAGCTGCGGGCTATCTTTGAGCCCCAGGCCGCCCGTCTGGCCTGCGTCCGGGCCACGGAGCAGGAGCTGGCTGAAATTTTGACCCAGGGAGAGCGGGTGGCTGCCCGCATTCAGGCGGGCGAGGATCGGACCCAGGCCGACCTGGAATTCCACGGGGCCATCGTCCGTGCCACCCACAACGCTTTTATGATGCGCCTGCTGCCCATCATCAGCCAGGCAGTGGAAACGGCCATCGGATCCGCCGGAGAAGGCCAGGAGAATCTGGCCCAGGCCACTCTGCGGGACCACGCCCTGCTGCTGGAGTTTTTTGCCCGAAGGGACGGAGTAGGGGCGGAGCACGCCATGGCCATCCACATGGCTCACGCCATGGACGAGATGGGGTTGGAAGCCGGGCAGCATTCCGGATCCGGGTGTCATAGTTGAGAAAATGAGCGCTTTTTCTTGCCTTTTCAGGAAGAATCGTCTACAATGACTTTGAAATATCCGTATTATGCAGTTTGAAAAAGGAGGAATCCAAATGGCATATTGCAGACATTGCGGCGCTCCCATAGCGGATGGAACCATCACCTGCCCCCAGTGCGGTGCCTCTCAGTCCTCCCTTCCCCCGGTGGTAGACAATGGCGGCCTTGGATGGGGGATCCTGGGCTGCTGTATCCCCATTGTCGGCCTGGTGCTGTGGCTGGTCTGGAAGGACCAGAAGCCCCGGACAGCCAAGGCCGCCGGCATTGGAGCACTGGTCGCTGTGGGCCTTGGCGCGCTGTACTATGTGCTGATATTCATGCTTGGGATTGGGATCGTCCTGGGCAGTTGAAATGCTGGACTGGTTTGACAAGTGGCTGCCAATTCTGTTTGGCTGCCACCAACGGGCAGACCGCTCCTTTCACTTCCACGGAAGACAGTTCCCAATCTGTGCCCGGTGTACCGGTGAGCTTGCAGGCATCCTGGCTAGTGGACTCACCTTTGCCCTCTGGCACCCTGGCTGGAAGCCCGCCCTGCTCTTGCTTGTCCCACTGGTGCTGGACGGCGGACTTCAGGCGCTGACCCCTTATGAGAGCGGCAATGGGCGCAGGCTGGTGACCGGGACGCTCTTTGGATACGGACTGACCTGCCTGTTTTTTCTCTCATCCCTGTGGGTACTGGAATTGGGGATGGCATTTGGGACAGGCTGGATGGACAGATAGGGAAATTGGTGTTTGTAAGAAATGCCAGTTCGATTGGAATAGGAAGTCGGTCATCAATGAAAGAAATCGCAAAAAGGCCCAGAATGGGGATCCTTCTTCTGCTGGCTGGTTGCGCCCTTTTCATCGGAGTATTGGGGTTTCTATTCTTCCGCCCCGTTGAAATTGCAGACGGTCAGAACGGCATTTTAGGCGTGGACGTTCTGTATTTCCCCCAATGGAACGTATCTGACGGGGGAATAAGCTATCAGTCCAGTGCGGAGGAAACGGCCCTTCTGTACCGGGCCTTGTCTGAAACCAAATTCCGCCGCAGGCTGTTTTCTGGCCCCTATACCCCTCCAGAAGAGGCGTCCTACTGTTTTGTGGCCATGACGGGAGAGAGGGAGCATTTTTTCCTGGACCTGTATTGCACGGAGGACAAGGTGACCCTCCAGGTCCAGACCTCCTCCGGAACCTACCAGGCCATTGATCCGGAGAAAATTTATGATGTCCTTGCCCCCCATTTCCCTATAGAATGACCGTCAGGCAATCGCGCTTCCGCACAGCGGTCGTTCCTATCTCTCCCCTTCACAGCAGAGAGCATCACGCAGGCTCAGTGGAGTATAGCCTTTATTCAGGGGGAATTGGCATGAAAAAGTTGTATTATAAGCTTCTATGTCTTGGAAACTGGGGTCTGAGCCTCTATTTACTTCTGATTTCCTTTCACTCTGCGGCTCCCCTGCTTGGAGCGAGCGCATTAGAGCATATTCTTTCCTCCATCTCTTGGTATCTGTTGATACTGCTCATCCTTCTTGGTGTACCTGCGCTGTATTGCTGGTATAAGCTCCGCTCCAGCCGGTCGGATGATATCCGCCTGAGTATGTGAAACGCTCCCAACAGCTCCTAAAAATCGTGATAATCCTGGCTCTTGTATCTGCCTTTGCTATTTTTCTTCTCAGGATAAAGGCGGGAATTTGACCGGGCCGCGTGTATCATACAGCTACAACAAAAAGCCGCCCATGGATGAACCATGGGCGGCTTTTTAATAGACACGATCAATCGGTCACATAGGGCAGCAGAGCGATCTGACGGGCCCGCTTGATGGCCTCGGTCAGCTGACGCTGATGCATAGCGCAGGTGCCGGTGGTGCGGCGGGGCAGGATCTTGGCCCGCTCGGAAGTGAACCGGCGCAGCTTGGCGGCGTCCTTGTAATCGATGCACTCCACCTTGTCCACGCAGAAAGCGCAGACCTTACGGCGCTTGCGGCCGCGGGGAGCTCTGTTATCACGTTCCATAGCCATGGGATTGACCTCCTTTTTACGACCATACATGGTCAAAGTTAGAACGGCAACCGGCCGTCATCATCAGAGAGATCGGCAAACTGGTCCCCGTCCGCGGGCGGAGCGCCATAGCCGGAGTTGGAAGCGGGAGCGGACCAGCCGCCGGCGGCAGAGCCGCCCTGGCTATACCCGGAGGAGAAGCCCCCTCCGTCCCCATCCCGCTTGGAGTCGCCGAAGTAGACCTGGTCGGCCACCACCTCGGCGGAGCGGCGCTTATTGCCGTCCTTATCCGTCCAGTCACGGATCTGCAAACGGCCTTCCACCACGGCCATACGGCCCTTGGTGAAGTAGCGGCTGACGAACTCGCCAGTCTGACGCCAGGCCACCACGTCGATAAAGTCAGTGGTCCGCTCGCCGGTGGACTTGTCCTTGAAATCCCGGTCTACGGCCAGGGAGAAGGAGGCCACGGGCGTGCCAGTCTGGGTGCGCCGAAGCTCGGGGTCACGGGTCAGACGACCCATGATGAAGATTTTGTTGAGCATATCCGCTCCCCCTTACTGGTCTTTGCAGACAATCATGGAGCGCATCACACCATCGGTGATCCGGAAAATACGGTCCAGTTCAGCGGGGATAGCGGCGGCGGCAGTAAAGGTCATCAGGACGTAGTAGCCCTCCATCAGATCGTTGATGGGATAGGCCAGACGGCGCTTGCCCCACTCGTCGATCTCGGACACGGTACCATTGGCCTCGACCACGGCCTTGAACTTTGCCACCAGGGCGGCGATCTGCTCCTCGCTCAGGTCGGGCTGCAGGATATAGACCGCCTCGTAGTTCGCGTTGATTTTTGCCATGTTTTGCACCTCCTTATGGACATATGGCCCCTGAAGTCTTATGCCAGGGGCAAGGATGTTGTCTGACGACATCGGCAGACCTAATTATTATACACGCTGCCGTGTAAATGTCAAGACAAAATACAAATTTTGTCCATAAAAATGCCGCCTTCATGTTCCATAGGCGGCATTTTCCCTACAAACAATGGGGCAAAGGGGATCAGCCCTGCTTTTCCGGGAGAGAATCATCCTCCCGAATCCAGTCCTCCACATGGACCACGGAGTAATCCTTATCTGTGTTGCGGATAACCACCCGGTCGATACCCGCGTTGATGATGGTCCGGCGGCACATGGAGCAGGAAGTGGCGTCATGGAGCAGCTCGCCGGTAGACGCCTCCCGCCCCGCCAGGTAGAGGGTGGAACCCAGGGTGTCCCGCCGGGCAGCGGAGATGATGGCGTTCATCTCCGCATGGACGGAGCGGCACAGCTCATACCGCTGACCAGATGGGATATTCATGGCCTCCCGGGTACAGTAGCCCAAGTCCATACAGTTCTTCCTCCCACGGGGAGCCCCATTGTAGCCCGTGGACACGATCTCGTCATTTTTCACGATGATAGCGCCGTAACACCGGCGCAGGCAGGTGGACCGCTCCAGCACGGTCTCGGCAATGTCCAGATAATAATTTTCCTTATCGATGCGCTTCATACGAGGTCCCCCTGTCCTCTGTTTGGATGGTGACAGTATATCCTATTTTTCGCCCGGACGCAAGAGTCTTCGGCCTGATACTGGGTCGTCAGGCGCAAAAAGGCGCCGGAGGGTGGCAAAGGGCTACGGAATTTACATTTTGTTTACGAATGATGCCTTGACGATTACATGGAGAAAGACTATCATAATATCGTACATTGGCAGGCGGACACGCCTGCCTCCTGTTTCCTAAGGGGGCACACATTTATGATCCGCAACGCGATCCAACGGTTTATGTATGGCCGGTATGGTAACGACCAGCTGAACGTCTTTTTGATTGGCACATATCTTGTCCTATACCTTTTGTTCCTGCTCACCAGGTTCGAGATTCTCTATTGGGTTTGCTGTGTGCTGATAGTATTCTCCCTGTTCCGCCTTCTCTCCCGGAACCTGCCCCGGAGGCGGGAGGAAAACGCGCGGTTTTTGAAGCTGGCCGGTCCAACCATCCAGTGGCTTCGCCTGCGCAGGACCATCGCCCGTGATAAGGAGCATCGGTATTTCAAATGTCCCAACTGTGGACAGCAGCTCCGGGTCCCCCGAGGCAAGGGGAAGATTACAGTCACCTGCCGGGGATGCGGAGCCAGTTTCCAGGAAAAAAGCTGATATAAAGCCGTGGAACTTGAGGGATACCCCTGGTAAGGGCAACAGGATATTCCATCAGAGTGTATTTAAAAAGGGTCATCTGCCTTGATATCAAGGCAGATGACCCTTTTTAAATATCTGATTATTAATGTGGGAATTCAAACTACTGATCTCATTCTTCTAGTAGAAATTCAACCCTCTTTTAAATATTTTGTCTGTCATATAGAGCAGATAAGAACACTTAGGGGTTGGTGTCGATCTGTATATTACTCTTTTTTCTTCGAAGTGCTTTTCCAAATCCGAGTATAGCGCGCATAATAGATACCCACAATTACCGCGCAGAACATAGTCCACAAGGTACCTATACCCTCATGGATAGGGATAAAATAGAACAACCCGGCGCAAATGCCTGCTACACTCACTGTACAGCCTGCAATGGCTTGCGCGGCAGGAGAGGGGCTTTTCCGATAAAATCGCTTTCTCATATCGTTCCCTTTCGCTTGAATAACCCAAAAGCATTCTGTCTCAGCCGGAACACTTTTGTTTTATTTTAATGTCTGATTTCTAAGCTGTCCAGTGGGCAGTTCAGAAATCAGATCACTGGACTTTCCGGCCCGCAGCAGATAGCTGTCGGTTCCATGGTTCAGCAGTTGGACGAGCTGGCGGCTGACCTTCATAGCCTGATCCAAATCCACGCCGGTTTTAATCCCTATTTCATCGCACATGTGGACCACGTCTTCCGTAGCCACGTTGCCTGCTGCACCCGGCACAAAGGGGCAGCCGCCCACGCCTGCAAAAGCGGAATCGTACCGGGTGAAGCCCGCCTGCATTCCAGCCATGATGTTGGCGATCCCCAGCCCCCGGGTATTGTGGAAGTGGAGCCACCAGGCTACCTGGGGATAGGTCTTTGCCATATCGGTACAGATTTGATATACCTGTGTGGGGTAAGCCTGACCAGAGGCGTCGGACAGGGAGATCTCCGTCACGCCCACGGCCAGATAGGCGTCCACAATTTCCTTTACGTCGGACAGAGGGATCTCCCGGTCCCAAGGGGAGCCGAAGGCCATAGAAATCGAGCCGGAGACCTCAATTCCCACAGACCTTGCCGCGTCCATACAGCCGTAGAAACCCTCCACTGTCTCCGCCGGAGTCCGATTTAGGTTGGCCAGATTGTGCGCTTTACTGGCGGAGACATTCAGCTTGACCTTTTTGCAACCGCAGGCGGCGGCCCGCTCCACACCTTTTAAATTAGCGACCAACGCGCGGTACTCCACACCTTCTTTGCGCTTCAAATTTTGAAATACCTCATCGGTATTGGCCATCTGAGGGACCGCTTTAGGGCTCATAAAGGATCCCACTTCAATTACGGAGAAACCTGCTTGTACAACACCTTCGATCAGCACTAACTTTTCCTCTGTGGTCAAAATCCTCTTTTCATTTTGCAGGCCGTCGCGAGGTCCAACTTCACAAATTTTGATTTCTTCCACCAGATTCAATGGCATAGAAACCCTTCCTTATCCTGTATCGTTGTTTTTATCCGTTCATCATATTAGGAATAAATGTAATCAGCTGCGGGAACACAACCAAAATGGCAACATCGACCAGCGTAATTAGGACAAACGGGATAATTTCGCGGATAATCCCCTCTACCTTGGCGTTAGAGGAATTGGCCGCTACATACAGACAAACGCCGACGGGAGGAGTCAGGTTGCCTACGGCTATATTGCAGATTACGGTAACACCAAAGGCAACTGTATCAATTCCGGCTGCCTGAACAATGGGCAGTAGAACAGGGATAAACATAATCTGCATGGCGGTGCCCTCCAGAAAGAATCCCCCGATAAAGAACACCAAGTTGACAATAAACATGACCCAGATTTTATTGCTGACCGAATCACCGAACAGATTTAAAATAACTTGCTGGAAGTTATTGCTCTGCAAAATCCAAGCAAAGAGGCTGGATGTGCCAATGATAAACATGACATTTGAGGCACCAATTATTGATTCCACAAACATCTCTGGGAGGTCCTTTATCCTGATGGTCCGATAGACCACCATCGCAACAATCAAGGTATAAGCCACTGCTGTGATGGCAGATTCAGTAGCGGTTACAATGCCAGTCAGGATGCCACCTACGATAATGACCGGAGCGAAAATCGGAAGCAGGGCATGCCGCAACGTCTTCAGAACCTGGGTAACAGAGAAATGGTTGCAGTGGTTTTTATCATAGCCGCGTACATAGCAGGTGATCCCGCAGACCAGCATAAAAGAAACACCAATCATGATACCGGGGATAATACCACCTAGAAATAGTTTCCCAACTGAAATACCAGTAATACTGGCCAATACAATCATGGGCATACTGGGGGGAATAATGATTCCTAGCGTGCCAGAACTGGCCATCAGGGCCGCGGAGTATTCTCTTGGATAGCCGCTGCGCTCCATACTCGGCACCATAATAGAACTCAAAGCCGCGGTATCGGCGGGAGCGGACCCGGAAATACCGCCCATCAGGATGCCGGTAAGAACACCTACATAGCACAGACCACCGCGCAGCCAGCCAACCAGCGAGTTGGCAAAATCAATCAGTTTTTGGGTAATTCCACTGCGCTCCATAATAGAGCCCACCAGCATAAAGAAGGGAATGCCCATCAGTGTCACACTATTTACGCCGTTAAAGATACGCTGGGGCGCAATCATCAGCGGGACCTCTCCCTGCATAACCAGTTCAGCGATTGCGGACAGCCCCAAAGCTACCGCAATGGGAGTACCAGTAAAGATGACTAGGATCAGGAAGAGAACAATCATCAAAATCAACAGGGTAGAAACCATTATTTGCTGCCCTCCCCCTTCTCCTCGTCACCATACAGGTCGTTTATGATCCCGGCAATACTATAAAATAAGCTGAATGCGCCACACAGAGGAATACAGAGATAAACCAATCCATAAGGGATAGACATAATTGGAGAATACATTCTCATGGTACTGGCAGAGTACTTAAAACCATAAATGGTCAATACCAGAAACAGCAGAATAGTCAAAATCTCACTGATTATGGAAAAAGCCCGTTTCAGCTTGGGCGGATATTTTTCCACCAGAAATTCCACACCTAGATGCTTTTTCCGGTACACACCGATGGCAATTCCCAGAAACATGATCCATGTAAAAATAAATCTACTTCCTTCTTCAATAGACGCGACCGCACCGTTGAGAAAGTTTCTAGAAAATACATTGATTAGGAGAATTACAAGCAGTACGGCAAAACTAACTGTAGCAAAGACAAAAAAAACCTTATAAATGCCGCGGGAGATTTTTTGTAGTTTTCGGTTGAACGAATGCATAAAATATCTCCTTTCGATCTTATTGATTTTCAATTCTAACATTGGGAACCGCGGAGCTTCTGGCCTGAACCAGAAGCTCCGCAATCTGGAAGAAAGGAGCGCACATTAATACTGGAAGTTCTTGATTTGGTCAATCAGATCTGCGCCATAGGTATCAGCGAACTGATCATATACGCTGGCAGTTGCCACACGCCAAGCCTCTTTATCGGGGTTCTCATTAATTGTCGTTCCCTTTTCCTTTAAAAACTCAATCTGTTCAGCCTCGCTCTGGCGAATTCCATTCTTTTCCACCAGGCCTGCGTCCTTTGCAGCCTGCATTACAATTTCTTGGTCCTCATCGGTCAACTTTTCCCAGACATTTCCATTCATCAGCAGGCCCATAACTGTGTAAATGTGGCCATCCAGAACCATATACTTCTGCACTTCGTAAAAGTTATCATCACAGAAAGCAAAAATAGGGCCTTCCTGACCGTCTACAGTATTGTTGGAACAAGCCAGATAGACTTCTTTATAGCCCAACGTAGAAGTAGACGCACCCAGAGCGGCAGCTGTGGCAGCCTGAATGGGGTTATCAGGAATACGAATCAGCTGTCCAGCCATATCCTCGGGACCATTGATTTCTCCCTTGTTAGTTGAGTAATGACGGAAGCCGGAATCCCAGTAATCTAGGATCATAACATGATTGCTGTTCCAGATATTGTCTCGGAAAAGCTGCCCTGGTTCACCTGCAAAGACAGCGTCTACATGGTCACTGTCAATAAAAAGATAAGGCAAGCTAAACACATTAAAATTAGAATCCAGTTTTGCTACTGAGCTGGAGCCTACCAGACAAGCGTCTACTGTGCCCATGGCCACACCCTCAGCCATCTCACCCTCGGTGCCCAGAGCCTCATCAGCAAAGACCTCGACCTGAACCGCCCCCTTGGTATTCTCCTCAACCAGCCGTTCAAACTCAGCCAAGCCAGCATAGAAAAAAGATTCCGCATTGTGGCTGGTACCAACCTTGAACGTCACATAGGTTTCACGGCTTCCATCCGCATTGATAGCAGAGGATGAATTGTTATCGCTGTTATTGTTGTTACCTCCGCAGGCTGTCAGTGACAGTAGAAGGACAGCTGCTAACATTGCGCTTATAGTTTTTTTCATTTTTGCGCTCCTTTCTATCGCATATCTTTTGATTACTTCCATTCCATTGCCGCTTTTACGATGTCTCCAGTGTCAATTCCAAGGCACTGGCGAAGGTAAGCACGATTGCCCACCTCACCAAACCGGTCCCGAATGCCAATGCGGCGCATAGGGGCCGGATAGTTTTCCGCCAGTACCTCAGCTACCGCGCTTCCCAGGCCACCGATAATATTGTGGTTTTCCACTGTAATGATCCCTCTAGTTTCGCGGGCAGCCTGAATGATTGCCTCCTGATCTATCGGCTTAATAGTATGCATATTTAGAACCCGTGCCTCAATCCCATTCTCCTTCAGAATTTGAGCCGCTTCCAGGCACTGAGTCAGCATAATACCGGAAGAAATCAGAGTGACATCACTGCCCTTACGCAGTATATCAGCCCTACCAAGCTGATAGCGGTAGTCATCACCGTAAAAACAAGGAGCCACAGCCCGGTCATAGCGAAGATACACCGGGCCGTCCAGATCCAATAGGGCTGGAATCATCTGACGAAGCTGCATACCATCAAAGGGCTCCACAATGGTAGTATTTGCGATTCCTCGTACAGCGGCAATATCGTCGTAGCTCTGATGGGTCCCGCCATTAATTTCAGCGACAATTCCGGGAGACAGGCCTACCAAAACCGCATTCAGTTTACTATACGCCAGAGAAATCGTCAATTGATCCAAAACCCTGCGCGTCATAAAGGGACCAAACGCATGGACAAATGGACGTTTTCCACTGACAGCCAGCCCGGCCGCCACGCCCACCATGTTGGCTTCCGCAATTCCTACATTAAACGCACGGTCAGGATAGGCCTGTTCAAAGTCCCGTGTACCGGAGATCTGTCGGGAATCTGAGTTGACGATACAGATGCGTTCATCCGCTTTTGCCAAGTCGATCAGGGTATCGCAAAAAATTTTTCTCATTTCAACTTTGCTTTCCATGATTTCACCTCCTGATCACCGTTTACTGCAGGTCCTGCAGAGCATCTTTTAGATCTTCCGCAGTCACCGGCATACTATGGGACTTGGTCGTCCCCTCTATTTTTTTCCAGCCTTTTCCTTTTATGGTGTGGAGCACAATCATATTGGGCTTGTCCATACAGGTTTTTGCCTGCTCAATAGCGTCATAGATGGCCTGGAGGTTATGGCCGTCGATTTCCTGAACGTTCCAGCCAAATGCGCGCCACTTAGCTGCCGCATCAATCATGGAGTTGACCTCATCTACCGGGGCGTCAATCTGTTGGCCGTTCAGGTCTAGAAAGCAGGTCAATGAGCCTAGTTTGGCCTGTGCTGCATACATACCAGCCTCCCAGATCTGGCCTTCCTGACTTTCGCCGTCACCAATGATACAATACACTCTGGCGCCGTTCCCATCGATTCGGTCAGCCAGCGCCATGCCTACGGCGGCAGATAGGCCTTGCCCCAGAGAGCCGGTGGTCATATCAATTCCAGGAGTCAAAAGCCGGTCACAATGACTGGGTAGCATAGTACCTGGCTTATTCAGGGTATATATTTCCTTCCGATCAAAATAACCCTTCATGGCCAGAATGGAATAAACTCCGGGACCTCCATGTCCTTTAGAAAGCACAAAGCGGTCTCTCCCAGGCATTTGGGGATTTTTCGGATCGATATTCATTTCCTCATAATAGAGTACAGTAAGTACGTCCACAATATCCAATGCGCCGCCAACATGACCTTTCCCCAGGCTAGCAATCATTTCCATTGTGGTCCGACGAGCCTCCTTCGCCAGTTCAGTCAGCTCCTGAATACTATGTTGCATCACAAAGCTCCTTTCAACAGTTAGATGACCACAGGAAAATAGTCGGATCACTCCTCATCCATGCCATCTTTATAAAATTTACCGAACAGCTCCTGAAGAGAGGGCATATCCTCGGGGATAGGACGGGCCACCCAAGTGGTATTCATATAGTGTTTCAGGGCAATGTTCTCGGAAACGATGTTGCCGCCCCAGGTCCCGCAGCCCATGGAGGACGTGGGAGGCATACCGTTGGTGGCGGATCCGGCATTACCTTTGTTATTGGGCTGGCGCACCATGATGCGGGAGACAGGGGCCGCCTTGCCCAGACGGTCAATGTGGCCGTCATCCCAAGAGTAAATACCGCAGGAGTGGCCCTTGCCGCCTACTTCGAAGATGGCCCGCATCATGTCCAGGGCATTTTCAAACTCTCCCTCATACTTGAACAAAGCCAGCAGAGTGGTCAGCTTCTCAGAGGAGAAGAAGTATTCTTTGCCAATCTGATCAATACCACCACCCGTGACCATAATAAATTTCCGGTCCTCGGGGATCTCAAACCCGGCAGCCTCAGCCAGCTTCTGAGGGCTGATGGCCACAGTGCCGGGAAGTCGGTGCCCCATCTCGTCCCACATGACACTCTTGAGCTTCTCCGCCTCTTCTTCGTTAGCTAGATAGCCGCCCTCGGCCTTAAGCGCGTCTACCATTTTGTCATAGATAGATTCGTGGATGACCAGGTTTCCGTCACAGGAACAACCGGAACCGAAATCAGAGGTCTTGGAGATGCGGGTGTTCTGCGCTGCCTCACGCTGGCGTTCAGGAGTATCAGCAGTATTATCGATAATCACAGTAGCATTGCCCGCACCGGATCCATAGGCGGGCGTGCCGGAGGAGTAAGCGGACTTGACCATGGGCCGGCCACCGGTGGCGATAACCAAATCGCAGCGTTTCATCAGTTCCTGAGTCAGAGCGATAGAGGGTTGCTGAATACCCTGGATGATGTCGGCAGGGGCGCCCTCACGGAGCAGGACTTCACGAATGATGTCAATACACTTGTTGGTCACCACTTTGGCCCGTGGATGAGGGCTGCAGATGATAACGTCTCGTGCCTTGATAGCGTAGATTACCTGGCCGGCAGGTGTCAGACAAGGATTGGTAGTAGGTACCAGAGAGGCAATTACCCCCACTGGCTTGGCATATTTGACCAGCCCCTTCTCCGGGATTTCTTCAATAGCGCCGACGCTTCTGCTCCGCATACAGTCGCGCAGGATCAGCTTCAGCTTGTTGCGTTTGTTGCGCTTCGTCACCTTATCGCCCAAGTTGGTCTCATCCACGGCCTCATCGCTGAGCTGCGCCCAGACCTTCAGATCATAAAGAGCCGCCGCAACTGCCTGGCACAGGTGATCTACTCTGTCCTGATCGTAAGTCTCAATGATTGCCGCAGCCTTACGGGCTCTGGCAACCATTTCTTCCAACATTTCAATCTGTTCTGTAGTGATCTCTTTTGCCATAGTATTCAACACTCCTTTGATAATTTTGCTGTAAATAACTCTTTTATCTAACCTAAATTTAACATTTAGCACAACCTTATGTCTAATACTTGTTTTGAATTGGATTTATAGAGGAAAATCTATAATTATTTCACCTCTGCCTGTCAGGAGCAGTCCCAACACCAGTGATCTTTAACTACTCTTTGCCTGATCCAAGCTTGACAATTTCCCATCTATCCAATATTCTTTATGTATTAATAGATTCTTTTTATAGAAAGGTGGGTTACTATGACGCTGCTCCAGCTGCAATATTTTCAGGTTTTGTCACACAACCTGCACTATACACGCACTGCTGAGCAGTTGTGTATTTCTCAGCCCAGCTTGAGTTACGCCATCAATGAGTTGGAGAAGGAATTGGGGGTCAAGCTGTTCCAGAAGGAAAACCGGAAGGTTACTCAGACAGTCTATGGGCAGCAGTTTCTTCCCTATGTGGAGCAAGCTCTTACTCTTCTGCAGGACGGTTCTAATGTGCTGCGGCAGATGGCCAACAACGCCCCCCAGATTGTCCGATTAGGATATTTTCACAGCGTTTCCGCCTCCATGATCCCCGCTCTGGTGGACGGATTTTATCAGCAGGAGGAAAACCGCCAGATTCGCTTTCATTTTACAGAAAGCGCTTCCTATGATATCCTGAACCAGATCCGTTCTGGCGCACTGGATCTGGGATTCAGCCTTCATCAGGCCGAGTGGGCGGAGTCGGTAGGGGTTATCCGTCAGCCACTTTATCTGGCAGTCCCCGCCAACCATCCTCTTTCCGGCCACAGTTTTGTTTCCTTTGATGATTTTGCTCACGAGCCGCAGATTATGCTGGAACACAGCAGCAACCTGCGGTCCAATATGGATCAGGTCTTTTCTCAGCATGGGATCATTCCTAATATTGTGTTTGAAGTGCGGGAGTGCAATGCCGCGTTGCAGTATGTCGGGTTGGGATTTGGCGTGTCCGTATTGCCGCAGGTACCGGCCATGGATACGGATAAGGTCTATATCGTTCCTATTTCTGATCAGGAGAAGGAGTTCGTGCGTACCATTTACCTTACCTATCCTAAGATCCATCCCATCTCTCCTGCCGCCCAGAAGGTGCGCGATTATATCATTCAAAATTGCGCGCTCAACACTTGATATTCTGACCCCTATGCCGCCTGCGGGCAGATTTTTTCGACGAGTCACGGAAAGATGGCACTCTCTATCTCCGTCTGAGGAAAAAGAGGACTTTCGGCAATGTTGCCGAAAGTCCTCTTTCTGTATTAAGGTTTATTAAATGTTCAGAAGGAGGATCCATTTGCAAATCGAATCATCTTGAACGCAAAACGTCAACGCAGGAATCCAACTCACTGAGGCACAAATGTCCCACAACAGAGTCATCCGGGTAGCGTCTGCGTTTCCACCTAGGCCCACAAAGCTCCGAAGGGCAAGCTGAAAACCTGTATTCCAAAAGAAAATACTGGAGCAGTACGCCGCTGAACGCTACTTACCCAATCCGAAGTTCTGTGTGGATGATGGATACTCCAGATTCGTTTAACCGCCTGGGCTGAAACCCACTGAACATTGGGGAAAGGTCTCCATATTCGGCGTCCGATACACCGCCATTCATGACAATGTGGATACGGACAGACGCAAGGACTGCACGGCCCATCACATCCGGTCGTGTATATCCTGGATAAGATAGTGCCGGATGAGACACAAAGCATAGCAGAACCCGCATAGACGGAAAAACCTTGTAGATACTTCTGATGTAATATCTGTCGGGGCTCCAGATACCTAAGAAGTTATCCCAACTAAGGGAGTCCCAACAGTCACGCGGCATTTTAATGGAAAAATTTTTCTTAGCGTGAAACAAAACCCTTCTATTTTCGTCTAATAAAGTAGAGGGTATTCCTGCGTAGAGGAGGAAAGAACATTGAAAAGGGCGCTGAAAGGTTTGCTGGCTTCCCTGCTGGTACTGGCCTGCCTGGGGATTGCCGCGGTTGGCGTTTTGCAGGCCACAGGCTGGAACCTGATATGGGGTCAGTATCTCCAAGCTGGTGACGGTTCTCATATTATGATTGACCGGCACGGCGATCCCATCATTTTGGGAGACCGCTCTAGAACCGGGAACCTGTTCCATGGATTAAGGGATGGAGACACGGTACTATTCCTCTGTTCTGACATTCAGGAGAGCTATCCTGCCCGCTCACGGGCCTATTGGTGCTTCCGCCTGGAGCGTGGCACTGCCTCCAATCTCCCAGTGGATACGCTGGGCCAGTTGAAGGAACTGGGCTGGCTGCCAGCTACATTTTAAAAAAAGAGGGCAGGCCCCGGTGGGGCCTGCCCTCTTTTTTTGCCATCACTGAGGCAATACCAGGTCTCCCTCGCGGATCCAGCCGATCTTCCGCAGCATCTCACAGAAGAACCAGGACAGGACGGCAGGGAGAATAAAGCAGATCAGAGCCATACCCAGCCAGTCAAAGGGGGTGATGGCCGCCTTAACTCCGAGAGCCACATCGTTGACCCAGCCCGACCATACGCCGATCTGTCCCACGAAACCGCAGGTCCCCATGCCAGAGGCCACGCCGCCAGCGGGGTCGTTCATCTGGAGGTGAAATACACAGGTGGCGATGGGGCCGGTGATGGCGGAGGCCAGCGTGGGGGGAATCCAGATTCGGGGATTCTTCACGATGTTGGGCATCTGGAGCATAGAGGTACCGATGCCCTGGCTGATCAAACCGCCCCAGCGGTTCTCTTTAAAGGACATGACGGCAAAGCCCACCATCTGGGCACAGCAGCCGGCCACCGCCGCGCCTCCGGCCAGGCCGGTGAGGGTAAAGGCGGCGCAAATAGCGGCGGAAGAGATGGGCAGAGTGAGGGCAATCCCCACCAGTACGGCTACGACAATCCCCATCCAGAAGGGCTGGAGAACAGTAGCGTCCTGGATGAGTTGACCAAAAGCTTTGGCCGCGGCGCCGATGGGCGGGGCGATGAGCAGGGACAGGCCCGCGCCTACGAATACGGTGACGGCGGGGGTGACCAGGATATCCACCTTGGTTTCTTTGGATACCATTTTGCCAATCTCAGCGGCGATGATGGCAATGAACAGAACAGCCAGGGGGCCGCCCGCGCCACCCAGTTTGTTGGCGGACCAGCCCACAGCAGTCAGGGAAAAGAGGACCATCGGATCGGCTTTCAGGGCGTAACCGATGGCCACCGCCATAGCGGGACCGGACATATCAAAGGCAAACTGTCCCACATCCACCAAAAAGGAGAGGGACAACTGCTGGCCCAGGGTCTTGATAATGGTGCCGATGAGCAGGGAGCAGAACAGGCCTTGGGCCATGGCCCCCAGGGCGTCGATACCGTACCGTTTGGCGGATATCTCGATGTTTTTCCGTTTTAGAAACTCTCTCATTCGTAACGCGCCTTTCCAACACAAAATAAAAAAGCTGTACAGGTGTCAAGACACCTGTACAGCCCATTATAGCGCGTGAACTCAGTTTGTCAAGAAAATTCCTTCGGCTGGGGATCCAGGCTTCAGTTCTTTCCCCAGTCCGACCAATCAGTGAGGCACAGGTTCAGATCCACCTTTACCGGGATGCCGGGGACCGTGCCGCTGCTAGAATACTGCCACATATGGTAGTGGTAGCGGAAGCTGGTGGGCACCCAGCCGGTGGTGTAGTGGGCCAGCCAGAAGGGCCAGTCCTGGAGCTGGGCCAGGTCCAGGCCGCCAGCATAGATCTTGGAGGGGCTGCCGTAGGTCATGGGGATATAGCCGGCCTCCTCGATGATGTCACAGAAGACTTTGGCGCATTTGGTCACCGTTTCTCCGTCGGTGTCCTTTGTCCGGGAGTCGGAGTCACTGACCTCCTCCCAGTCGAAGACCACGGGGTAGGTGATATCATAGCCCTCGATCCACTCCAGAAGCTGGAGGGCCTCCTCCCGTGCCTCCTCCTCCGTGGTAGCCTGGGAGAAGAAGTAAACGCCCACTTCCAGGCCGTTCCTCAGGGCATTTTGGATGTTGTAGTCAAAATAGGCGTCCTTGTTGATGCTGCCCACAGTATAACCCCGGTAACCCGCCCGGATCATGGCGAAGTCCACCCCGGCACCGGCCACCTGGGTCCAATCGATCTGCTTCTGGTGAGAGGACACATCCACCCCAATGTAGCTGGGGGCGTCCCCCGTATAGGTCAAAAAGCCGTTCTTGACCACAAATCTGCCGCTGTCATAGTCGTTGCTTGGAATGGGGCCAGGCTCCGTTTCCGGTACATGGATGAAGGACAGGTCGTAATTCATCAGGATGACCGCCCCCTGGGCCCGGGTAGCGGTGCCGGTGGGGTCAAACAGGTTGCCCGGCTTGCCGGAGATGAGACCCACGGACCAGGCCCACTCTACCGCGTCGATGGACCAGCTGGCGATGGATTTCCGGTCCGCGAAGGGGGCGGCCACCTGGGACAGCGGCTCCCCCAAGGTATGCCAAAGGATCACAGCCAGCTGCTCCCGGGTCACCTTGTCGTCGGGACCGAACCGTCCGTCATCATAGCCGGTGACTAGCCCCTCCTGCCAGGCCCAGAGGATGGCGTCGGCATCGGGGTCGTCCAGGTCCACATCGGAGAAGGGACTGGTCAGTGCCTGGTCCTGTTGGTCCAGGTCCTCGTCCTCCTCCGTCCCGCTCTCGAACTCCTCCCGCTCCAGGGACACCTGGGGCCGGTCATAGATCTGATAGAGGGCGGCGGCCACCATGGCACGGGTTAGAGGAGCCTCCGGCAGGAACTCCAGCGCATCGGTGGCCTCCATCATCCCCTTCTCCCAGCAGTACTCCACCGCGGCGGTGTACCAGGAGTTCTCGGGCACGTCGGAGAGCTTCGTCCCGGCTGCTGAGGCGGGCAGAGGCAGGGTCATAGCCACGGCCAGCAGGCCGGCGGCAAGGGATCTCAGAGTCTTGTGTTTCATAGCGTTCCTTTCTGTCTGTCGTAGAGTGTGGTGAGTGTTGGGTTAGGTGCAGTATACTCAGCTTGTCGAAAGAGCCCTCCCGCAAGGAATTCCGGTGCCCGCAGGCGGCGGAATAAATTTTGAGGCCGTCATTTCCGGCCACATACGCATTGGAAATAACACTTTTTGCGGGGGTTGGGCTGGGAATGATTCGGGGCCCACCCTGCGCGCGGCTTTTCTCAAAAAAGTGACTATACCACTTTTCGACAGTCTCAGTATACTACGGCAGAGCCAGGCTCTGCCAATGGTATCTTTTGGATGGAGCTCACCGCTCCAGCAGGATGCCCTGCCGAGCCAGCGCCTCTCGTACCCGCTCATAGGCCCCCTGGTCCGGGCAGGCCAGGGTGTGAAGGTGGATCCCCTCGGTGAGCTGGGAAAGGGGGGCAGCGGCCTGACTCCGGCACCGGGCGATGAACTGCCCCACCTGATACCGGTCGGATAGCTGGAGCGGTCCGGTGAGCTGACCGTAGATCGGATGGTCCACGATGACGTCCAGCACCGTGCAGCCCTGGTCTACCATGGCGTTCAATTCCGCCTCCATGGCCTGTCCGTCGTGCTTCACAGCGATCTGCCGCACCAGGCCGGAAGGCGCGTTCTGTACCATATAGCCTCTTGGGGTGGCGGTGATTCCCTGGCCCCCGGCCCGCAAGATGGCCACATCCCCTACAATGATCTGACGGCTGACCGAAAACTCTCTGGCCAGAGCAGTGGCGCTGACCGGGCTCCGGGCCCGCTCCAGCCGTCGGGCAATGGCCTGTCTTCTCTCCTGGGCGTCCATAGCCCTCCCTCCCCTGTCTTGTCATATGCAGTAAGTATATCACTGAGAGGAGAGGTACGCAACGGCACAGACACAGATTTTTCCGGGAACTTTCCGGGAAACCTTGACTTTTCCGCTTGGAATCCATACAATGGACAAGATAAGTCTTCCAATCTCATATCACGATATAAAAGGACTGAAACGACATGGCTCAGAACCCCAACAAAAAGCAGGTGGAACAGATCACCGACATGGAGGTAGACTTCGCCCAGTGGTACACTGACGTGTGTAAAAAGGCGGAGCTGATCGACTACTCATCCATCAAGGGCATGTTCATCTACCGCCCCTACGGCTACGCCATCTGGGAGAACATCCAGCGAGAGATGGACCGGCGCTTCAAGGAGACCGGGCACGAAAACGTATATCTTCCCATGCTCATCCCCGAATCCCTGCTCCAGAAGGAGAAGGACCATGTGGAGGGCTTCGCTCCTGAGTGCGCCTGGGTGACCATGGGGGGAAGCGAGAAGCTGGAGGAGCGCTACTGCATCCGTCCCACCTCCGAAACCCTGTTCTGTGAGCACTACAAAAATGTCATCCACTCCCACCGGGACCTGCCCAAGCTGTATAACCAGTGGTGCTCCGTCCTACGCTGGGAGAAGACCAGCCGCCCCTTCCTGCGCCACCGGGAGTTCCTGTGGCAGGAGGGCCACACCATGCACGCCACCCCGGAAGAAGCCCGGGAAGAGACCATGCGGATGCTCAACGTATACGCCGACTTTATGGAGAATGTGCTGGCCATGCCTGTGGTCCGGGGCCGTAAGACGGACAAGGAGAAATTCAACGGCGCCGAGGAGACCTACACTGTGGAGTGCATGATGCACGACCGAAAGGCCCTTCAGGCGGGCACCAGCCATTACTTCGGCGACGGCTTCGCCCGTGCCTTTGACATCACCTTCACCGGCAAGGACAACCAGCTCCACTACCCCCACCAGACCAGTTGGGGCGTGTCCACCCGGATGATCGGCGGCATCATCATGACCCATGGCGACAACAACGGTCTGGTCCTGCCCCCCCGCGTCGCCCCCATCCAGGCCATGGTCATCCCCGTAGCCCAGCATAAGGAGGGTGTGCTGGAGGCGGCCAACGCCCTGCTGGACCGGCTGAAGGCCGCCGGCATCCGGGCAGGCCTGGACGACAGTGACCAGTCCATGGGCTGGAAGGCCGCCCAGTACGAGATGAAGGGCGTGCCCCTGCGGGTGGAAATCGGTCCCAAGGATATGGAGAAGGACCAATGCTGCGTCTGCCGCCGGGACTCTGGGGAGAAGGTCTTTGTCCCCTTGGCTCAGTTGGAGGACCAGGTGAAGGAGCTGCTGGACTCGGTCCACGACGGACTATTTGCCCGGGCCCAGAAGAACCTGGAGGACCACACCAAGGTGTGCCACACCCTGGAGGAGGTCAAGGCCTTTATGGAGTCTGAGGGCGGCTTCGCCAAAACCATGTGGTGCGGCGAGCTGGACTGCGAGCTGAAGATGAAGGAACAGGCCGGGGTCAGCTCCCGGTGTATGCCCCTGAAGCAGGAGAAGGTGGGCGACGTATGCGTCTGCTGCGGCAAGCCCGCCAAGCACTCCATCCTCTGGGGCGTGGCCTATTGATCGCTGGCATACAGAAAAACAGGGCCGCCGTTTTTCAGAACGGCGGCCCTATTTTATGCCTTTTGCCCCATGGGGCGCGGTCTGTCCGGCGGACGGAGCTTCAGTTCAGCACGATGGCCTGGACCGCCTCGATGATGTCCACGGCCCCGGAACGGGCCACCAGGGAGACCGGCTCCCCGTCCACCACCGCCAGACAGTGCTCGCCGTCCCAGCGGTACAGCTCCACCGCCACCTGCGGGAATGCGTCGTTGTCCAGATAGACGGTCAGGGCAATCTCCTGCCGCTGGGAAGGCCGCTCGTCAGTAAAGCTGTCGGCACTCAGGCTCTCCAGCGCCTCCTGGAACGCGGAGATATCCACTTCCTCCCCCTGGTAGAGCCAGGTCCGGTCCTCGCCCTCGCCCTGGGCGGTAAGGGTATGGCTGGCCCCCTCCAGAGTAACTTCGATCTGCCAGATATCCCCAAAGTCGGCGGACAGCACCTCCTGGTGCCGCAAGTCATCGTAGGAAGCGGCCATCAGCTCCTGGTAATCCTCCGACGTAATTTGATAGACAATCTGGGAATCTCCCACTCGCAGATAGGCGGTAATCGTCTCCTCTTCCTCCGTTTCCCCGGTATCTGCCGCCTCCTGGGCGGCCAAGCGCTCCTCCGGGTCCCGGCTGATGTGGAGTATAAGAGTACCGGAGGCCTTTTCCTCTGCCCTGTCCTCGGCTGTATAGTCCACGGTCACCGTCAGCTCCGGCTCATCCAGGCCATAACTGGCCAGTTCCTCCTCAGTGGCATGATAGGTCACATAGTTGTTGGGGGCCAAGTAGCTGATATTATGCAGGTAATCCTCTACCCGCCCAGTGTCCAGCGGGAGCGTCTTTCCATCCCGCTGGGTAAAGTAAATGTCCTCCTCGCACCAGCTTGCGGAGTTGTCCTCCTCATAGGTGACTGTATAGTTCTCCACCCCGTCAAACCGCAGCCGGGTCACCTGATCCAGCTCCGGGATGTCGTCGTGGTCTATCATGTCGCGGAGCCCCGCGTCAAACTGGTCCAGGGGGTCGCTGGCGGCCAGATACACCTTTCCATCCCCAATGGACACATATCGCTGGGAATCCATGGCGCTGAAGTCGCCGAGCAGTATCTCGTAGTTGTTCTCACCTGTACCCAGTGTAATGGTGCATACTGGGTCATCCAGGCCGTACTGACTTGGGTCCTCCACCTCCTCAATGACGAAGGCCGCCGCGAAGGATTGGAACGTCTCCAGCAGCTCGCCTACCTTTTCTCCGTCCACGGGGAACGTCTCATCTCCATCATAGAGCCAGTCCCCATCCCGGTGAAACGACAGGGTCTCCCCCTCATAGGTCCAGGAGAGGGTCTGGACCGCGTCACTGTCGATCTCCAGGACGACCTCTCCGCTGGTTTCAATCCGCTCCTGGCGCTCTTGTACCTGGAGGGCGGCAAATGCCGCAACGCAGCACACCGCCAGGACAGCTAGTAAAATCACGATCCGTTTAGACCGGTACATTTTGCGCACGCCTCCTCTTCAAGACCACCCAGATCCCGATGCCCAGATACAGCAGGGGGAACACGCCGATCATCACCACCTGAAGCAGAGAGGACACAGCGTCGTTGATAGTCAGATAATTGTAATTCAGGGATTTGCTCCGGATGGCCATGGCCTCGCTCTCTCCAATCAGAGAGGACACCGCGTTCATCGCCAGGTCCCCGTTGGCCCCGGAGGAATAGGCGTTGTACATATCATCCAGGAACGCAGAGGAGGAAAACCAGATGATCTGACCTCCATTCCCACAGTCGATGGACACCGCCAGAGCAAAGGGGCCGTCGATATCCCCCTCCTCCTTCTCGTAGGTGTCCAGGTCATAACCGGCGGCCTTGCTGAAGGAGGCGGCCGAGGTGGTGAGCAGGGAAGTCACTCCGCTCCCCTCCCCGTCAGCCGACACCGTCAGTCCCTGGGCGATGGGCATGATGGCCAGGTAATTCTCCTCGATCAGCGAATCGGTAATCCCGTGGCTGTTCATGTCGGGCAGCAGGATATAGGGGACCTGGAAGGCGTAGTGCTCCCGGTCACCCTCCACCACTACGCCCTCATTGGGTGTCACACCGTAGCTGGCAATCAGCCCGTACAGCTCATCCAGAGGGTCTTCCTGGGTGGGGCCCGCCATGACCAGCAGCTTGCCGCCGCCGCTGGTATACTCGTCCAGCATCTCCACCTCCTTCTGGGACAGGTCGCTATCCGGGCCGTAGATCATGACACAGCCGGCATCCTCCGGCACCGCGTCCACGGTGAGCAGGGAGAGAGGATTGACCTGGATGTTTTCTTTCTCCAGCTGTTCCTGGAAGGTGGCGGGCAGCTCCGCCTCCCCGTGTCCCTCCAGTAGATAGAGCTGGGGCAGCTCCTCCGCGGTCACATAGTCGATGGCGGAGGTGATGGCCCCCTCACCGTCAAAGGAGGTATTGTAGGAGTAAGAGTATATGTCCGCCTCCTGGATATAGATATCGTTGTAGCTGATATAGCGGCTCCGATCCCCACACTCCACGATCAGGCTGTTGTTAGTCACCGTCTCGTCGGTGTACTGCTGGGCGAAGGTGGGGAATACGTCCGGGTTCTTTTTCACGACCTGGATATGGTCAGAGAGGCTTTCGTACTTATTGAGCAGGTTTTCGATTACGTCGTCCTCTTTCCCCGACTGGACCACCCAGTAGATCGTTACATCCTCCTCCAGCGCGTTGACCACCACCTTGGTGTTGCTAGTGATGGAGTAGAGCTTGGTGGCGCTCATGTCGTACTTGGTCAGGTTGGAGGGGAGGGCGGAGACAAAGACATTGACTGCCACCAGAATGGCCAGCACCACCGCGGTGACGACAATGGAATAGGCGCCGCCCCGAAAGGCGTTCTGGTTTCCCTTTCTCTGTGGGGCCGATTGGAAAAGTTTTGGCTTGCGCATCAGTTATACCTCCTCTTCTCCAGGGACTGGACCGACAGGAACAGGAAAAATACGATCACAGCAGCATAGTAGACAATGGCTGTCATATCGAAAACTCCGTTGACAAAGACATAGAAGCGTTCGAACAGTGACAGCTGTGTCATGATCTTGGGGAGCAGACCCTCAAAGGAGGCCGCATCCATCTGATAGGCGACCACGGTGACCGCCAGAAGGAGAAAGCTGACGCCGTAAGCCAGCGTCTCATTTTTGGTGAGGTATCTTATGATCCCCCACAGGGCCAGGATCAGTACACAAATGGCCACCATAGACCCGAATGCGGTGGAGGACACATACTCAGACAGGCTCACGCTATAATAGTTGAACAGGATGACCGCAATGCCGATGCCGGCGGCAAAGCCCTGGTTATCCGTAAGGGAGGAGAGGAACATCCCCAGTGCGATCAGCGCGGCCCCCAGGACCAAAAAGGCCAGGATAGAGCCGTAGGAGGTGGGCAGGTATACGTCCCCGTATTGGGAGAAGATCAGCGGGTACAGGGAAATCAGACACAGGGGGACGGCATAGACCACCAGCAGAGCCAGATACTTGCCCAGGACCACCTGCACCGTGGTAATGGGCAGGGAGTAAAGCAGCTGATCCGTCTTTTGTCTGCGCTCCTCCGCAATGACCCGCATGGTCAGGATAGGCACGATGACCACGAAGATCAGACAGCCATAGCTGAGTACGAACTCAAAATTGCTGACCGCGGCCTGAATGTTGTAGCGCAGAGCGCCCAACCCAATAAAGGCCAACAGAAAAGCGCCGAAGATATAGGCTGTCAGCGAGTGAAAATAGTTCTTCAGCTCATGTTTCCATACTGCTATCATCCCTGCTCCACCTCCCCTTCCGCTCCATTTTCATCATGAGGAGATGCCTCCGTTAGCTCCAGGAACACGTCCTCTAGGCTGGCTTTTTTCAGGCTCATCTCCAGCAGGGGGATTCTCCTGTCGGCAAAGGCAAAAAAGATAGCCCTAGATGCCTCGTGGATGCGCTCCAGCCCGGTGTGGATGCAGGCTGTGACCAAGCCCTGCTCTCCCTCTCTCCAGTCGATGTCCGTAATTCCGGGAACCCCAGACAGGGCGGCCTTGACCTCGTCCTCGGGCGCCTCCGCCGTGATGGTGATCTCGTTTGGCGTCATCAGAGTACGCTCCAGGTGTTCCGGAGTGTCGAAGGCCACCAGCTTTCCGTGGGCGATCATGATGATCTGGTCACAGATGGTCTGGACCTCGGAAAGGATGTGAGAGCTGAAGATCACCGTGTGGGTCCGTCCCAGCTCACGGATCAGGTCGCGGATCTCAATGATTTGGAGCGGATCCAGCCCCACCGTGGGCTCATCCAGGACAATGACCTGCGGGTTTCCCAGCAGCGCCTGGGCAATACCCACCCGCTGCCGGTAGCCCTTGGACAGAGCGGAGATCCGGCGGCCCCTCATCTGCTCTATTCCAGTCTGCTCCATGACCTCCTCTATTTGGTTCTTCAGCTCCAGACCATGCAGCCCTTTGGCCTCCCCCACGAAACGCAGGTACTCCTCCGGGGTTTCGTTCATATACAGAGGCGGCTGCTCCGGCAGATAGCCAATGAGCCGTTTGGCCTGATTCGGCTGCTCAAAAATGTCGTATCCTCCGATTCTCACATGACCCTCCGTCGCTGACAGGCAGCCGGTCATCATGTTCATCGTAGTAGACTTCCCAGCTCCGTTGGGCCCCAGGAATCCATAGATCTGTCCGCTCTCGATCCTAATGCTTAGATCAGAAACCGCGGTGATATCCCCATATCGTTTGGTGAGATGTTCGATCTCGATCAAGGACGTTTCCTCCTTTTCTTTCAATGGAGCCATTATAAAGACAGAACTTAAAACCAAGTTAAAAAAGGTCCGCCGCCTTTTTTAAGTAGATTTTGAGTTTGACTTTTACAATGGCAGGCAGAAACCCGCCTACACGGCGGGCTGACAGGAGGTATGAAAAATTGAAATCGATCTATCGCACGGCATATGTCTTGTTGTTCACATTTTTGCTCTTGTTTTCCGGAGGGTGTACTGATACAGTAGAGGCAGACCATTCCTCCTCATCCTCCGCGCCTCCCCTCGCTTCCTCCGGCGACACCTGGGAAGGAAGCCTTACCATCCTCGCCAGCTTTCAGCGGGAGGACGGCAGTCCCCTGACCGAGCAGTCCATCCGGCTCTCCGCGGGTGACAAAAGCGCGGAATATCCCCTGGATGAGTGGGGGGAGCTGCGGGTTTCCGGCCTTCCGCGGAAAATGACTCTGGAGGTGACCGTTCTGGATAAGGAGTCGGGTCCTCTGGGTACCATCACCATCTCCTTCTCCGAGGGCACTGTCATTGACGCCTCTACCGATCAGGAGGGGGCGGGGTATGTGGTGGTCAAAGAGGACACGGAAGCGGTTGATCTGCTCTTTGTCCTCTGTGACGATGGCTCCATCCAATGTGATCTGGACCTGGGCCGGGACATCGCCTGACTGGACAGCATGCGCAGGGGGATGGCCGCTCCGCATCGAGGTAATTTAGCCGTGGAGCGTATCACTTTGGGCTTTTCTGCCCAAAAGGAGGGATCTGAATGCGGATCTTGGTCGCCGATGATGAAACAGAGATGACAGACGTTCTGGAGGCTCTCTTGAGTCGGGAGCACTATGCGGTGGATATCGTCCATGACGGGCAGGACGCCTTGGACTATGGGCTGACCGGGAATTACGACTGTCTGGTCCTGGATATCATGATGCCGAAGCTGGATGGGCTCCAGGTCCTCCGGGCACTCCGGGACCGGGGCATCTCAACTCCTGTACTCCTACTTACCGCGAAAAGTCAAGTGGCCGACCGGATTGCCGGATTGGACAGCGGTGCGGACGACTATCTCCCCAAGCCCTTTCACCCCGGCGAGTTTACGGCCAGGGTGCGGGCTCTGACCCGCCGGGGCACGGAGTACACCCCCGACCTGCTCTCCGCTGGGAACATCACCCTGGACCGCACCACCTTCGAGCTGCGCCGCGGTCCCTCCTCCATCCGTCTGGGCAGCAAGGAATTCCAGATGCTTGAGCTTCTGATGTGTCATATCGGTTGCCCCATCTCCACAGAGCGGTTCATGGAGCGGATCTGGGGCTATGACAGCGAGGCGGAGATCAATGTGGTCTGGGCCTATATCTCCTATCTTCGGCGGAAGCTGGAGTCTCTGGGCGCTAATGTCCGCATCGTAGCCCGCCGTGGGCAGGGATACCTGCTGGAGGAGATCTCATGATCCGCTCTTTGCGCCGGAGGTTCCTCCTCATCGCCATGCTCTCTCTGCTGGGGACGCTGGCCGTCCTGTGCACTGCCATTGGCCTTGGCGCCCACTACACCGCCACGAGCCGGGCGGACCGCGCCATCACACTGCTTTATGAGAACGACGGCGTATTCCCTGCCCCGGCGGAGACTCACGACCCGGCTGCGGCCTTTGGGTTCCACATTACCCAGGAGACTCCCTTCGAGACCCGCTATTTCATCGTGGAATTGACCGCCGACCAGGAAGTACGGGGCGTCGATATCGACCATATCGCCGCCGTCGACCGACAGGCCGTAGTAGAGAGCATCAACGAGATCCTCTCCTCTGACCGGCCTCGGGGCTATGCCAACTACTACCGCTATGGCATATTTCATCATGAGGATGGAGGAAGCACTATTGTCGTGCTGGACTGCTTTCTCCAGCTCCAGTTCGCCTATAACGCCCTCCGTATCACTGTCATCGTGGCCATCTCCTGCGCCGTAATCGTCTTTCTGCTGCTGATGCTACTGTCCAAACGAGCGGTGAGACCCTTCGTGGAGAATCTGGAGCGGCAGAAACGGTTTGTCACCGACGCCTCCCATGAGCTGAAAACGCCGCTGGCTATTCTGGCGGCGGACGTGGAGCTGCTGCGTCAGCCGAATACCGAACAAAAGTGGATCGACAGCGCCCAGGCACAGATTACCCGGATGGACAAGCTGATTAAAAACTTGGTGGAATTGGCCCGGACAGAGGAAACCATAGAGGACAGCGCCGTTACCTCCTTTTCTCTCAGCGAGGTGGCTCAGGCCAGCGCAGAAGGCTTTCAGCCGCTGGCAGAGGCGGAGGGCAAACGCCTGGAGGCCCACATCCCACCCGCTGTCGAGCTCCGTGGGGTGCAGGAAAATATGTTTCGTCTGTTTTCCATTCTGCTGGACAACGCGGTCAAATACTGTGATCCAGGGGGAACGATCCGTCTCTCCCTGGGCCAGCGGGGACGGAATATATATCTCTCTGTCTCCAACCCCTGCGCGGGGGCGGATACCGCCCAGTTGCCCCGCTGGTTCGACCGCTTTTACCGGGCGGACTCCTCCCGCGCCCGCGCTACCGGCGGCTATGGGATCGGCCTGTCCACTGCGAGGGCAATCGTGTCCCGGCACCGCGGCCGGATTACCAACCGCTGTGAAAACGGCCAAGTCACTTTCTCTGTCGTGATCCCACAGTTTCCAAAGGTTAGAAAAAGCGCAGTACATAGATGAGCATCTGCTCTCCGAGACATAAGGAACAGGGACTTTGATATGCGTGACATATGTATTTTAGGGCGCAGAAACAGTATCACGCCCTCCGGTGGGGCAAGGGCCACATCGGAGGGCGTGAAGGCCATATTTTACGTTTTCTTTCTCAAGTCAGTTGGCATCCATTTTTATCACTAAACATAACTTATATCCTCTCCATTTCAGCAATACCAAGCTCCTCCATGGTATGTGCATCTTGACCGCATCAAGACGACAAATGCATGGAGTATGCGAAACGCTATGATGCTGCCCCTAGAGATCACGATAGTTCTTCTCTATCAATGGAAGTTATCTTTAGCGTATTGAAGCAGTTCCTCCCTGAAGTCAGGGTGAGCAATAGCGGCCATGGCAGCGGCTCTCTCGCCTAAAGACAGGCCATGCAGATGGGCCACGCCGTACTCAGTAGCCACACACTCAACCATGGTGCGGGGGACAGATATGGTGCTGCCCCCCGGAATGGTGGGAACAATGTTGGATCTCAGATTGCCCTCCTTGTCCCTCCTGGAGGAATTGATGCAGATATAGCCCCGTCCGCCCCTGGAGCGGAAGGCGCCCTCCAGAAAGTCCATCTGGCCGCCTATGCCGGACAGCTGCCTGCTGCCTGCCGATTCGGCGTTCTCCTGTCCCATCAAGTCCAGCTGAACACCTCCATTGATGCTGATGAAATTGCTCATCTTCCCCATGCGTTCCGGGGAATGGACATGGTCCACATCGCCGGGATAGAACAGCTCCGGCTCATTTTCCAGCCAGTCATACAGCTCCTGAGAGCCCATCGCCAGGTTCCAGGTAGAGTAACCGGCATCCACCTCCTTGCGGGCGTTGGTCAGCTTTCCCGCCTTGTGGATCGCCAGGAAGGCATCGCTGATAGTGCCTGTCCAGCAGCCCAGGTCCTTCAGGTCGGATTCCGCCAGCATCTTGGCCACAGTGAAGGGAACGCCGCCTACGCCCAGCCCCAGCACGGCCCCGTCCGGGATCTCCGCCACCACATTGCGGGCAATCTGGATATCTACCGGCGAGGGGTCCTTATAGGTACGCAGAGGCAGCGGTTCATGGACCCCCTCCACGACATACGTGGCTTCCAACAGGTGGACGCGGTGGGAGCCGTTGACCCCCTGAAGCTTGGGCAGCCGCTCATTGATCTCAAAGATCACCGTACGCGCGTTTTCAAAAATCGTCCGCCAGGCATAGTTGGAAATTCCCAGGCCGCAGTAGCCGTCCCCATCCGGTTTGGACACAGGGACGAAGGCCACATCGACCCTGATATAGCTCCGGTAGAGCTCCGGCAGGGCCCGGAGCATCATAGGCAGAAACTTCACCAGCCCTCTGCTCTGCAGCTTCCGCTCATAGTCCCCGATATGCCAGCTGTAGTAGGTGAACGCGGACTGCTCCGGGTCGCGCTCCACCACCTCGATCCGGGGCCGGATCACCAGGCCGCCCCGGATCTTGACGTCTTTCAGCTCCTCTTTTCTCGCCGCAAGCGCCCGGTCCATCAGTTCGGGAAAGCCCGCGCCAAAGCCGTAATCTACCCAGTCGCCGGATCGAACCGCTTTTGCCGCCACTTCGGGAGTAACAAATTTACTCATATAGTTTTGTACCATCTTTTCTCTCCTTCCAAAATATACATCGCAATATTTCTGAAGCGCCTCATGAGCCTCGATACTCTCCTTGATCCTCATATCATTATGGTCCAAACATTCTGCCCCCTGTTGTCCCATTTAAGTATAATCAATCTGTCAAGCTCTTTGCTGCCCATGCCTGCCTCAGAAATATTTTTACCTATTTTTCAACAAACACCATTCATTTCTCTAACGCGGAAAAGTCCGGCTAACATGAAGCCGGACTTTTCCGTAAAGTACCCAGACAGAAGAAATTGGGGAACTATTATGGTCAAGAATACTCTAATATTGATAAAAGAGATCAGTCCGCCCAAATTTCCTCATCAGTGGGGATGTACATATCAGGGACCTTATAGGAAATGCGGCTCACATTCATCAGGTGGGTGAACCACAGGTTCTCGCTGATGGCGTTGTTGCCCCAGGTGCCGCAGCCCAGCGTGGTGGTGGGATTCAGACCGTTGTCCATAGCGCCGCCCAGAGCGGTGCCGCCTACCTGATTGACTGCATAGCGGGACACGTTGACGACGGTGGGAACAGCCTCGATATGCTCGGTGTTGTTGGAGTGGATGACCACGCTGTGGCCCATGCCCTCCATCTCCAGGTTGGCCCGGGCGATCTCCATGCACTCCTCCCAGGTGTCGTAGGTGAAGAGCGCCAGCATGGGGAACAGCTTCTCCTTCGCCAGGACCTCCTGACGGGCATAGCCCTTGGTGCAGCATACCAGGACCTTGGTATCCTCAGGGATCCCCTCCAGACCGGCCAAATCAGCCATCTGCTGGATCGTGGTGCCAGTCCACTCCTTGTTGAACACGCCGTCGGGGAAAGCGCTGTTGCGGACCTTGTCGGCATCGGCCTGGTTGTCAATGTAGTAAGCGCCATTCGCTCTCAGCGCGGCCACCATCTCATCTACCTTATCCTTGGGACAGATCACGTTCTGCTCACAGGTACACAGAACGCCATTGTCAAAAGTGCGGCCTGCGATGACCATCTTGGCTACCTCGTCATAGTCCACATCCCGGTCCACCAGGACCTGAACATTGCCCTGGCCGACACCCAAAGCCGGTTTCCCGGAGGAGTAAGCCACCTTTACCAGGCCTGGGCCGCCAGTGCAGATGCACAGATCCACGGTCTTCATCAGGCCGGCGGACAGCTCCATAGTAGGTTCTTTAATAATCTGGATCAGGTTCTTGGGCATACCCAGCTTATCCAGCGCCTCGTTCATCAGCTCAACCGCCCGGACGCCGACGCCCTTCGCGCGGGGATGGGGGCAGATAATGACGGCGTTGCCGCACTTCAGAGCGCACATGGAGTTGTGCATGGGGTTGATGACGGGGTTGGTGGTAGCGGTGACGCAGCCCACTACGCCGATGGGCTTGGCGACCTTCATAATACCGTTGACCTCGTCCCGCTCAATGATCCCGCGGCTCTTCTGGTCCTTCATGCGCCACCAGGTGCTCTTGGATTTGTTCTTGCACTTGGCGATCTTGCTGTCCACGCGCCCCATCCGGGTCTCTTCCACCGCCATCTTGGCCAGNCGCGGCGTCTACCAGCGACTGCAGATATTCCTGTGTATCCACGATAGTGACCTCCTAATTGTATCCTATAATCAGTTTCTCAGCCCTTCAGTGCCGCGGCAATGGACTCATCAATAATCTGGAACACGGTATCCAGAGTGGCCTCATCCACATTCAGCGGGGGGATCAGGCGGATGTTGTTGTGGTCGGCGCCGCAGTTGAGCAGCAGCAGGTCACGTTTCAAAGCCTCAGCCTGGACGGCGGCGCACAGGGCCCCGTCGGGAGCGTTGTCCTCAGGCTTAACGAACTCGATGGCGTTCATCAGGCCCAGGCCGCGCACATCCCCAATGACATCGTACTTCTTCTGCAGGTCATAGAACTTGCCGCGGACAACTTCGCCCATCTTCTTCACATTCTCAAGGACGCCGCCCTCATACAGCTCTTCCAGAACCGCCAGGGAGGCCGCGCAGGAAACGGGGTTGCCGCCGTAGGTTCCGCCGTGAGCACCCTTGGCCCACTTGTCCATGATCTCCTTCTTGCCAAAGACAGCGGACAGGGGCAGGCCGCCAGCGATGGCCTTCGCGGAGGTAAAAATGTCAGGCTCTACGCCCAGAGTCTGCCAGGCATACAGGTTGCCAGTGCGGCCAAAGCCCGTCTGGACTTCGTCAAAGATCAGCATGATGCCGTGTTTGTCACACAGCTCACGGACATACTTCAGCCACTCCACTGGGGGGACCACATAGCCGCCCTCGCCCTGAACAGGCTCCATCATGATCGCCGCTACCATAGAGGGATCCACGATCTTCTTGAAGATCTCATCAAACTGAGTGAAATACTCCTTGGGGCACTTGCCGTCCTCCATCTTGTAGGGAGTCCGGAACAGATAGGGATACTCGGCAAAGTAGACGCTGGGCATCATGGGCTCGTAGTTCTTGCGGTAGGCAGCGTTGGAAGTGGTAATAGTCGCGGTTGCCATGGTACGGCCGTGGAAGGCGTTTTTCATGGAGATGATGACAGGACGCTGGGTTGCGTACTTCGCCAGCTTCATGGCGCCCTCGTTGGCCTCAGCTCCGGAGTTGGAGAAATACACCTTGTACTTATTGCCGGTCTTCTCCACCAGCTTCTCCATCAAAGTAGTATAGGGCTCATAGTACAGAATGTTATGTCCGGCGTGGATCAGAGTATGCAGCTGCTTCTCAGCGGCAGCGATCACCTTGGGGTGGCAGTGGCCGAGGGCGTTCGTGGCAATACCGGATGCCATATCCAGAATCTTCCGGCCATCCTCCGTATACAGATAACAGCCTTCTCCCCTTACAACACAGGGCGTTGTCTCTGCGTGCATCGCCATTGGGGGCAGGAGTACCTTGCTTCTCTCATGCTGAGTCATAAGAAATTCCTCCTAAAAATATTTTTGAATAAAATCATTATCTAGGTCATCAACCATTGATCATTTCTACAATACCTTGTGTAAAGAATGGAACATAAGTTGTTAGCATCAAAACAACTAGCAACGCACCAATGAACCACAATACATACTTTAGCATAGCCTCTATCTTTACACCAGAAATGGATGTAGCCACAAATAGGTTAGAGCCATAAGGGGGTGTCACAAAACCAATTGCCAAGTTCATGGTGAGCACCACACCGAACTGAACGGCTGATAGTCCACATTCCAATGCAACAGGTAGGAGAATCGGTGACAAAATGATAGTCGCAGGGATATTATCCATCAAGCATCCCACAAATAGAAGGAACACATTGATAATCAGCATCAAAATAATAGGATTGCTGGTTAAGCTTGTCAAAAACGCCGCAATTAAAACTGGAATTTGCTTCAATGACAGGTAACTTGCAAATGCAGTCGCAGTACCAACCATAAAAACAATATTACCATTTAACCGTACGCTATCTACAAATGCAGCATAGAGCTGTTTCAGTGTCATTTCACGATAAATTACTACACTTGCAAAAATAGAATATACCACCGCAACGACAGCCGCTTCTGTTGGCGTAAAAATACCCGCATAAATTCCACCCAAAATAATAACAGGTGCCAACAATGCCCAAAAGGCGTCTTTAAAAGAAATCCAGACATCTCTTCCCGTCGGTTTTGAACTCGCCCCTTGGTAACCATATTTTTTACTCATCACTACACAGGCAATCATAATCGCAATTCCCATCATGATGCCTGGCAGAAAACCCGCAATAAACATATCACCAATGGATGTACCGGTCACGACACCATAGATAACAAAGGGAACGGACGGGGGGATAATAACGCCAATGGATCCGGCAGAGGCTGCCAAAGCAGCGCTGAACGGACGTGGATACCCCTTCTTCTCCATCTCAGGAATCATGATGGCACCAACGGCAGAACAGGTAGCCATAGCCGAACCAGAAATCGCCGCAAAAAACATACAAGCTGCGGTTGTCACTAAGCTCAGTCCACCAGTAATCCACCCTATACAAGTATCCGCAAAGTTAACGATTCTTTTTGCGACACCGCCCGTACTCATCAAATTGCCAGCCAGGATAAAAAAGGGAATCGCCATCAGCGAAAAGGAATTCACTCCACTAACACAATTCTGTGTAATCATCGCTAACGGAGTATTCGTAAAACCGGCTAAAACCACCAAGGTAGCTAACGCGATAGAATAGCCAATTGGCACACCAATGAATACCGTTATCAGAAAGACTCCGAACAGAACTAGAATTTGCATCTCCATAAATCTAAGTCCTCCTTATACTGATCCGTCAGCCAATTGCCCGCGACCCATTATCTTCATGATGTCTTCGGCAATCTGTGCTATAACCCGGATACTCAGCATTCCTTGGCTCACAGGCATAACCAAATAAACCACCCAAACTTTCAGCCACGGAATAGACGAAGCCACTTTTCCGCGTTGCATCATGGACTGAACCACTTCCAGACCATTAAATGTAAAAAACAGGCAGATCCCCAGCCACATCAGTTTCACTACGATATCCAAAACTAACTTTGCTTTACCTTTAACCCGGCCACTGATAATCTCAATACACAAGTGATCTCTTGCCGCAAAGTCAGTGCCCATCCATATCATCCAAACAAAGAGATACTTACAGCCTTCTTCACTCCAAGAAATCGAGTTGTTAAACACATATCGAGCAATTACCTGTACAAAAATTACAACTACACAAACTGCTAATGTAGCTACCAAAAAAACTTCTTCCAGTTTATTGATTCTATGTGTTATTTTTTTTAAACCATTCATATCGTTTTCCTTTTTACCCATTTTAGTGTATGTATTCTCCGGAATTTCTATCATCCAGAGAATACATCACTCTTTTATTTATTACATATCTAAAAACACTAATTCAAGTTCACAAAGTTTAACGATACTTGCTCAAGGCTTCCCATGCTTCAGGGAAGTTTGCCTCTGCTTCCTCATACAACGGAGTCAGTGCCTCGCGGAACGCTTCTTTCTTGTCATCTTCCAAATAGTTTACTGCACAACCGCTTTCTTCCCACTTAGCAATATACTCTCCGTCTTCGCTGACCTCTGTATTGCGTTGCCAATCTTCCATATAGGTACGGATACCTGTATCAAAAATCTCTCTTTCCTCATCTGTCAAACTTTCATAAAAAGCACGGTTACAGATGATTGCATTCATATCATATACATGCTCAGTTACACTGAAATATTTCTGCACTTCGTTAAACCCAGAAGTATAAGCAATAGCGGCTCCATTTTCCTGACCATCGATAGTTCCCTGCTGAAGTCCGGTAAAGACCTCATTGAAACCCATCGGGGTAGCGTTAGCACCCAGAGCATTCATCCACTTAATATATGTACTGCTGTTCATTACGCGCATCTTAATTCCTTTGAGATCCTCGATACAAGTAATCGGGCGCACATTATTTGACATATTACGGGTACCATTGGAATTGAAGCCAACGCAGATATATTCTGTGCCATCCAAAGTACTCTTTAGATAGTCTCCCAGCTCACCATCAGCAGCCTCAAACGCATCTTCAACAGAGTCATACAAATAGGGGAGGTTCAACACACCCCAATCTGCCGCATAGGTTTCCAAAGAGGCCACAGAAGGCGTCATCAATGTAACGGTGCCATACGCACACATTTCCAGCATATCCTCATCGCCACCAAGAACACTGTTGGGCTGGATATTTACAGTCATGCTACCCCCAGATTCTTTTTCGATATAATCTTTAAACTGAAGAGATGCACGATTTATATTATGGTCTTCGGCATACACATGTCCCAGGACAATTTCCTTTGCACTTCCAGCAGCGCCGTTTCCCCCAGCATTGGAAACAGATCCGTCTTTGCTCCCGCAAGAAATCAATAAACCTGTGGTTAAAGCAAGAATCAGCGCACAACTCAGTCTTTTTTTCATTTTAATCATTCTCCTTTTTCTCAAATTTGATTCCCTATTTGACCATGTATTTTACTATTTGGCTTATCCACCCCTATCTAATTCATATTTATTATCACATAAGCTACCACACTACATCGCGTATATTGGCATATCATCAGATAATAAATATTATTTTTTTTATATCAATAAAATTACAATTTTTGTTAACCTTTTTAGACTATATTTTTATAAACGTAAGTTCTTCTAATTATCTGTAAAGCCATAATTCATTTAATTAAGAAAATTTTCCTTTTTACCAAACTGATGGCAGGTGAAAAGAGCCAGATATCCAAAATGTTTAAGAACATAATTGCGTCGAAACATACAATAGTTTAACCGTAAAAAAGAAGATCTGTGTAAAAAACAGTCAAACCAGATAAAGAGCACCGCCCTGTACTGACGATTAGTCAGGGCAACGCCCTAGAAGGGAATTCCAACAATATTCAGAACCATTAAAGGCTATCAGGAACAGACTGAGCATTCGACTTAGTCGTTTGCGAAAGATTTTTATTTTATGGACTCTTTTTTATTTATCCTATGTCCCCCATTCTGGGCTGCGCCTCTTGGTTCTGGCTATAACATGAATTGTATTCTCACACCGTGAGAATACAATGATGGCGCCATCATTGTATTCTCACACCGTGAGAATACAATGATGGCGCCATCATTGCGCTTGCTATTCATAAGATATTTACATTATAATTATACAAAGCGACAATGTCAATAAAATTTATCGTCTAAAATATATATAATTTAGATAAATCCAAATCAATTATATCTCCTGCGCCCTAAGGGCATCCAGTGGATATCCACTAGAACGAGAGTGAGTACATGGTCACACCGCAAGGCGAGACGCGGAGCATGACAGAACCTGCGTAGACAAAAAAGTCCTCGGCAGATACCGCCAAAGCAGTATCTGCCGAGGTTATCAGGCGCCTAAAAAATTACCCCTATTAAGGGGATATCAAATATCCCAGCTCCCTATGCTCTCATCCGCTAGATTTCAATACGCCTTCACCATACCTCCATCCATCAGCAGGGTCTGTCCAGTGAGATAGGTATTGGCCTCAGAGCACAGGAATGCGGCCATACGCCCATACTCCTCAGGCCGACCATACCGGCCAAGGGGAATGTCGTGGAATGCCTTATGCTGGAGCTCCTCCACCGACAATCCTTCCTTCTGAGCCCGGATCTGGTCCAGCTGGTCGATGCGGGCAGTTCCCACCCGGCCGGGACCGATAACATTGACCAGAATGTTGTCCGGCCCCAGCTCCTGACTCAGGGTCTTGGCCAGCCCTACCACCCCCATACGGAAGGTGTTGGACAGGATCAAATCGTTCAGCGCCGCCTTCACAGAGGAGGATGTAGAGCACAGGATACGGCCCCCTCCATTGGCCCTCATATAAGGCAAAACAGCACGGATCGTCCGGATATAGCTGAGTAGGCACAGCTCATAGGCATCCTGCCAAGCCTGGTCATCAAAGGAGTCAAAGGGGCCCGGTTTGGGACCTCCGCTGTTGTTCACCAGGGCAAAGATAGGACCGCATTTCTCCACTGTGGTCTGGACCAGCTCCTGGATATACCGGGGATCGGTGATAGACCCGGCCAGATATTTCGGCTCGTTTCCAGTGGCGTTCAGGATATCCTGCTGTGCCCTTTTCAGCTGCTCCTCAGAGCGACCGCAGAGCATGACCCGGGCTCCTTCCCGTGCCAGTTCCATTGCGATAGCCTTCCCCAATCCGCTGCTGGAGGCCAAAACCAACGCACTCTTATTCTTCAGTCCCAATTCCATGGTCCGTCCATCCTTTCCATCTTAAGCACCCAAAAGGGGCGGGCCGCCCGGCCGTCGCGTGTGACGACCGAGGCGGCCCTAAAAGTCAGCGATATTACTTCTTGATGCCCCG